>JBMFUY010000021.1:0-20825 GCA_049966275.1 bacterium
GACCCTTCCCTTCGGGTGGGTACCCCATCACTCATTACACAAACTTCCCTATTTCGCAAATGCATTTTTCGGGTTAACTCTTACTTTTTTTCTTCCATCTCCTGCATCTGTTTAAGGAGCTCTATTTTATCTAACTCAAGCTCATAGAATCCGTGCCATAGTTCGTAGTCAGGTCCCTGCATAAATGCCCCAAATCTTGCTCGTCTGCCCTCGTGGTGCCAATATTCAAAAAACTTAAACTGAACAGGTGTAGAGAATGGTGTGCTGGGCCATTTACCCTCTGAAATGAGTTTTTGTTTCATATCAAATACAGGCTTGTAAAATCTATCTTCATAAACAGTTAAGGTTGTATCTGCCTGTTTAAAGTAGTTCTGTGTCCATACTGTGGAATGGCAATGATAGCAAACCTCCTGCATTTTTTCCTGTTTTGTCTGCCAGTCAGGATAGTGATATGTGAGTGGTGCCTGCAAAGCCCATGAAAGATTCGCACTCAGATTGTGCGTTACCTTCATATCAGGTAATCCGGCATCCATGTGGCATGTAACACATACAGGTGCCACCCCTGTTTTTAATATATTCCACTTACCAGGCTGCGCGTCCCAATCCCAGTGCGCTCCCCTGGTAGCGTATATGTTTCCATGTTTTGATTCCATATAAATCTCATACTGTGGATGATCAGGTCCTATATGACAGTTTGCACAAACTTCAGGTTTTCTTGCCTCTGCAACAGAAAATCTATGCCGTGTATGACAGGTAGTGCAACTACCAAAGCTACCATCAGGGTTGATCCTTCCGATGCCCTGATTGGGCCACGTGTCAGATGTTGGTTTACCATCATTGCCAATCTTTACCACAGTACCATGACATGCCTGACAGCCTCTTACAGTGATCTTGTCACCAAGCGTGGCAAACAATGTGTTTTCTCTGGTAACCTCCAGGCCGGGCATACCAGCAATAAACTGTCTTGCAACTGCGTGTCTGCTTTCTTCAAACTCTCTGGTCTCCTGAGGATGGCACGCAGAACAATCTTTAGGAGAAACCACAACATGGATTATGAAACCATTGTGCTCAAAAGCACCTGGTGATTTTAGATCAGGGCTTTTATGACATTCATAACATCCAACATTTTCTTTTGCATGTTCACTCTGACGCCAATCAGAAACAATGCCAGGTGTTACATCTGCATGGCATTGTACGCATGCTTTAGATTGTGCACTCAAAACCTTAAAACTCCTTTCCCTGGCAAGAGGTCCCATGCTCAACTTAACAGGATCTATCTTTGCCAATGGTTGATCTGCATATCCCAGTCCCATGAACATCCCTGACAGGCTTATAACAGCAAGCATAAAATATAGTTTTTTCATTCTAACCCACATTTTAAAATATATAAATCTATCAAGGTACTTTAAGATTACTTAGGCCATCGCGCTGAGTTTTGCTTCATCTGTTTCTCTTCATCTTCCTGTTCTGTTTTACACCTTATGCATTGTGTTGTTACCGGTCTGTATCTCAATCTTTCTTCTGATATCTCTTCACCACAGATTTCGCAAATACCATAAGTTCCATCTTTAATGCGCTTTAATGCTTCATCTATCTTTAACAGTAATTTTCTGTTTCTATCACCAAGCCTCAATAATACCCTTGCATCTGTTTCCGCGGATGCCCTATCGTTTGGATCCGGCAAACGTGTTTCCTTACCTGATCCCCCCTGTATAGTACTGGAGAGTTTACTTGTCTCCTCAAGAATATCCTGCCTCATCTTCAAAAGGATTTGATTAAACTCTTTTAACTTTTCTTTATCCATATTTTAATTTATATGCTATAAATAAACCGTTTGTAAAGAAAAATTATGATTAAAAAAATTATTATTTTTATCATTCCATTTTTAATAATTTTTTCTTCTGTGCATTATGGCTCACCATTTATTATTGACAAACTTTTGATAGTTGTTCTTATAGACCTTTTGCTTGCAGCGATATTTTATTCATCCTTATTAGAAGACCAAATTTATCTGCCCGGTGGTAAATTCTATGTACCGGTTATAATCTTTTTTGTTTACATAATAATACAGACAGCGATCCTTGGCATGGCAAATCAAAGGTACTTGATTGAGTCATTATTTTTATCCTATCTTATTTTACTGTATTTTATATACCTGTTCGTGAGTTTTGAAAAACGTGAAAACAGTATGTATCTTTTCAGGCTGGTGATCCATACAAACAGTGCTTTTTTACTCGTTTATCTTATACTCGCTTTTGGTCATCTTTCAAAAGGTGAACATGCTTTCTCTGGCTGGCTCATAAATCATAATCACATGGCAATGCTAACAGGTATGTTAATACCGTATGCCATTGCATTCAGTGTGTACAAACATCAGTCATTGAAGGATAGAATTTTATGGCTTGTATCACTCCTGTTGTTGATCATTGGCTTTCTTTTTTCAGTATCCCGCGGCGCGTACATATCACTGGTTATGGCTATAGCCTTATCCGTTTTTGTTTTTGCTTGGCTTGGTGTTTATAATAAAAAATTAGCCATTGTATTATTTTTAACTTCTATCGCGGTTGGCGCCTTTATTGTAACACTCTATCCATTTGAAAATAAAATCTTCAGCAATCTCTTTATACTCAGCGCATCACAGAGGTTGGGGATCTGGTACGGTTCCTTAAGGATGTTTTTAGAACATCCTGTGCTTGGTTTTGGTATTGGCACTTATGAGGATGCATTTCATAGATTCAGACCTTCTGACATTCTTTATTTAGTCAACCATGCTCACAATGTTTTTATAGAAGCTGCAGATGAAACCGGGATTGTAGGTTCAGGTTTATTACTATGGATAATATCAGCATGGCTATACATAATAATAAAGAACGCAAAACGCACATCCTCTAATTTAAAAAGGGTTATACTATGGGCTGGGTTTGCCTCTACGCTGTTTTTGATCTTTCACAACTTTATTGACTTTGGTATACTTGTACCATCAAATGCTATTTCTGCTATTATTCTGTTTGCAGGTACATCAGCAATAATACAGTTAAACAGTGATGACCTCCCACCCGATTATATATTGCAGCCTTCCAGGCAATCACGCATAGTTGTAGGTATTATAGGAACAATAATTTTTACAGGTGTTGTTATATTTTGTGCAAGAGCTATTTATGGTGAATACCTTTACAATAAAGGGAAATCAGCCATTAAACATCATGATACAGAATATGCTATAAAACTATTCACATCTGCACAGAGATTTATAAATACAGACAAGCTGTATTTTGAGGCTGGTAATGCATGGTTTAACCTGTTTACAGGAACAGGCGATACCACTGCACTGGATAAAGCAATCGCTGAGATGAAGCACGCTGAACGATTGTGTGAGTGGAATCCATACTATAAAGAAGATATTGGTGGGCTTTATCAGAACAAAGGTGATCTACAAAAGGCTGTTCTATATACAAAACGAGCTCTGTATTATGATCCCACCAATGCATCTTTATGTTTGAGGATAGGCACACTGGAACTCGAAACAGACAGCATAGATCAGGCAATAACCTATTTTGAAAAGGCATGTAAAATTTATCCGCCGTACGCATGGGATGCCATATCCCAGCTTATTATACACAATGTGGACATGAAAAGAATAGAGCAAACAGCCATGCTGTTACCGGATGGCCAATGGGTTCTTGCCAATGAACTTATAAACACACCGGACGTAAGTTTGGGCTACACTACCCCTACAAATGAAGAACTCAAACAATCTATAAATGTACAGGACATGCAAAATAATCACATAGTTATTGCGTCCGATATACTAAAACAATTGATGCAAAAGGACCCGGCAAACCTGCAGAGGTATGTTCCGATGTTTATCGCTATAACTCCAGACAAAAAAAATGCATTGGCTCAGCTAAAAGCCTTAAATATTTCTTCAGGTACAATGCTTTTTTACATAGCCACACTTGAAAGTCAGACAAACAACAACGCATCCGCGATAAAAACGCTTTTATACATTATTGAAAAAGACAGGACCTACAAACCTGCATACCAGTTATTAGCGAGTATATATGCATCACAGAATAATTTAGAGGAGGCAATAGACCTGTTAAAAACAGGATTGTATTATATACCTTCTGATTATTCTTTATATGCAATGCTTGGAGCCTTATATAATCAGGAAAACGATTGGTACAATGCTGTTGAATCCTACAAAATGTCAGTTCTACTCAATCCTGATTATGAAAATGGCTATGTCCAGATGTCTTTGATATACAGAGCCCAAGGGATGCTTACCCAGGCTATGGACATAGCAAAAAAGGGATTATCTGTTTTACCTGAAAGTAGACAATTAAAACAGATTGTGCAAGAATCAGAACAGAAGGTACAATAAAAACTGTTATGCCAGCTGTATACATAAATGGTTTTAATATGTTTTACAAAGAGCATGGCGAGGGTAATGTGCCGGTGCTTTTTATCCATGGTTTTCCTCTGTCCGCTGATATCTGGGATGAACAGATAAATGAAATTGGTGCTAAAACAAGGGTAATATGCCCGGATCTGCGAGGTTTTGGCAGGACAGCATTCACTGATGTATCATATTCAATGGAGCTATTCGCCTCTGATCTTAAGTCCTTGATCGATACTTTAAATATTAAAAAGATTATACTCGCAGGGCTTTCAATGGGTGGTTATATAGCCTTCTCATTTTATAAACTGTTCCCTTCAAGTGTGCATGCTATGGTACTACTTGATACACGCGCAGGATCAGATACAGAAGAGGGCAAAAAAAACCGGGTATTGCTTGCTCAGAGGGCACGCAATGGAGAAAAGGACAGGATTGCAGATGAATGGGTTGAAAAGTTATTAGCACCTGAAACTATAAAAACAAAACACCACGTTGTTTCAAAGGTAAGAGAGATCATTCTTAACACCCCATCTGAGACAATAGCACGTGTATCTTTAGCTATGATGGAAAGGCAGGATTCCACTGAGTTACTAAAGGACATAACATGTCCCACTCTGGTTGTGGTTGGTGAGAAGGACAGGCTAACCCCGGTTGAAGAGGCAAGGTCAATGGCATCCAGAATAAAAAATGCCAAATTAGAAGTTATAAATAACGCAGGGCATCTTACATCCATGGAAGCACCGGAACAATTGAATAAAGTCCTGCTCGCGTTTCTGTCTGATCTAAGGTAAACAATTACACATCCGTTCAACTGCGTGGATGATACTTATCATATATACGTTTTAACATCTCTGTGTTGATATGGGTATAGATCTGGGTGGTGGAGATATCTGAATGCCCCAACATAAGCTGAACAGATCTCAGATCAGCTCCATGTGCAAGTAGATGCGTTGCAAATGAATGCCTCAATGTGTGCGGTGTAATACGCTTTGTTATATCAAGCATCTTAAGATACATTTTTAAAAGCTTCCAGAATCCCTGCCTTGTGAATCGTTTACCCTGCTGGGTCAAAAAAAGATAATCTGTATTACGCTTTAAAAATTTGGGCCTGGATTCGGTTAAATACTTCGCTATTGAGTCCTTTGCCACCTCACCCATGGGCACAATTCTTTCCTTGTTACCTTTTCCTTTAACAACTATGTATCCAACGGTCATTTCTACAGAATTCAGTGTTAGCATTACCAGTTCAGATACCCGCAATCCGGTTGCGTACATAAGTTCTAACATTGCTTTATCTCTTATCTGTCTTCTGGGATCATTTATTAAAAATGGTGCATTCAAAAGAGATTCCACTTCTGATTCACTCATAACCTGCGGTAATTTTTTGTTTCTCCTGGGTATCTCAAGTATATGAACAGGATCCTTTTTTAACATACCTTCCTTCAACATGAATTTGAAAAAGTTTCTTATGGTGATCTGGTGTCTTATAACTGATGAGGATGAAAGATTATTATCCTTTAAAGATTGTAAAAACTTAAGGATGTTATCAGTTTTTATATCAATAACATCTTTTATACCGTGTGCACTGGCAAATTCAGAGAACCTCTTCAGGTCCGTGCTATAGGCTAATATAGAATTCCTTGATAACCCTTTTTCAGATGCAATAAAATCTATGAAATTGTCAATAGCCTTATCTATGTTCATCTATCTGTATGTCACTGCCCTTATCAATCACTACCTTTAAAGCTGATACCAGTTCTTCTATGTTCTGTGAGCTGGTAGGTTTACCTCCACCAATCTTTTCCACATAAAAAATATCAGCAACCTGATCAACCCTTGTAGTAATCTTGGCAACCACTATATTCAGACCAAATTTTGATATGGTGCTGGTTATATCGTACAGTAGCTTTTGTCTGTCCTGTGTGTATATCTCAATGAGTGTATAGATGTCTGAAACATCATCATTTATGATGATCTCTGTTGGTTGTTTATTTAAAACCTTTTCTTTAAGTATGGATGGTTTAAATCTTGCAGAAAGCAATGACTCTACAGTGACATTGCCTGACAGACACCCCCTCAGATCACTTATAAATTTCTGGAGCTTATACTCAGGGTATGGGTGAAGTTTGTCAGCATCTTCAACCCTGAAAACATCTATTATGATTCCATCCTTTCTAATAGAAATATTTGCATCCATTATATTTGCACCTGTTGACGATAAAACCCCTGCTATTATTGAGAATATCCCGGGTCTATCTGTTGTACAAACATTGAGTTTTGTATATCCAAACTGTTGTTGAACACTCCAGGTTACAGCGAGCAACCCATCGGATTTAAACTGGTTGATCAGGTTAAAATGTTCCAATATTTCCTGTATTGAATATGTTGTGAAATACCTTGGCTTAAATCCATCAAGGAACTCTTCTATAATACTTTCTTCTGCAATATGTTTTAATTCTTCTTTTACCTGTTGCCTCACAATCTGATATTTCTCGGTTGTAAGCCTTGCCATATCCAATCCCTGTTCAAGGGCTTCTTCAGTTCGTTTGTAAAGTTCGTTTATCAGTTCACCCTTCCATTCTGTCCATACATTTAAAGACACAGCCCTGAGATCTGCAACAGTAAGTATGTAGAGCATTTTCAGGTTCTCTCTTCTTTTTATAAGCTTAGCAAATTCATATATAAGTTTTTCATCATTGATATCTCTTCTTTGAGCCGTATCAGAAAGAATAAGGTGATTCCTTACAAGAAACGAAACCAGTTCAGCATCTGTTTGTTGCAAGCCAAGCCTTGTAGCAATATTGTATGCGATCTCGCTACCTTTCCTTGCATGATCCTTTCCATGCCCTTTGCCTATGTCATGAAGCAAAGCAGCAAGTAACAGAACAGTTTTGTTTTTCACCTGGTTATAAAGCGACTTAAGAAATCCGTCTTTATCCCCATCTCTTATTTTCTCAATCTCTTCTACTGTTTTTATTGAATGTATACCAACAGTGTAAATATGGTACATATCGTACTGGATCCTATTTGCTATTTGCTTAAATTCAGTTATTATACTGCCAAGTATTCCATAATCATTCATCAGGAATAAGAGCCTGCTTAAATTTTTCTCCTCAAACAATGTTAAGAAAGCAGGGAATAGTATATCTATATGCCCATGTTCCTGAAGTTTTGCGATCTCTTTCTTTATGGTGTTCTTTAAAGCAATTGTTGGTTTCAACTCATTGTTGATCAGTATTTTAAACACATTTATAAGTTCCTCTGGCTTATTTGAAAACAGATCCTGATATGTATCTTTAAGTGATAATTGTTTCTGTTTTACTGCATAATACTCTCCAATATAACTCGTTGTCTCTGTTGTTTTTGGTATGATGTACGTTTCTTTTAAATACCGTATATAATCATCTACAAGCTCAGCTATTTGATGGGTTGTTTCAAAAAAATTGCCTAAAAACTTTTCTACACCAAGAATATCTTCATCGTTCTCATAACCAGAGAATATTGATAGATGTTTCTGAACCTCAAGTGTAAGTCTGTCGTTTTTACTACCGCTTAAAAAGTGCATCTCGTTTCTCAGGCGCATGAGAATATTGTAATTTTTAATAAACTGCTCATACATGTCAGCATCAAAGAATGGTGATCTCTTGAATTCTGTAATGTCCGCAATATCAATAAATAGCCTTGTAAGCCATAACATGTTGTGTACATCCCTCAGCCCTCCAGGACCCTCTTTAATATTTGGCTCAAGGGTATAAACAGGTGTGGAATACTTCATGCGCCGCGCATAAAGTTCCTGTTCCCTTTCGTTAAAGAACTTTTCTGCAGAGCTTCTTACCATGTTACAAAATTTATTGTGCAGTTCATCAAAAAGGTTAAAATTGCCTGCAATGAACCTCTGATCCATCAGTGATGTAAGAAATGTGTAATCTTCCTTTGCATCCTCTATACATTCATCCACTGTTCTTGAGCTATGCCCCACATCAAGTCTGGTGTCCCACAAGGGATAAAGCATATTATTTTGAAAACCTTCTGATAAGGTATCTTTGTAGAGGAATAAAAGATCGATATCAGAGTATGCATTTAATTCACCACGTCCATATCCTCCAATTGCAACCAATGCTGATGTTGTATCACGTTCACTGACCGATAGAGCAAAAAGTCTTTCAAGCAAAAGATCGATGTAATCACTCATTATAACTGCGAAATCATAGCCACCCAATCCAGAGTTGTGAAACTCTTTTAGTTTGTTACGTAATACTGAGATATAATCCTTTACCACAGCATTTTTGTTGGAGCTATTCATATTCCCTAAAAAGGGTTGAAGCTCTATATTTAGTTTTTCGTATATCTCTTCCATTATCAATAAGCACCCTTCCTTGATAGGATAGCAGGTATTGTCTTCAATATGATGATTATGTCCAGAAGCAGGGATCTATTCTTTATGTAGTAAAAATCATACTCAAGATTTTCCTGTAATGGAATATCTTTTCTGCCAAGTATCTGCCATAGCCCTGTTATACCAGGCTTTACAGTCAATCGTTTCTTCTGCCATTCTTCGTACTTCGCTACTATAAATGGCATCTCTGGCCTTGGACCTACAATGCTCATATCGCCTTTCAAAACATTAAAAAGATTTGGTATTTCATCAAGGCTTGTTTGTCTTAAAAATTTACCTATCCTTGTTATACGATGGTCATCAGGCTTTTCAGGAGAGTATTCGTATGGATTTGTGCTGGAGTACATTGTTCTGAATTTATATATTTTGAATGGCTTACCATTTAAGCCGATCCGCTCATGAACAAAAAAGACACTACCTTTGGAATCAAGTTTGATTAAAATAGGTATGATTATCCAGAAAGGGATAAGTAACACAACAAGAATGCCTGCTATGGTTATATCCATTATTCTTTTAAAGAAATCGTAGATCTGATTTTCTTTTTCCTCTTTAAGATCAAACACAGGGAAATCATCTATAAACTCTATATCAGCGTTGTGAGCGATAACACCAAACAGATCCGAAGTTATTCTAAAGCCAACCGGAAGCCCTTCGCATTTCATTATCAATGACATTATCCTACTATGCGGTAGGGATGGTATTGCTATAAATACTTCGTCTATACTGTATCTTTCTACCACATCCCTGATATCATCAATCTTACCAAGCACAGGTCTTCTGGATACATTTGTATGTAACTTGCTTTGATCATCATCCAGAAAGCCTATAACATCATAACCCTTTTCCGGATGATCCAGGATCCTCTGCAAAGCGCGAATGCCTGTTGTGCCTGCACCAACGATGAGACACTTAATGGTACCATAGCCTGATTTCCTGAGTTTGTTAGATAAACCGAAGAGTATGGCTCTTGATACACCGGTTAATATAAAACTAAGGGCTATGAAAATAAGCAAAACTGATCTTGCAAAATCATATTCCTTAAATAAGAATGAAACTGACATAACAACAAGTGCTGAAAGAACAACACCACGGACCACTGATCTTATCTCTTCAAGGTTTTTCTTTACCTTACCAGGTTTATAAATGCCGAATACACTATTCGTGGTAACCCACAGAACAAGCATAATAGGATAGGATTCAAGATATATATAGAATGGATTTATCGCATACCCAAACAATGGGGTCAATGCCCATCTTATAAAATAAGCTGAAAACCAGGATACTGATATAATTAATGCATCAGTTATGAGCAGTACAATATGCCATTTTTTAAGTAACCAGTCTTTCATTTAGCAATAAAACACTCAAAATGGCATTCATAAAATGAATTTATAAAACCTGATAGTATACACATAAAAATTATTCTCATAGCTTGCTCCTGTTCTATATATAGCTCATAAAATTTATTTAAACAAGAAAACACAGGGGGGTATAGCATAATAACAGAAGGCGAAATTGCAGAATGCTGAGGATATGTTACTGAACTTTCGAATGATACACCATTTTACAAAACAGGCGAATGCTATAGCAAACTGGCGCTCTTTCATCTATAAGGTTGTTGGACAATTCTCGAGCGTTTTTCTTTGATATGCCGGTACAGAAAGTTTTACTCTATAAGTTTTCGCCTGAGTGCAATTGCCACTGCCTCTGTTTTGTCTGAAGCACCAAGCTTATCGTACAAATTCTTAAGATGCCTCTTTACTGTCTCTTCACTTATCGAAAATGCCACAGCTATCTCCTTATACCTCTTCCCATCTGCAAGCATTGATAGTATTCCCAGTTCAGTTGGGGTTAAGACCTCGCTTCTTTTTATCTCCATATCTATTGTAAGTTTTTTTAACACAGGTAATGTAATTTTTGATTGCAGGAAGCCCTCTCCTTTATAAACAGAACGGATTGCCTGTAAGAGCTCATCAGCGCCAACATCTTTTAAAAGGTATCCTTTTGCCCCTGACCTTATGGCTTCAAAAATATAATTTGGATTATCGTACATGGAGAGGACAATCACCCTGCATGTCTTAAACTCTCTGGCAATTCTGGATATTACTGCGAGTCCACCAACGTTTTTCATTTTAATATCAAGGAGCATTACATCCACAGTCTGCTTCTTCAGAATTTCAAACACATCAGCACCATCTTCTGCCTCTGCAACTACACTCATATCCTTCTGATTATTAATGATGTATTTTATACCTTCCCTGACAACCCTGTGATCATCAACAAGCATAACAGCGATGTTTTTCATAGTTGTTCCATCTCCTGCAATGGTAGGGTTACAGTGATCTTGGTTCCCATGTTCTCTTTACTATCAATATTAAGGCTCCCCTTTAACATAGTTGTTCTTTCTCTTATATACAGAAGACCATATTTATTTTTATATTTATTCGCTGGATTAAATCCTTTACCATTATCAGCAACAGACAGTACTATGTTATTATTTTCCATTCCAAGGGTTACTGTGATTTTGTTAGCCTGAGCATGTTTTATAATATTTACAATGGCCTCATTTGTGACCTTGTATAAAAAGTCCTTTTGTTCGTAAGTAAGAGGGTAATCATCGTAACTATTTATAAACTCTATGTTGAGATTGTGATGTTGTTTATAATGACCAAGTAGATCCATGATAGCATAAGGTAACCCGAAATCATCAAGAACAGTTGGCCGTAATCTACTCAAAAAGAGCCTTAATTGGTTATGGTAATCAACGATCAATTCCTTTATATGGGTAAGCAATTGCTGATTGTCCCTGGTTAACCCTTTTGCCCTCTTACTGAAATCATTTATTGCGGTTATGAGTTCATACATTACGCCACTTGCCATATCATGAACTTCACCTGCGATCTTCCTTCTTTCATCGTCATAAGCGGTTTCTATTTTACTCAGCAGCTCTCGCTGTATGGATCTGTTGTACAAAAGATCTTCATACAAAAAAGCCCGGTTTATGCCTGTTATGATCTGCGAAGTAATCCCTTTCAGAATATTCAAATAGTAAGATGAAAATATCTTATTGTCCTTCCTTCCAAACAATCCTATTACGCCGATATAGTTTTCGTTACATACAAATGGATAAAGGATAAAGCTAACAGTGTTAAGGGTTTCAAACCAGGAATCTACAGTATTAATCCTGCCATCAGGATCAGGCATTATTATACATTTTTTTTCAGATATCACCCTGCTCATTATGTAATCATCCAGCATACTCTTTGAAACGTATCCTCCTATGATGTTTAGATCCCCTGATGAAGCAATGTAAGTAAAATCGTCCTTTTCTGTATCGTATAAAGCTATTATACCAGCAATAGCTGAAAGCTTATTAACAATTTCGTAGATTGCAATTTCAAGTAAAGGTTCGAGCTCAATAACAGAATTGATCACATTTGAAATAGAAAACATAATATCCGTATTTCTACTTTCTCTTTTTAATCTTATAGTGTTTAATTCTATTACCCGCGTGGAGAATAGATTTACTATACTTGCTATACCCAGTATGCCTGCTTTAAACATGGTCATTATAGATGGTGAGACCATGTACAGTATTATCGGTAGCGAAAATGTATTAATAACAGATACTATATAGCTATCCTTGCTTTCCATGCGCAGGGATACGCCAAATATTGCAAAGAAAAACAATGGATATATTAAATTATTTACATCACCTGTGAGCCAGAATATTCCTGCTAAAACGAGCTCATCTATAAAAACTGAGAAGTACTGAACAACTCTGAAAATAGATGTTATGAACCCTGAATAGAGTATTAAGGATAATAACAGATTATAAATACTAACTGATATCAGTACAGCCAATACTGTGTGTTTGGAAATATCTGTTGTCAGGATAAGCAACGATAGAATAAATAATATGATAAGCCAGCGAACAAATACTATTATACGTTCTCCGGTGATGGATGAGTTTGATTCTTCAGTAAAAAGAAACTTAAAAACTTTTTTTATTTCAGCTTTGACCTTTGACATGTTAACATATAACAGATATTCTACATTACAGAAAACAGTCTTGTAATATGCGTTAGCATAATTGGATGCGAAAACAGCCCGTCTATCTTTAATTCGCCTTTAAATAGCATACTCAAAACCTCTCTTCCAGCTTTGTCAAAATAGTATGGTAGTCCAAGCTTGATCTTCAATAGATTCAATTTCATAATGTTGTCTGATGCTGTTGTTATCTTTAGAGCATACGGTTTAACAACGCCATTCTTTATGAGAATCTGCCCATCCTTGCATACAAGTGTAAGGCTGACATCAATATCATTGGCTTCTATTGCTATGTTTCCATTCAGGGCTTTAACATCCCTTTCTCTTTCTTTGTGTTGTGCTATATTCTGAGACAGCAGGTCTTTTATCATGTTTGCAAGTCCATTGCCTTCAGCGTCTTTGTCCAATAATATCTGTACCATAATATCCCTCCCTTTTATTTTCAAAATACTATACCATTTATAACACCAAAATGCATTGAAAATAATAAGGGACATACTGAACAGCTGTATAAAGTTTCTCAGACTTTTCCATTTTTGTAATTTTAATGTTATAAATCATTGAAGAGGAAAAGATATGGTTCATCATTATGATACCATCGTATAAAGAATATGGTGCAATAAAAAAGGAATGGGGTGGTAGATTACCTATTTTACTTGTTTATCCTGACACTTATAGAGCAGGTATGAGTAATCTTGCCATGCATGCATTGTATAATATCCTGAACAGCATGGATAATGTTGTTTGTGAAAGATGCTTCTGGAGAAAAGGTAAACGAGAAAAACCCCTTTCTATTGAAAGTAAAAGAGAGGCTAAAGACTTTTCTGTTGTAGCATTTTCTGTTTCTTTTGAGACTGACTATATAAATGTTGTAGATTTTCTAAAGAGCTCGGATATAGAGCTGTATGCTTCGAACAGGGTAAAAGACCCCTTAATTATAGCAGGTGGCATAGCAATAACACTCAATCCAGAACCCATAGCGGATTTTTTAGACGCATGTGTGATTGGGGAGGCAGAGGGACTTGTTGAACAGGTAATGAGTGCTGTTTATGAATGCCTTCATACATGTAACAGCAGAGAAGCAATTTTAAGAGTGCTTGATGATATTGAAGGTGTGTATGTACCTGCATTCTATAAAGTAGAGTATTCCCCTGATAATAAGGTTAAGAATATGATGCATAAATTTAAAAAGGGTAAAAAGGTTAAGCGATACGTGGCAAACCTGACCCGTTTTGCCTCAACAGCTGTTTACACGAATAATACAACCTTTTCTGGTATGCATCTTCAGGAGGTTTCAAGAGGGTGTAAGTACAGATGTAGATTCTGTATCTCCGGGTATGCATACCTGCCTCCAAGGTATGCAGAGATTGACACTTTAAAACGTGCGCTGAATTCTATCCCACAGCAAATAAAAAGAATAGGCATTGTTAGTCCAATGGTAACTGATTATCCGTATCTCAATGATCTGCTTAAACATATACATACACTCGGTTTCAAAAGCAGTATGTCGTCCATGCGTGCTGATGCACTTGAAAGGCTTGATGTTGACCAATTAGAGATAACCATGGATCAATTCTCTACTGCAATAGCTCCTGAGGCTGGTACTTACAGATTAAGGAGGATACTGAACAAACAACTTGATGATGATCAGATCATATCAGGTATAAAAATTTTAAACAGGCACAAAGTCAGTACCCTTAAACTCTATTTTTTGATAGGTATACCTGGTGAAAAGGAAGAGGATATAAGAGCTATTGCTACACTCTCATTAAAGATTAAAGCATTATTCAAAGGTAAAAGTATTACAATAAGTATAAACCCGCTGATACCAAAACCTTTTACACCATTTCAATGGATAGAGCTGATAAAACCAGAAGATGTGAAGTATAGATTGGGGATTATCAGGCAGATGCTAAAATCCAGTGATATAAAGATTGAATGGGAAAGGTTCTATCTTTTGCAGGCAATCCTTTCAAGGGGAGATAGACGGTTATCCAGGTTCCTTATCTATATGTCTGACACAAACAGACCTATTAATCAGGCTATCATAAACAGTAATGTTGATTTAGACTTTTACGCCTTTAGAAGGCGCGACAAGGATGAAATCTTACCCTGGGATTTTATGGACTATGGGTTTAAAAAGGATTTCTTATACAAAGAGTATATACTTGGTATGAAGGGTATAACAACACCTGCATGCAATCCAGATACGTGTAATATGTGTGGTGTATGTTCATAACAACACAATTTATACAGGCTCAAGCCTGATATCACCATTAAATCTATTTATGTGAACTATCTGAACCCTTAATTGCTGGCCTATCTTAAATGTCCTTTTTGTTCTTTTACCCACTGCTATATGCCTCTCATTGTCCGCGTAAAAATAATCCCCTGGTATATCCTCAAACGCAAGAAAACCATCTATAAAGAAATCTTCTATTTCAATAAATAAACCAGAAGATGTTATACCACTTATATATCCATTCAGGGGAATATTCTGTTTATCAATAAGCATTTTACATGTAAGCATCTTATATAATTCCCTTTCTGCATCCATTGCCCTTCTCTCTGTCTCTGAAGAATGTTTGGCGATCCCTTCAAGTCTTGAAGCCCACATAAGAGAACGTTGCTTGTTCATAGTATGAGTTAGTTTATCTTTAATGATCCTGTGAACTGTAAGATCAGGATACCTTCTGATAGGTGATGTAAAATGTGTGTAAAGATCAAAAGCCAGACCATAATGTCCTGTATTCTCTACAGCATACCTTGCCTGCTTCATGGATCTCAGCAAGGCATAATTGATCACCCTTTCAAGTTTTGTATCTTTGACCTTATCAAGGATACGCTGCAGTGCTCTGGTATCAAGCTCATCAAATTGTGGAGGTTTTAATCCAAGATTGTGAACGAACAGGTAGAATTCAAACAACTTATCATTATCAGGTGGTTCATGGATCCTGTAGATGAATGGATGTAAAGGAGATGTGCAGAAGGTGGCGACTACCCTGTTCGCCTCGAGCATGAATTCTTCTATAATAATATGAGCAATATTCCTTTCCTTTCTGGATATAGATTCCGGTACACCGAATTGATTGAGTGTCAATTCTATATCAGGCAGGTCAAGATCAAGACTTCCATTATCCATTCTATGACTGCGTAGTTTCATTGCAAGCTCCTGCATGATCTGTAGATTGGATAGAAGTTCTTTCTCCTTTAACGATGTATGTATTCTGGTCTCAAGAAGCTCTTTTACGTATGTATATGTAAGTCTTGCACTGCTCCTGATAATACTTGGATAGATTGTATACCCTGATCTGTTACCATTCTTATCATACTGGATCTCTGCAGAAATTGTTAATCTCTCCTCATTAGGTTTCAGGCTACACAGTTCATTTGAGAGTTCCTCAGGAAGCATTGGTAAAACCTTATTTGGGAAGTATACACTTGTACCCCTTTCAAATGCATCAACATCTATGGGATCATCCATTTTCACATAATGGCTTACATCAGCTATGGATACAAAGAGTGTATAACCATTATCTGTTTTATTTACGAATACTGCATCATCAAAATCTTTTGCATCATCATTATCTATTGTAACTATTGGTAGAGCAGTAAGATCCCTTCGTCTGATGCGTTCAGAGTTACTCACCTCATATCGCAGATTTTTTGCATGGGTACGGGCTAATCTACTAAATTTTGATGGAAGATTATGCTTTGCTATTACAATATTTAATTCTATATCAGGTGTATCTTTATTCCCTATCTTCTTAAACAGTTTTACGCTTAAATTGCCCTTATGATCATCTATAATTTCACACTGTACAACATCACCCGGGTTCAGTCCCTTTGTGCCCTTCTCAAAGGGTAAAATAGCGTTCAGATGTTTATCAAGTGGATGGCAGAGCCATCTGTTGTGTTCCCTTTCTACAACACCAACAATGTATTTCATATTTCGCTGGATTATCTTTAACACCTTGCCCTCATAGGATTTGCCATCATGTGTTTTTACACTGATCAAAACTGTGTCATTATGTATGGCACCATTCATGTACTTCCTGGGAATAAAAACATCCTTCTCCAGATCTGTGCTCACAAAACCGTATCCATCCGGATGAACAGACAATATGCCTGACATCTTTAATTGTTTTGACTTTTTTCTTACCATTATTATGTATTAATGCTATAACACAGATAAACGATTGTGCAAATGATTAAGAATAAAACAAAGATTATACTTGCATCTACTTCTCCAAGACGAAAGGCAATGTTAAAGGCTATAGGCTTAAACTTCATTACGATGAAGCCTGCCACTGAAGAGGAAAAGTATATACTGCCATCCTTACATAAGTATTTGCCATCTGAGATAGCTATTACTCTGGCAAGGGAAAAAGCACATGATGTGGAAAAGCGATTAAATGGACAGTTTACTGTAATATCCGCTGATACGATAGTCACACTTGATGGCAGAATCATAGGTAAACCTTCAAACAAAAAGGATGCAACAAGGATCCTTAAACTTTTACGTGGCAGGACACACCATGTAATAACAGGCGTTTGTGTTTTGAAACATCCTGAACAAAAAGAAATAGCGTTCTCTGTCACAACTGATGTAACCATGTTAAAGATAACTGACAGGGAAATAGAAAGCTATGTTAAAACAGGCGAGCCAATGGATAAAGCAGGTGCATATGGCATCCAGGGACTTGG
Source organism: bacterium (assembly GCA_049966275.1). Classification (GTDB taxonomy): domain Bacteria; phylum JAMCPX01; class JAMCPX01; order JAMCPX01; family JAMCPX01; genus JBMFUY01. Next base: position 17,553 of record JBMFUY010000021.1, read on the forward strand.
TGGAATTTTTATAAAAAGTATAAATGGCTCTTACACAAACGTTGTTGGCTTACCATTAACAGAACTTATTACTGCCTTAAAAAGACTTAAGGTGATAGAAATAGAGTAGAATTGCACTGACGACACACCGCTTCTTTTTTGAACAGCCTCCTGAAGGGGTGTCGAAGCAGGGGGCTATTAATCCGAAAAATGCAGTAGGAAAGTTTGCTCATTCGTTCGGGGTACCCTCATCACTCATCACACAAACTTCCCTATTTCGCAAACGCATTTTTTTGGGTTAATCCCACTTCTTACTGCCTGAAGATCAGTATATTTTCGTCCTTACCTTTTTTACTGTGATCAACATCAATCTTAATAGGTTTACCCGGAACAATTTTACCTGACACTATCGCCCTTGCAAGAGGAGTTTCAATCTCCCTGCTTATAGCCCTCTTTAAAGGCCTTGCACCATACACAGGATCATACCCTATTTCAGCAAGATAATTTTTAGCCGCATCTGTTAGCTCTATGGCAATATTCCTATCCTTCAATCTTTCCACAAGCCTTGCAATTTGAATATCCACGATCTTTATTAGCTCCTCCTGTGAGAGGGCATGGAATACAACAACCTCATCTACCCTGTTTAAGAACTCTGGCCTGAAATGATGCTTCAGCTCGTCAAGCACACGTTTCTTCATCTGTTCATAAGACTGATCGTGATCCTTTAAATAATCAAGTATATATGTGCTTCCAATATTGGATGTCATGATAATAATTGTATTTTTAAAATCTACGGTTCTGCCCTGCCCATCTGTAAGCCTTCCATCATCAAGGATCTGCAGCAGTGTATTGAATACATCATTGTGTGCCTTTTCTATCTCATCAAACAGTATCACACTAAAAGGCTTCCTCCTTACTGCCTCTGTGAGCTGTCCACCCTCTTCATATCCAACGTATCCAGGTGGTGCACCTATAAGCCTTGCGACTGTGTGTTTTTCCATATATTCAGACATATCAAGCCTTATCATATTGTTCTCATTATCAAACAATGCCTCTGCAATTGCCCTTGCAAGTTCTGTTTTACCAACACCTGTTGGACCAAGGAATATAAAGCTACCAATGGGTCTATTGGGATCTTTGATACCTGAACGCGCACGTATGATCGCGTCTGTTACAACCCTTACAGCTTCATCCTGCCCAACAACACGTTTATGCAGGATCTCCTCAAGGTGGGCAAGCTTCTGAGACTCAGCTTCTAAAAGTTTTGAAACAGGTATACCTGTCCATCTGCTAACAACCTGAGCGATATCTTCATCATCAACCTCTTCCTTGAGTAATCTGTTACCACCCTGCTCCATTTTATTACTCAACTCTGCATAACGTTTTTCAAGCTCTGGTAATTTACCATATTTCAGTTCTGCAACCTTGTTAAGGTCATAGGCACGCTCTGCCCTCTCTATCTCATTCTTAACAGCTTCTATTTCTTCTCTGATCTTTCTGACCTCGCTTATGGTGGCTTTTTCAGATTGCCAGCGAGCCTTCAATACATCTGCCTTTGATTTTAACTCAGCAAGCTCTTTTTCAAGCTTATCAAGTCTTTCTTTAGAAACAGGGTCTATTTCCTTTTTCAATGCCTGCTTTTCGATCTCGAGCTGAAGTATCTTTCTCGTTATTTCGTCAAGTTCTGCAGGCATGCTATCTATCTCTGTTCTTAGTTTAGCAGCTGCCTCATCAACAAGGTCTATTGCCTTATCAGGCAGAAATCTGTCCGATATGTACCTGTTGCTCAACACAGCAGCTGCAACAAGCGCAGAATCTTTTATCCTTACCCCATGGTGTAATTCATAACGCTCTTTAAGTCCTCTTAAGATAGAGATCGTATCTTCCACACTTGGTTGATCTACAATTACAGGCTGGAATCGCCTCTCAAGTGCTGCATCCTTTTCTATATGTTTTTTGTATTCATTGAGTGTTGTAGCACCTATGCAATGGAGCTCCCCACGTGCAAGCATGGGCTTCAAAAGGTTACTTGCATCCATAGCCCCTTCTGCAGCGCCAGCACCAACAACCGTATGAAGCTCATCAATAAATAAAAGCACCTCACCCTTTGATTCCTGAATCTCTTTTAACACTGCTTTAAGCCTTTCCTCAAACTCACCTCTGTATTTAGCTCCTGCTATCAATGCGCCCATATCAAGTGCTACGAGTCTTTTGTTTTTAAGGCTTTCAGGTACATCTCCCTTAATTATTCTTTGAGCAAGTCCTTCAACTATGGCTGTTTTACCAACACCTGGTTCGCCTATGAGTACAGGGTTGTTCTTTGTCCTTCTTGAAAGGATCTGAATGGTTCTCCTTATTTCATCATCCCTTCCTATTACCGGATCCAGTTTTCCCTGTGCTGCTGCCTTTGTTAGATCCCTGCCATACTTTTCAAGAGCTTCATAGGTAGCCTCTGGTGTTTGCGATGTAATTCTCTGACTTCCCCTTATAGAGGCAAGCGCCTTCATGATCCTGTCTCTTGTTATGCCATTATCTAAAAGTATTCTGCCAAGCGCACCTGATCTACCCTCGTTGAGCATGGCAAGCAGGATGTGTTCCACACTTATGTATTCATCCTTCATAGTTTGGGCTTCTCTGCCTGCCTGATCAAGCATGCTATTCAGCCTTGATGTGATATAAATTTGATCAACTGCACCAGAAGGACCTGTGACCTTTGGGAGCCCTGCAAGGTATCTTTCTATCGCCTCTCTTATGTTTTCAGTGTTAATATTCCCATCTGTTGCACTTATCTTATCAAAAATATGAGGTATGAGTCCATCCTCTTGATCCAACAAAGCAAGCATCACATGCTCATTATCAATTTGCTGGTGTTTGTATCGTGCTGCTATACTCTGTGCATCCATAAGGGCTTGCTGTGCCTTTTGTGTAAATCTATTTATATCCATAACAACCTCCTTGAGTACTTAACTGCTGATTCAAATAACGCAGTATATTGTTAATAATAATCACGAATCTTAAAAAATGAAGGTAAAAAAATCTGCACAACTACATCATTGTGGACCGAGTTATATACAGTGATGTTGAGCTGGTAATTACTATGGATACTGGTAGAATGCTTCATTGCTATCGCTCTTCATAATGCCCTCAGCAACCCACCCGGCTCCTTGAAGAAAAGGTATTGTAACCCTTCAACTCACCACCGGTGCCGAATGTTCAGATTATTAACCCGAAAAATGCATTTGCGAAATAGGGAAGTTTGTGTAATGAGTGATGGGGTACCCACCCGAAGGGAAG
>JBMFUY010000022.1:0-20236 GCA_049966275.1 bacterium
AAGGAACTGCATGAAACTATTAACAGGATTAAAGATGTGCTTGACAAATTGTCAAAATAAAAGATTTGACCCCCAATTTGCTTGTAAAACTGAAAGCCAGGGATGCTATTTTAGACAGGATAAAGGCACAGCTTGTCCAACGTGCTGACAAGAGTAATACTGTGATCAATCCCTACATGGCTTTTAGAATGGCTTTTGCTTTATCCTCATACACCTTCAGGTCATTATCTGAAAAAAGAACAAACCTGACCAATGACAGGTTTTTATTACCTTTTATAAACTCAACAATGGTTTTTAATGCTATCTCTGCTGCTTTATCAACAGGATAACCATAAGCACCTGTGCTGATAGACGGAAATGCTATACTTTTTAAATTATTCTTTATAGCCAGTTCAAGACTTGTTCTATACGCACCTGCAAGCAATTTATCCTCACCGTGTTTACCATCATTATATATCGGGCCAACTGCATGAATTACATACTTTGCTTTTAGATTTCCGCCTGTTGTAATAACAGCACTACCAGTGGGACAGCCACCTATTTTTCTGCATTCTTCCATAATCTTTGGGCCCCCAGCCCTGTGAATTGCACCATCCACCCCTCCTCCGCCTGCAAGCCTTGAGTTGGCAGCATTTACTATCGCGTCTGTTTGTTCATGTGTTATGTCACCCTTGATAATGGATAAAACAGTATTACCAATTGTTATTTCCATAGGATTACCTCCTTACTTTTATAGACAGGGCATGAGCTTCAAGCCCTTCTAATAATCCTATTTTTTGAGCATAAGGTGCGAGTTTAGCAAAAGCCTGTTTACTGACCTCAAGTAATGTTGTTCTTTTTATAAAGTCCTGAACACCAAGCCCGGATGAAAACCTTGCTGACCCCATGGTTGGCAATACATGATCAGGACCTGCGACGTAATCCCCTAATACCTCTGGTGTGTATGCCCCAAGAAAAACTGCACCTGCATGTTTTAAGAATCTGATATACTGTGAAGGTTTTTCTACAGCAAGTTCAAGATGTTCAGGGGCTATACTGTTAACTATTCCCATTATCTGTTCTACATTATCACAAACAACTGCAAATCCATACTGTCCAATGCTTTTACTGATAATCTCTTTTCGCTTCATGGAATTATTTAACAGCTCAATTTGTTTATCTACCTTTTTTACGTATGCCCTGTCATGGGCTATTAACACACTCATTGCGTTTACATCGTGCTCTGCCTGAGCCATAAGATCTGCTGCAACATAAGAAGGGTCTACAGATCCATCTGTTACCACAACCACCTCACTTGGACCAGCTATCATATCAATACCAACATCTCCATATACAAGCTTTTTTGCAAGCGTAACATATCTATTTCCTGGTCCTACAATCTTATCCACCTTACCAATGGTTTCTGTTCCGTACGCCAATGCTGCCACAGCATGTGCTCCACCTACAAGAAAAACTTTATCCACACCAAGCATATTAGCAACACCAAATACATGATAATCCTGTGATGGGGTAACCATAGTTATTTCTTTAACCCCTGCAACCAGTGCGGGTATTACATTCATAATAACGGTTGAAGGATACGATGCACTTCCCCCTGGAACATAGATGCCCACACGTTCAATAGGCGTAAAAAGTTCTCCATAAGAAATACCTTTACCTTCTTTAAATCTCCACGATGACACCATTCGTTTTTTCTCTTGCTTATGAAAGGTATACACCCTTTTTATTGCAAACCTGAATGCTTCTTTTTCTGTTTTACTTAATCTTCGCTCTGCAGACTGTAACACCTTTTTGCTAACGATTAATTCTTCATCCGTTATATGATCATAAAGCTTGCGAAATTCAAGTAGAGCACGATCCCCATGTTTTTTTATTTTATCTATGATATTTCGAACATCAGCGTAAATATCATCGTACGAACCCTTTCGCTTCAAAATGAGTTTCTGAATATCTTTTTTATCAATAAGTTTTATCATATCACCTTTCTAAGTTGAGATATAATCTTATCTATGTGTTCCTGTTTTGTTCGCATCGATGCTTTATTTATAACAAGCCTTGCAGATGAGTGCATAATAACCTCAAGTTCTTCAAGCCCGTTGGTTTTAAGGGTTTCTCCTGTTGAAACCAGATCCACTATCAAATCAGATAGCCCAAATAATGGTGCCAGCTCTATTGCGCCATAAAGCTTTATCACCTCAACCTGAAATCCACGCTTTTTAAAATACTCAGATGTAATATCAGGATATTTTGTGGCTACCTTTATGCCAGATAGATCTGCTCTTCGCATTACTTCGTTTCCTTTCACTCCGGCAACTGAAAGCCTGCATCTCCCAAAATTAAGATCAAGGGCTGTAATAACATCTCTTTTTTGTTCCATCACAAGATCATAACCAATTATTCCAATATCAACTGCTCCATACTCTACATACGTAAGCAGATCCACATTCCTTATTATTATAGCCTCTACATCTTTAGATGGTATGAAAAATCTCAACTTTCTTGATTTGCTCAAAGCAGAGGAGAAATCAAGCCCACATTTTTTTAAGATGTTTACAGCGTCCTCCAGCATCCTGCCTTTTGGTAATCCTATCTTTAAACTCATTCCTTCACCCTTTTTATTTTCGCGCCTATCTTTGCTAATTTTTTCTCCATGAATTCATATCCTCTGTCTAGGTGATAGATCCTCGACACCTCTGTTATCTTATCCGCTATAAGCCCGGCTATTACTAACGAGGCACTCGCTCTTAAGTCCGTTGCCATGATCTGCGCGCCCATAAGCTGTGTTTTTCCTTTTACTACAGCAACATTATTTTCAACCTTTATATCTGCACCCATTCTTCTCAACTCAGCAACATGCATAAATCTATTTTCAAAGATTGTTTCTGTTATGATACTCGTGTTATCCCCCTGTGTCATGAGTACCATGAACTGTGCCTGTAGATCCGTTGGAAAATTAGGATATGGCATAGTCTTTATATTCACACTTTTAAGCCATGTATTGCTATCCCTCTTTATGATAATACTGTTTTTATTTTCTACGTATTTTACACCTGCTTCTTTTAACTTGAACAATAGGGCATCTATATGTCTTGGGTTACAATTCCTTACCTCAACCTCTCCACCGGTTGCAGCTGCAGCAATAATATATGTGCCTGCCTCTATTCTATCCGGAATAATATCCATGCTACATCCATGAAGGGCATCAACGCCCTCTATCTCTATAGTATCTGTACCTGCACCATTTATATGAGCACCCATTTTTATAAGTTGCTGTGCAAGGCTTTCCACCTCAGGCTCTCTTGCAGCATTTTCTATAATTGTTGTTCCCTTTGCAAGGGTTGCTGCCATCATTATATTCTCTGTACCTGTAACCGTTATACTATCAAACACTATTTTTGTTCCTCTTAACTTGTCAACCTTAACATTAACATACCCATGATCTATTGATACATCCGCTCCAAGAGCTGAGAGCCCTTTAAGATGAAGGTCTATAGGCCTGCTGCCTATAGCACATCCTCCTGGCATAGAAACCCTTGCCCTGCCAAATCTTGCTACTAGTGGCCCAAGCACAAGAACCGAAGCCCTCATTGTTTTCACAAGGTCATAAGGAGCTTCGTATGTACTCATTTCTGAAGTGTCTATAGTAATTTGCCTGTCCTGATCCACATCTGCTTGCTTGATATTATAACCAGTGGTTTGGATCCCCATCTTTTCAAAAAGCTCTACCATGGTTGCTACATCTGAAAGATAAGGCACATTGCTCAGCTGAACCCGTTCAGAGGTCAAGATCGCAGCAGCCATAGCTGGTAAAGCGGCATTTTTAGCCCCACTGATTTTAACACTGCCGTAAAGCTTATTTTTTCCTTCTATAACAAGTTTATCCATCAATAAAAGAGTAAACGCTATCACATCATTATGTCAAATATTTGTGATCTGCTGGATAATGTTATATACATCTCTTCTAATAAATTGAATTTATGGATTTAAAGGTGGGAATATGGCAACTAAATTATACCTGATAAGACACGGAGAAACTGAGGATGCACAGGCTAAAAAATATAAAGGTAGTATAAATGTTCCTCTTTCAGACAATGGCATAAAACAGATTGAAATGCTGGCAGATTTTCTAAAAAAACACACATTACTAAATGCTGTATATTCCTCTCCACTGAGTAGAGCTCAGAATAGTGCAGAGATCATTGCACAAAAATACAATTTACAAACTACCATAGTGGAACAATTGAGAGAAATACATTTTGGAGCCTGGGAGGGTATGAATTTTGAGGAGGTTCAAGAAAAATTTCCAGAAGAGTTTGAAATCTGGGCGAATGATCCAGTAAAACAGGGACCGGTTAATGGTGAAACAATAATACAGTTAAGGAATAGGGTTATGGAGGCTGTAAATCAAATACTGTCCATCAATAAAAATCAGAATGTAGCTATAGTGGCTCATGGAGCAGTAAACAGGGTAATTATAGCTGATATACTTGGTTTGCCCCTGAATAACATATTCAGGATTGAACAGGATTTTGGCGCGCTCAATATTATAGAGTTCCACAGAAGGTTCCCTATATTAAGGTTATTAAATGGAATAATGTACAGTTAAACTATGCTCCATGGTTTGGGCATAAAAATTTCATTAAATCTATCAAGCGCATACCTATCTGTCATGCCTGCAATAAAATCGGTTATGCGTCTCTCCAGATTATCATTTGCAATGTTAAACCCTGCCTCTTTATCAAAAACATCAGGATGTGTTTTGTAATAATTAAACAGCTCGCTTAATATATTCTCGCACTTAACAAGTTCTCCATGAACAATGTCACTCTCGTAAACAGTCTCATACAAAAAATCCCGCATAACATTTAAAGCAAACAAAACCTCTTCTGTTATACCAATGGTCTGATAGTCTATACGTTTTGTCTCATTTATCACGCCCTTTATCATCGTATCTATCCGTTTTGAATATGTGCTGCCAAGAATTTCAACAGCTTTAGCAGGTAGGTCTGTTTCTTTTATAACACCAGCACGTATAGCGTCATCTATATCGTGGTTTATATAAGCTATTATATCAGCCAATCTAACAATCCTGCCCTCCAGAGTAACAGCTGTTACATCAGAAGATGTTGTTATGATCGGACCTTTGCCCTTTGAGTGTTTTACTATACCATCTCTTACCTCAAAGGAAAGGTTCAAGCCCTTTCCGTCCCTTTCTAACAGATCTACAACCCTTAAACTCTGCTGGTAATGTCTGAATCCATCCGGGTTAAGCTTATCAAGGACAGACTCTCCTGCATGACCAAAAGGTGTGTGTCCAAGATCATGCCCCAATGCAATTGCCTCTGTAAGCGATTCATTTAACAGTAATGCCCTGGAAATTGTCCTTGCAATCTGAGCCACCTCAAGTGTATGAGTAAGCCTTGTTCTGTAGTGATCCCCTTTTGGTAAAAGCAATACCTGCGTTTTATACATAAGTCGTCTGAAAGATTTGCTGTGCAGGATCCTGTCCCTGTCGTGCTGAAATATGGGGCGAACATCGCATGAGGGCTCTGTAACCTTCCTTCCCTGCGAATTTGCACTGAGCATTGCCTTTGGATGCAGAACCGCCCTTTCCTGTTGCTCAAGCACCTCTCTTATCAACATAGCAATTCCACTTTTCCCTGTATATACAACGTTCTATTTTATTGCAGGAGGAGGCTGTGTTACTACATTAAGATTTGCAATAGAATCATCCGGGTTCAGTAAGCCCCTTGTAAGGAAAAGATTTGTATTTGTATGACAGTTATTACAACCTGTATTTTGCGGTGTTACGAGCTGTATGTTGTGTGGTGATGTTGTTTGCCAGGTAGGCACGAGATCAAAGTCGTTTAACAGATCTGTTCCGAAATAATCAAATGTATATCTGGTTATAGGATAATGACGGACTGTTGTGTAAAGATAAGGCTGGGAAGGGACCGTGTTAAATCCTATTTTAAAATCCGTTGTTGTCATACCAATTGTTCCAACATACTGATTACCTGCAAACATGCCAGTATAATTATAGGTGTTTGTATAAGGCTGTGCATGGCATACAGTACAATTCAGTACCTTCATTTGAGCAATATTATGCTCTTCTATATTTGAAGTGCCATTTGTAACATCTGTATGACACATTCCACATTGGGGCATTTCCTTCACATCCCACATTGTTGTATATGTTATACCATCTCCATGTATACCATTGCCATGACAATCTATACACTGCAGCCCCCTGGTATAATGAACATCAGGTATACCACTGGATAAGCCAAGAAACTCATTAGCCTGATCTTTATGGCACTGAAGACACGTCTGCTCCATGGGAGGCACAGACATAAAGGTGTGACCTGATATAAGTCCACCTGCTAAAGGCTTTGCAACATGACAGTTTCCACACGATGCATGGCATCTCTGACAATCTGCTGAATAAGGGACATTTAAATTGTTGTTATATGGACATGAGACCTTATTAAGATAAGCCTTTTCTCCTGCAAGCGTGTAATGTAAACTCGTAGTATAACTCTGAACAATACCTGCGTGACAATGAACACACACAGGATTTGGATCCAACGATGGATCATTGATCATACCTGTGTGAGCCTGTTGCATGGACATACTTGAAGGATCCCCTTTATGACAATCTGCACACTGCAGGATACCATGCGGTGAGTTAAAAAAGTTCTGCGTTACTAGAAAATCAGAAGGATTGATCGCAGGATTGGAACTCTTTAACATTTGCGCGTTTGTATGACACACCTTACATGTATTTGTACTATTGAGTTCACCTGTACCACATCCTGAAAGGACTAATATTATTGTTATAAACAAGAATACGCGCCTCATATAACCTCCAAGTATAAAAAGGACTTACACCGTTTACAAAAAAAAATCAAACCAAATAGATATCCCCTTCTATTTTACATGCTGTTCAACAATTACAGGTTGTAATTGCGAGCGACTGAAAGCAGGCACACAGCGAAGCTGGGCGAGGCAATCCTAATATTTTTTATATGTTGTTATATTGCTTTGGTCGTTTCACTTCCTCGCTATGACATACAGGACAGCCTCTATTTAACCAAAGTACTATAGTCTATGCATACAAGCGGGTTTTATTCTGCGTGTATGCAAACAGAAGAATACAATTAGAAGTAATAGTGGAACCCTGCATTAATTGAATCAGCGGAAATACCAAATGCTGTACCAAAATCATTCAGATACCTCACCCCGAGATCAAGCTCAAGATTAAAACCTAAATTTGGTAGCCCCTGAAAGAAAAACTCAATTCCACTTAAGGCACTCAGGCTGAAACCTGCTTCGGTATCAGGAATAGGTTGGGTAAAAACATAAACCCCACCACCTGCATAAAGGTTCATATTTGTCTCTTTTATAACATTGTAAAGAAATTTACCTCCAAATCCAAAGGAAGCCTCATTAGAAGCATGCCGGGGTGAAAAATCCATGAATGCAAAATCACCCTGGATACCAATATCCTGGTTTATCCAATACCTGACAGACAAAGCATCAAGATGAGGTAATCCTATCTGACCTATCTGTGTATTGAACCCCAATCCTAATCTCTCCCTAAGATCCTTTGCCATTGCTTTTGACGATACTACAAATACACTCAAAATTATAATCAGATAAATCAATTTTGTTTTCATGCCTTTCTTCTCCTCCAATTAAATAATTTTAGTTTTTATTTTTATCTACAAGCTTTTCTTTTTTCAACCATGGCATCATTTCTCTCAATTTCTCCCCTGTCTTCTCTGCCAGATGCTCTTCACCTTTTCTTGTAAGTGCATTGAACACAGGTCTATTAGCTTTATTCTCAAGTATCCATTCTTTAGCAAAGCTACCATCCTGAATTTCTTTTAATATTTTTTTCATTTCGTTTTTTACTTCATCGTTTACAATCCTTGGTCCTCTTGTGAGATCTCCGTATTGAGCAGTATTGCTAACAGAATACCTCATATTGGAGATACCACCTTCATAAATCAGGTCTACAATAAGCTTCATCTCATGGATGCATTCAAAATACGCCATTTCAGGTGCATACCCTGCATTCACAAGTGTTTCAAAACCAGCAAGCATAAGCGAAGTTACACCGCCACAAAGCACAGCCTGCTCACCAAACAGATCTGTTTCGGTTTCCTCTTTAAAGGTTGTTTCAATAATACCAGCCCTGCCTGATCCGATACCAGAAGCATAGGCAAGTCCTATCTGTTTTGTATTACCAGAGGGATCCTGATACACTGCCAGTAAAGAAGGCACACCCCTACCTTTTGTATATTCTCCTCTTACCAGATGTCCTGGACCTTTAGGAGCTACCATAAACACATTGACGTCCGCCGGTGGAATTATCTGTCCATAATGGATATTGAACCCATGTGCAAAGGCGAGATATGCGCCTTTTTTTAGATTTGGTTCTATTTCTTTTTTGTAAACATCAGCCTGAAGCTCATCTGGCAAAAGAATCATTACTATGTCAGCCTGCCTCACTGCTTCAGCAACATTGTAAACCTTAAACCCTGCAGACTCTGCCTTTGCCCAGGATTTACCTTCTTTCCTTCCACCAATGATCACGTTTAATTTACTATCTCTTAAGTTGTTAGAATGTCCATATCCCTGACTGCCGTAGCCGATAATCGCTATTGTCTTATCCTTGAGCAACTTTAAATCAGCATCACTATCATAATAAACTTTCATACTGCCTCCTTTTATAATTTTATGTATTTTTCTCTCTCCGTAAAAAATGTTCACCTTTTTTCAGATCCTCATTCTTATAAGCGATAATATAAGGGGCTGACAAGTAAAACTTTATTAAGATTTTACCTATTATCTTTATTAAGTTGTATTGATCTCTGCATGGCAACCTTGCCAGTCCTCACTATGTCCTTAACACCGAGGGGCTTAAAAAGATTAAGTACTGCACTGATCTTTTCTTCATCGCCTGTAAGCTCAACTACGAAGGTATCTGGACTCACATCCACAATCTTACCCCTGAATATATCAACAAGCCTTAACACCTCTGCCCTGTTTTCACCAGATGCAGATACCTTTACCAGTACCATTTCCCTTTCAACATGATCCGTAACTGTCAGATCCACAACCTTTATAGTGTTTATAAGTTTATTCAATTGCTTGATGATCTGTTCTATAATTTTATCTTCTCCACTTGTAACTATTGTCATCTTTGAAATTGAGGGATCAAGTGTTTCAGCCACACTCAGACTTTCTATATTATAACCTCTACCACTGAATAGCCCTGCTACCCTTGCCAGTACTCCAAATTTATTTTCAACTGTTAATGAAATTGTATGTCTCATAATCCACCTCTATGCCAACAACATCTTTGTTAATGAAGCACCAGATGGTACCATCGGATAAACATCTTCTTCTTCCTCAATATGGAAATCAATTAAGACCGGCAACCTGCTTTTCATAGCATCCTTTAGAGCTGGTAAGACCTCTTCCTTGTGTTCCACAACATAACCCTTAGCTCCATAGGCATCAGCAAGTTTTACAAAATCTGGTTTGGTGGACATGTTAGTATGTGAGTACCTTTTACCATAGAACAGACTCTGCCACTGTCTGACCATTCCAAGATAGTTGTTATTCAAAATAGCCACTATAACATTAACATTGTATTGAACCGCGGTTGCAAGTTCTTGAATGTTCATCTGAATACTACCATCACCTGCAATGTCTATCACTGTTGCTTCTGGCACACCGATCTTTGCTCCTATAGCAGCCGGGAAACCATACCCCATGGTTCCAAGCCCACCTGATGTTATAAATGTTCTTGGTTTATTGAACTTGTAAAACTGTGCTGTCCACATCTGATTCTGCCCAACCTCTGTTGTTATAATGGCATTTCCCTTTGTTAACTCATAGATCTTCTCAATTACAAACTGAGGCTTTAATTTCTTACCTTCTTTATACGTTAATGGATGAGATGCCTGCCATTGTTTTATAAGTTTTTTCCAATCTTCTATTTCCTTTACAAAGTTACTGAGTCGTTTGTCTTTCTTTAAAAGTTTGTTCATCTCAGCAAGTACAGCCTTCGCGTTTCCTACAATAGGTATATCCACCTCTACATTTTTACTTATGGATGTAGGATCAATATCTATGTGTACTATCTTCGCCTCTGGCGCAAACTCATTTATATCACCTGTAACCCTATCATCAAACCTCGCTCCTATTGCTATCAGCATGTCTGTATGTGTAACAGCCATATTGGCTGCATAGGTTCCGTGCATGCCAAGCATACCGAGGAACAGTGGATGTTCACCTGGAAAACCCCCAAGTCCCATAAGTGTATTGGTAATAGGCGCTTTTAACAACTCTGTGAATGTAAGTAGCTCTTTTGAAGCACCTGAACTTATGATCCCACCGCCTGTATAAATTACAGGTTTCTTTGAGCTCAGAATCATGTCTATTGCACGCTTAATCTGACCAATATGTCCCTGATACACTGGTTTATAACCGGGCAAATCAACATTTTCAGGATAATGGAATTCTGTTGAGTCCACAGTAACATCCTTAGGTATATCAACCACAACAGGCCCTGGTCTACCTGTTCTTGCTATGTAGAATGCCTCTTTTATTGTCCTTGCCAGATCCTTAACATTCTTAACAAGAAAATTATGCTTTGTGCATGAACGGGTTATACCAACTGTGTCTGCCTCCTGAAAGGCATCGTTACCAACAAGATGTGTGGGTACCTGACCTGTAAACACAACTATAGGGATAGAATCCATATAAGCAGTAGCAACTCCAGTTACAGTGTTTGTCGCGCCTGGTCCTGATGTAACAAGGCATACACCAACCTTACCGGTTGCCCTTGCATAGCCATCAGCCATATGTGCAGCACCCTGTTCGTGTCTAACAAGAATGTGCTTTATATCACTATGGTAAAGCTCGTCATAAATGTTCAAAACAACACCACCAGGATAGCCAAATATTGTATCCACGCCCTCTTTTTTAAGGCTTTCTATAAATATCCTTGCTCCATTCATCTTCATACGCAATATATCCTTTCTATTAACTACTTTAGTACAGCACCTGTATTGGCTGAGGTAACAAGCCTTGCATATCTTGCAAGCCATCCGGTTTTGAACTTTGGCTCGGGTGGCTTGAAACCAGCTCGCCTCTTAATAATTTCATCATCACTTATGTCAATATCAATAGTTTTTTTCTTAAGATTGATGACAATATTATCACCATCTTTTATCAGAGCTATTGGTCCTCCAACAGCTGCCTCTGGTGAAACATGGCATATTGAAAGCCCTCTTGTGCCTCCTGAGAACCGTCCATCTGTTATAAGGGCAACCTTTTCCCCAAGCCCCATCCCTGATATTGCTGATGTTGGTGAGAGCATTTCGCGCATACCAGGACCACCCTTTGGACCTTCATACCGTATGATGATAACATCCTTTGGTTTAATCTGTTTACTCATTATAGCTTTCATTGCTTCCTGTTCCGAATCAAACGCCTTTGCCTTTCCTTCAAAATAGTCTATTTCAGCTCCAATGCCTGCAACCTTTATAATAGCTCCATCAGGTGCAAGATTTCCTCTTAACACCACAATACCACCACTCTTACTGTATGCCTTTTCTATTGGTCTTATTACGTCATCATCAAATACTCTACCTCTGCTTGCAAGCTCTAATATTGAAGGACCACTAACTGTAGGGTTATCCTTTAGCATATGCTTTAACCTGTTTAAAACTCCTGGTATGCCTCCAGCGTATTCAACATCTTCCATCATATAATCACCTGAAGGTCTTATACGAGAGATATTTGGTGTTTCATTACTGATCTTATCAAATAATTCTAAAGGAAGTTCTATGCCTGCTTCATGAGCAATAGCAGTAAGATGTAGTACTGTATTTGTCGAGCCTCCAAGAGCCATATCCACCCTTATTGCATTTTCAAAGGCATTCATTGTCATGATCTGCCGTGCTGTAATATTGTTTTTGACAAGCTCTACAATCCTTTTACCTGTTTCAAATGCTATATGCCTTTTCTTGGATGAAACTGCAAGGGCAGTACCAGCACCATACATGGACATCCCCATTGCCTCTGTCAAACATGCCATAGTATTAGCAGTGAATAATCCCTGACACGAACCCTCTCCTGGACACGCTCCGATCTCCAGTGCAGCCACGTCATCTTCAGTTAATTCTCCTCTATTATACCTTCCAACAGCTTCAAATGCATCGTGAACCAGATCAAGTTTCTGCCCCTTGTACCTGCCAGAAAGCATGGGACCAGCTGTTAAAACAATTGCAGGTATATTCAATCTTGCAGCAGCCATAAGCATGCCAGGGGTAATCTTGTCACAATTTGTCAACAGGATCATACCATCAAGCCTGTGTGCCTGAATAACTGTTTCTATAGAATCAGCTATCAGTTCTCTTATAGGCAATGAATAATGCATACCTATATGCCCCATTGCTATACCATCGCATATCCCTGGTATACCAAATATGAATGGATGGCCACCACCAGCGTAAACTCCATTCTCAAGAAATCTCTCAAGTGTTCTCATACCAACATGACCAGGGATAAGGTCTGTAAAGCTTGAAGCTATACCAATAAACGGTTTTTCAAACTCTGAACGTGCAACACCTGTTGCATGCATTAATGCACGATGCGGTACTCTTTCAATTCCCTTCTTGGCTTCATCACTACGCATAAAAAACTAATTCTCCTTTCGAGTGTACTTTCTTAGTATTTCAAACATTCTATCTTTGCCTGAGAGTTTAAGCTTTTGTAATTTTTTCTTCTCTATCTCTTCTTCTGGAGATAGGTGAACCTTCTTTTCCAGTGCTTTTATCTTTGCCTCATAATCAAGGTGCTCTTCCCATAATTTTTTTAGTTCAGGATCCTGTTCTGAAAATTTTAAAATAAGCAAACGCTCTTTTTCTTCCACTTTTTGACCTCCTTATTTATGTTAATAAACATATATGAAAGTAATACTTAACTGTCAAACCATTGTATGAGTTCATAACATATTTGCCCCCTTCTGAACTTTAAGGAGTTCATTTTTTAAGTTTAAGCACCCTATTTTTAGAGGTTGCATATTTGATATATGTAGGATATTAAGAATGCTTAATATATATTTATGATCAAAAGACGCAAAACAAGGGTAATAAACATAGGTGGTGTAAAAATAGGTGGAGATAATCCTATTGTTGTCCAGAGCATGACAAACACCCCCACAAAGGATATTAATGCAACCATAAAACAGATAGAACAATTAGCAGATGCTGGTGCTAAAATAGTAAGATTGGCAGTACCTGACAGAGATTCTGCCATTGCAATAAAAACAATAAAACGCACTGTTACTGTGCCTCTTATAGCTGATATACACTTTGATTACAGGCTTGCGATTGAGTCTATAAAAAATGGGATTGATGGATTAAGGATCAACCCTGGAAACATAGGTGGAAAGGATCGAATAAAAGAAGTTGTACGTGCAGCTATGGATGCTGGCATACCCATAAGGGTGGGTGTTAATGCTGGTTCTTTACCGCAGGATATACTCGAAAAGTACAACTTTCATCCGACTGCAGAGGCAATTGTTGAAACAGCATTGAGGAATATAAATGAGCTTGAGGCGTTAAATTTTTCAAACATAAAGGTATCAGTAAAATCAAGTAATGTACCTGTAATGATAGAAGCCTATCGCAAATTATCAATGCTCGTTGACTATCCATTACATCTCGGAGTAACTGAGGCTGGCACCATGCTATCCGGCAGTATAAAATCAGCCATTGGTATGGGTATTCTTCTTTCTGAGGGCATTGGAGATACAATAAGGGTCTCACTTACAGATGATCCTGTTATCGAGGTAAAGGCTGGATATGAAATCCTGAGAGCCCTTGGACTCACCAATTACGGGGTTGATATTATTTCATGCCCCACATGTGCAAGGGCAGAATACGATGTAATCAATCTTGTTAAAACCATTGAAAAGAAACTGATCAATGTAAAACAACCACTTACTGTAGCTATTATGGGGTGTGTTGTTAACGGACCCGGGGAAGCAAAAGAAGCAGATATAGGAATAGCATGCGGCAGGGGAAGCGGCATTTTATTTAAACATGGCAGGATTGTAGGTAAAGTTAAAGAATCTGATTATGAAACGACCCTGCTAAAGGAAATAAACCATTTATTAAGCCAGAAACCATGATGTTACTCCAGCAGATTAAACTTTTATTTTGTTAATCTGTTGATCAAAACCTCGGTTATATCCATAACCTTTATACTGGCATCTGCCTTTTGTAGCCATCTAACACAGCTCGGGCATGCTGTTAACAGAAGTTCTGCTCCTGTTTCTTTGAACTCTTTCATTCTTTTTCCCGCAATCCTTTCAGATGTTTTAGGGTGTGTGAGCGGCAAATCTCCACCGCCACCGCAGCAATTAGCATCTTCCTTTGACCACTGGAATTCAATGCGTTTATCAAACAATACATCAATCAGTTCTCTTGGTGCATCATACACACCCAAATGCCTGCCTAAATGACATGGGTCATGATAAGCCACTGATCTAGCCTCTTTTCCTGTACTGGATAATAACGATTTTACCCTCGGGGCTATGTATTCAAGCAGGTGGAATGGCTTTGCCTTTATATCAATCCCATATCTATGGTATATATTTTTGAATGTGTTTATGCATGTGGGGCATGTACTTACAACCACATCATAGTTATCAAGTATTCTGGTGAGCTTTTCTGCTGTTTTCTTAAACCACTCAATATTGCCTGCTGCATATCCAGGGTATCCACAACATATCGGTTTATCTATTACATCAGCATGTATATCAAGCCTGTTCAACAGATTAACAGTACCCTTTACAAGCTCCTTATAAAACCTCAGGGCAGTGCAACCAGGAAAATACAGTACACGCTGGGTAGTATCTGCTTTGCCTTCGCCAGTATTACCCTTGTTTGTTTCACCAGATACAACATTTTCACGTTTGAGATAAGAAAGCACATCATCAAGGTTATCCTCCATTATATGGCTATATGGATGATCAGACTTCTCAAGGGAGGTGTTAAATCTTTTTATGTTGTCATCAGCTATACCTGATTCATAAACCTTTGCTCTTGCTACTATCAAAACCTTTGGCACATCTATTTTATGGATGCATGGAGTTATACAATGTTTACAATCAACGCACATATAGAATGCCTCTTTCACAGCATCCATCTTCACGCTCCCTTTTTCAGCCATGTATACAAGCATCATCTTGGATGTTGGGGTGTATGTTTCGTTGTATTCAACAAGGGCTACAGGGCACTCAAACCTGCATAGCCTCGGACAAAATGTACAATACTCCAATTCCCTTTTATACTTATCAAGCAGATTCATTCTTATTTCTTCTCTCTTGAAGCCTTTTCATCAATCCCTGATATACCAAAACGTCTTGCAAGTTCTCTGTACACATCAGTAACAGCAATGCCTTTATACCCAAGTAAAACAAACAAATGGAATATAAGGTCTGCTGATTCATATATTACATCAACATCTTTTTTTTCTTTCCCTGCCTCAACAACCTCACCTGCCTCTTCAAGTATTTTTGCATTTATAGCATCTATCCCCTTTTCCATTAAAGAATGAACATAAGATTTTTCAGGAGGATTATACTTTCTCTGCAATATTACGTCATACAGAGCATCAAGTATCCTGGCATTCTGAGGAGCAGCTTTAGGTTGACTTTCTACATCTATTATCTTGCCCTCTATAAATTCTGAAAAGAAGCAGCTTCTATGACCTGTATGACATGCAACACCTATCTGTTCAACCTTTATAAGAATGGCATCAGCATCACAATCATAGAATATAGATTTTACATACTGAAAATGCCCTGATGTTTCTCCCTTCAGCCATAAGGTTTTCCTCGATCTTGAATAATAATGAACTCTGTGTGTTAAAAGTGTTCTTCGTAAAGCCTCTTCGTTCATATATGCAAGCATAAGCACATCATTCGTTATGTAATCCTGAGCAATCGCAGGTACAAGTCCTCTCTCATCAAATTTTATCGTTTTTATAAAGTCTTCAATATCCATTCCTACGCCATCCTTATGGGTAATCCTCTGTTCTTTAAATAATTCTTTAATTCTCTTATTGAGAGTTCTCTGAAATGAAACAGGCTCGCGGCAAGGCAGGCATCTGCACCACCTATTACAAATCCATCATAAAAATCCTCCATCCTGCCTGCACCTCCTGAAGCTATAACAGGAATGCTTACCCTTTTTGTTATTTCTGATGTTAATTCAAGATCGTATCCTTTTTTGGTTCCATCTCTATCAATACTTGTTAGTAGAATCTCTCCTGCACCAGCTTGCTCCATCTTTATAGCCCAATCAAGTGCATTAATGCCTGTAGCTTTCTTACCTCCGTAGATATAAACCTCCCACTCTGTCTTACCCGCTTTCTTAACATCTGTTCCTTTATCTATCCTCTTTGCATCTATTGCCACAACAATACATTGAGCACCAAAACGTTTAGAAGCTTCATTTACAAACCCTGGGTTAAGCACTGCCTGTGTGTTTATTGATACTTTGTCAGCTCCTGCCCTTAAAAGTGTTTTGATGTCTTCAAGGGAGTTTATACCACCTCCAACTGTGAGCGGCATGAATACAACATCAGCTGTTCTTTCCACAGCATCAATCAGTGTGGCTCTATGTTCTGATGACGCAGTAATATCAAGGAAAACAATCTCATCAGCGCCCTCATTATCGTACACAAGGGCGTTATCTGCTGGATCCCCAGCATCCCTTAATGCTACAAAATTTATCCCTTTTACAACCCTGCCCTCTTTTATATCAAGGCATGGTATTATACGTTTGGTTAACATTATTAAACGCTTTCCAGAGCCTCTTTTAATCTTATCGCACCTGTGTAAAGTGCCCTTCCTATTATAACCCCTTTAATATGTTTGTTACCTATATGTTTTAATTTTTTTATATCCTCAATGCCAGATATTCCACCTGATATAATTACAGGCACATCTATCCCTTTGAGCATGTTACTTATGCGCTCAGGCTCAATACCACTCAATGTGCCATCCTTGTAGATATCAGTAAAAATAAATGCATAGATAGATACATCGCTAAACCTTTTTATAAACTCCATAGGTGTTATATTGCCTGTTTGTGTCCAGCCCTTAATAGCAACCGCACCGGACAACACATCAACACCGATGGATATTCTGTTTTGATATAATCTGGCTATGTTAATAACCTCCTGTGGTTGTTCGTATGCAAGTGTAGTTACAGTAATGGATCTGGCACCATGTTCTATGTAGTATGCTGCAATGTCTGGATTTCTAATTCCACCACCAATCTGTACCGGAATATGTACTGCTTTTAATATCTCTGTAATATAATCCTTGTTCATAGGCTTACCTGTAACTGCAGCGTCCAGATCCACTATGTGTAGCATGGGTGCACCCTCTTTCTCCCACTTTAATGCCATTTCTACAGGATCGTCGCCATATACATCCACTCTATTAAACGAACCCTGCCATAGTCTTACACATTTGCCTGATTTTATATCAACCGCTGGTATTATAAGCATAACATTAACCCTTATAATTAATAAAATTGGATAGCAATCTCAAACCCATTTTCTGACTCTTTTCAGGATGAAACTGTGTAGCCACAATATTCCCCTTTTGAATAACACTGGTAAAATCCACACCATAATCTGTTACTCCAATACCAACATCTTCAGCAGGTACTGGATAATAAGAATGAACAAAGTAAAAATAGCTTTTATCAGGAATGCCTTCAAACAAAAAACTTTTTCTTGTCTGGGTTACAGCGTTCCATCCTATATGAGGAATCTTCAGTCCCTGTTTTCTTAGAATTTGTTGATCAAACATCTTTACACTACCCTTTATAACAGATAATCCCTTTATACCAGGATTCTCATCGCCATCATAGAATAACATCTGCATGCCAAGGCATATGCCAAGCACGGGCTTACCAGAGTTTATAAATTGAACAATAGCATCCTCAATCCCATAATCCCTTATATTCTGCATTCCATCGCCAAAAGCACCAACGCCTGGTATAATGAGCTTATCAGCCTTTATAATATCATCTGGTTTGTTTGATATTATGGCAGAACTACCTATAGCAACCACTGCCTTGTGAACACTTCGTAAATTACCCATTCCATAATCAACAATAACAACCATTCTACATAAACCTTTCAATACCTGTGTGAACTAAAAAGCTATATCACACCCTTTGTGCTCTGAACATCTGTTTCCGAAATCCTTATAGCCTCTCTTATAGCCATACCAAGTCCTTTAAAACAGGATTCTATTATATGATGGCTATTATCTCCATAAACCATGTTTACATGTAATGTGATCTTTGCATGAAACGCAAAAGCCTGAAAGAATACTTCAAACAACTCAGAATCCATTTCACCAATCTTTTCTGAAAGTTTGATTGGTCTATAAACAATAAAGGGCCTTCCACTTATATCAAGTACAACCTGCGACAGTGCTTCATCCATAGGTATCATTGCTGATCCAAACCTATGTATACCCTTTTTGTCTATCAAAGCACTGGAGAAGGCTTCACCAAATCCTATACCAATGTCCTCAACAGTATGATGAAAATCAACATTTATATCACCTGTTGCCTTGATTGTGAGGTTTACCTTTGAAAAAAAGGTAAACAGCTCAAGCATATGATTCAAAAAGCCAATAGGGGTCTGTATATCTGCCTTACCTTCGCCATCCAATTCAAGCTCAATGTAAACCTCTGTTTCTTTCGTTTTTCTTTTAAATGTCCCTTTTCGCATAAAATCTCCTTAATTTGTTTTCATTCTTAATTCCCTGTTTTAAAGACCCTACTGGATCACACCCTGCTTTCTAAATTGTTCTATATCCTGTTCAGAATAACCAGCATTCCTTAATATCTCTACTGTGTGCTCACCCGGGGTGGGTGCTTTCTTACACCTGGTATCCAGTGATCCCTCCCTGTAAAAAGGGTTTCTTATTGTTAGAGAATCAGCCTCTTTAACATACACAAACATATTACTATGCTTCACATGTGGATCCTCCAACAATTCATTAAGCTCATTCACAGGTTCAATACACACATCTTCATTCTTAAAAAACTCAATCCACTCATTCCTTGTTCTGGTTAAAAAGATCTGTTGAATTTCATTATAAACCCTTTCAAAAGCCTTCCCCTTTGCGAGTTGTTCTTCAATTAAATCTGTTCTGTTAACCTTTTGCAGGAATTGCTTCCAGAATTTGGGTTCTAAAGCACCAAGCGTGATAAACTTTCCATCCCTTGTTTTGTATATATTGTAACATGGGACGCTGCCTACAAGCTCCATTGTCTTTCTTTCTATACCTTTTCTTATGAACGGGATATAAGGCGCCATAAATACAAGAAGGCTATCAGTCATAGATATATCAAAATACAATCCTTTACCTGTCCTTTCTCTATTAAATAACCCAAGCATAATCGCACCGAATGCCACTATACTGCCGCCTGCAATGTCGCCTATCTGCACACCGGGTATATCCGGCTTATCTTTTTCTCCATTCACACCAAGAATACCTGCTATTCCTATATAATTCAGGTCATGACCAGCATGCTCTGAGTATGGACTGTTTTTACCGTATCCTGTTATTGAACAGAATACTATCTTCTGATTAATTTTAGAAATAGTATCATAACCTATACCAAGCTTATCCATAACACCAGGTCTGAACCCTTCAACAATAACATCAGCATCCTTTGCCAATTTCTTAAAGATCTCTATTCCATCGTGTGTTTTAAGATTAAGCCTTATGCCTTTTTTATCCCTGTTCAAAGCCTCAAAAAGGTTATCAGAGCTGTCCCCTGCCATGGACATCCATCTAAGATAATCCCCCTGTTCTGTATCTTCTATCTTTATCACTTCAGCACCAAGATCAGCTAAAAACAAGGTTAGTAATGGACCAGGTAATAACCTTGTGAGATCAAGGACTCTAATGTTATCCAAAATACCCATGGCAAAATATTAGCATATAAATAAGACTAATAAAAGCGATGTATATTAACCGAAAAATGCAATAGGAAAGTTTGCTCATTCGTTC
The DNA here is from genome assembly GCA_049966275.1 of bacterium. Taxonomy (GTDB): domain Bacteria; phylum JAMCPX01; class JAMCPX01; order JAMCPX01; family JAMCPX01; genus JBMFUY01. The sequence goes on from JBMFUY010000022.1 coordinate 20,144, forward strand.
GGGGGTACCCATGCAGAGCATGGGTCGTGCGATCCACCTGTACCCCCCTACCCCCCCTTTAGCAAAGGGGGGTAGGGGGGATTTGTTGTAAAG
>JBMFUY010000023.1:0-19037 GCA_049966275.1 bacterium
AAAAAGTCTTTGTATCTTAGGTGGATCGCAGGGTTGAACGAATGAGCAAACTTTCCTATTGCATTTTTCGGGTTAATCCGAACTTCCACACCCGCTTTTACAATTAAGTTATTTATTTTTAATCCCCAAAGATGCATTTGCGAAACAGGGAGGTTTGTGTAATGAGTGATGAGCCAGTATTATTTTTCTTTTTCGATCTGTTCTATCAAATAGATTTGAATGCCAACCTGTTTAATCTGATCAAGTTGTGCCTCAAGTAGATCAATGTGATCTTCTTCTTCCTTGAGAATGGATTTAAGAAGTTCGCTTGTTCCATTATCTCCAAGCTCAGTAGCAACACGAATGCTTTCGTTGTACCCTTTTATTGCTATATTCTCTGCCTCTCTATCATTTTCATGCATTTCAGATACATTTAAACCAATGTAAAGCTTGTTTAGCTTACTGACTATTGGTATGCCTTCTAAAAATAAGATCCTATCAATAAGTTTTTCTGCATGTTTCATCTCTTCGATAGCTCTTTTTTCTATCATATCATGAAGTCTTATGTATCTCCAGTTCTCACACATCTGTGCATGTACCATATATTGGTTTATTGCGGTTAATTCCTCAGCAAGACGTGCGTTCAAATGCTCTATAATTTTTTCATTTCCCTTCATTTTTGCCTCCTTTAAAGATTTAGAAGACGATAGCACAGGTAGAACCTGAAAGCAATCTTAATGAAAGTTTACATACCGGCATTTAGCCTTTACTGTACTGCGAGTGAAGAAGCGTGTTAATTACATGTAAAATTTATGTAAACTACATTTTACTTGTGAACTACACGTACAAGGAATATTCTTCATATTATGAAGAAGAGAATAGGGGATTATTTAATTAAATACATATCATTCCTTTTTGCTTTTTTTATTTTGATTTTGAGTGGTGGTGTTGTGTACGAGCTTGTAAAGGGCTCCGAGCATTCTATTGAAACATTTGGATGGAAGTTTATTGTAACATCCACATGGGATCCTGTGACTAAGGTTTTTGGTGCATTACCATTTATTTTTGGCACTATTGTCTCTTCTATCATAGCTCTTGTTATAGCTTTACCTTTAAGTGTTGGCATAGCAATATTCCTTTCAGAGCTTGCTCCACAGAAAATAAAATTCTATGTATCCCTAATGATAGAACTACTCGCAGCAATACCAAGCATAATATATGGTTTATGGGGGTTGTTTGTTATGGTTCCATTTCTGCAAACCAGAATAGAGCCATTTCTTGGCAAATACATGGGCACAATCCCTTTGTTTAATGGGCCTCCATTGGGTGTTGGTATGTTGGCAGCCGGACTTATCCTCTCTATTATGATCATTCCAACGATTGCCTCCATAACAAGGGACATATTTGATACGATCCCTGTTCTGTATAAAGAGGGAGGACTTGCAATAGGTATGACAAAATGGGAGGTTATATCAATTATTATAATTCCACAGGCATGGTCAGGGATGGTAGGTGCAATAATGTTAGGATTTGGGCGTGCATTAGGAGAAACTATGGCAACAACTATGGTAATAGGTAACTCGCCAACGATCTCTGCATCTTTATTCTCTCCTTCTTACACATTGGCAAGTGTTATAGCAAATGAATTTACAGAGGCAACATCAAAGATATACATATCTTCACTCATAGAACTTGGGCTTATTTTGTTTATAATATCCATGATATTTAATGCCATTGCAAAGTTATTGATCAAAAGGGGAAGATTTACATAATGGATTCTTTTGTTTACTTGAAGAGACGCTTTGTTAATAGAACAATGCTTGTCCTTTCCTATGGTTCTGCATTAATAGGTGTTGTTGTATTATTTCTGATACTTTTTCATATTATTGTTAAAGGCGTATCATCAATAAATCTTAACTTTTTTATTAAGTTGCCAACCCCACCTGGGGAGCCAGGTGGAGGCATAGCAAACGCCATTGTAGGAAGCTTTATTGTGGTTGGAATAGCATCCTTAATAGCCATACCTGTGGGTATAATGTCAGGTATATATCTTGCAGAATTTGGTAAGAACAAATTTGCGTCTATTGTGAGATATTTTGCAGATGTTTTAAATGGTATACCTTCAATAGTAACAGGTATAGTTGCGTATATGTTTGTTGTTTTACCCATGCATAGATTTTCTGCTCTTGCTGGAGGTATTGCCCTGTCCATTTTGATGATCCCTCTTATTACAAGAACATCAGAAGAACTGTTAAAAATGGTACCTGACACGATAAGGGAGGCTGCACTCGCACTTGGAATACCTAAATGGAAGGTTATAGTGTTTATTGTACTCAGAACAGCTATGACCGGAATTATAACAGGTGTTATGCTTGCTGTTGCAAGGGTTAGTGGGGAGACAGCCCCTTTGCTTTTTACAGCATTTAACAATGCATTTATGAGTTTTAAACTTGACCAACCTATTTCAACAATGACAGTGCTTATATATAATTATGCTTCATCGCCATATCCTGATTGGAACACAATAGCCTGGGGTACAGCATTCTTATTGATCATGATTGTTCTTGTGATCAATATAGTGTCAAAGATGTTTACAAATAAAAAATATAATTTATAAGGAATATATATGGCAAAAAAACTTGTTATCGAACATCTTAACGCATGGTTTGATACTGTTCAGGCGTTAAAAGATATTAATATGGATATAGAAGAAAAAAGTGTAACTGCAGTGATAGGACCATCAGGATGTGGTAAAACCACATTTGTTAGATGTCTCAACAGGATCCACGAGGTGGTTGATAATGCAAAAGTAACAGGGAGGGTATTACTGGATGGAGAAGATATATATTCCAGAAATGTGGATCCAGTCCTTGTCAGAAGAAGGATAGGTATGGTGTTCCAGAAGCCAAATCCTTTTCCAACGATGAGTATATTTGAAAACGTTGCAGCGGGTTTAAGATTGAATGGTTTAAAAAAGCGCAATGAAATAGCAGATGCTGTGGAGAGAAGCTTAAAGATGGCAGCATTATGGGATGAAGTAAAAGACAAGCTGCATAAATCAGCAACTGCACTGTCAGGTGGACAACAACAGAGGCTTTGTATTGCAAGGACAATTGCACTTGAACCAGAGGTTATACTTATGGATGAGCCAGCATCCGCTCTGGATCCAATTTCCACTGCTCATATAGAGGAACTTATACAGCAAATAAAGGAAGGGTATACGATAGTAATAGTAACGCACAATATGCAACAGGCAGCAAGGGTTTCTGATTACACAGGGTTTTTTTTACTTGGAGAGCTTATTGAGTTTAACAAAACATCCGATATTTTTACAAATCCAAAAGATAAAAGAACAGAAGATTATATAACAGGTAGATTTGGATAAAGGAGGCTTTATGGAACGCAAGTTTGATGAAGAGTTAAAGGAACTGTCAGGCATGCTTATAAAAATGGGAAGCCTTGCCCAGACAATGATACACAATTCTGTAAAAGCACTTGTTGATAGGGATAAATCATTGTTAAAAGATGTATACACTCTTGAAGATTCTGTTAACCTTATGCATATTGAGATTGATGATTTCTGCCTGAAACTTTTAGCCTTAAGACAACCTCAGGCAGGGGATCTACGAATGGTAACTGCTGCTATAAAGATCAATACAGATCTTGAGAGATTGGGTGATCAGGCTGTAAATATAGCTCAGAGAACCGAATCCCTGCTTGAAAGACCTGCAATAAAACCTCTTGTGGATATACCAAGGGAATCAGTAATAGCCCAGAAGATGGTCAATGATAGTCTTGAAGCATTTATAAAAAAGGATGTAAAGCTTGCAGAAGATGTGCTTACAAGGGATGATATAATAGACGATATAAACAACCAGGTATTCAGAGAATTACTCACTTACATGATGAGTGATCACACAACCATACCTATTGCATTTGATCTGATTTTTGTATCCAAAAACCTTGAACGTATAGCGGATCATGCTACAAATATAGCAGAGGATGTTATATTTATGGTGATTGGTAAGGATATAAGACATCATATTGCGATAAAATGAAGAGCAGGGCATAATGTTAAAAACACTTATTTATAAACGCTTATATCCAGGGGGAAGGCAAAACGCATTAGCATTTCAAGTTTTTAAGATTTCGGGTTTGTTTTTTCTGCTGGTTTTTATGCTGACAGCGTGTGCTTCTGCACCTGTGAAAGAAAAGGCTGGTCCTGAAGCTTATTACAATGAGGCAATGAAGGAGTTGAAAGGCGGATGGATATTTGGTCCGGATTATGAGCAGGCAAGGCAAACATTAAATCAGATAATAGATAATTATCCCTATTCAACGTATGCACCCCTTGCTCAGTTACGTATAGCAGATTCATATTTTAAAGAAGGCAGGTATCTTGAGGCTGCTGAGGCTTATGATCATTTTGTAAAGATGTATCCTAACAATAAGGATATTCCGTATGCAATTTTCATGGAAGGAAGGTCCTTTCTTGAAAATCAAAAATCATGGCTGTCAGGTGACATTCCATACGATATAGATCCAACAGGTATATACAATGCATACGATGAGTTTAGATACATAGTGGATAATTACCCCTCATCAGAATACGCGGATAAAGCAAAGCAATACGCATTACAGTGTGAAAGGGCACTTGCAAACCACGATCTGTATATTGCTGATTTTTACATCTCCCATGATCACTATGAGGCAGCGATAAACAGATTAAAAACTGTTTATGAAAAGTACCCAGACAGTGGTGTGGCGGATAAGGCACTTTATAAACTTGCTGAAGTCTACAAAAAGATCAATTCTCCTGAACAGTATGAACAAACTATCAAGCTGTTGAAAGAACTCTATCCTGATAGCCGGTACAATAAGTAGACTTACATTATGTTGCAAATTTGATTTTATTGTGCGAATGATCTGAATCATGGATGATAACATTATTGTAAAAGACGGATGGAAATATATAGGGTTCTTTTTCATGCTTACACTCATAGGCTTTTTAGTGAAGCATGGTTATGTTATCTATGTACCCTCTTTGTTGCTGTTGTTGTTTGTTTCATGGTTTTTTAGAAATCCGGAGAGGAATGTTCCAGAAGGTGATATAATTGTGTCACCCGCGGATGGAACTGTTATCAAGATTGACAAAAACAATAAATATGAACAATTTATGGGTAAAGATGCTGTATGTGTGAGTATATTTATGTCTATATTTAATGTTCATGTAAACAGGTCCCCTGTAAGCGGTACTGTGGTTGACAAACAGTATAAACCCGGTAAATTTCACATTGCTTCTGTAGATAAGGCTTCTGATTTTAATGAACAGACAGCGCTGTTTATAAAAGATGATAAAGGAAGAAAACTCGTTGTTGTTCAGATCGCGGGGTCTGTTGCAAGAAGGATAGTGTGTAATGTAGAAAAGGGTTCAAACGTGACAATGGGTAAAAGATATGGTATGATTAAATTAGGTTCAAGGCTTGATGTTTATATTGAACCTGATAGAGAGATTATGGTACATAAAGGTGATAAGGTAAAGGCAGGAGAAACTATAATAGCTAAGTGACCTATGAGTGAAAAAAATATTGTAGAGATAAATAAGTCCAGCGAAAAACAGCCTGCGTCTGAAAAAAGACACGCAAAAGGTCTTGGAAGAGGCATTTATATACTTCCAAACTTATTTACATCCGCAAGCCTTTTTTCTGCTTTTTATTCAATAATAGCAACATTCAATGGTAATTATTTTTATGGAGGCATTGCCATAATATTTTCTATATTCTTTGATGGAATAGATGGAAAGGTAGCGAGGCTCACACATACAACAAGCGCATTCGGTGTTGAATACGATTCACTTTCCGATCTTGTTGCGTTTGGAGTTGCTCCGGCCTTCCTTGCTTATTCTATTGCTCTTAGTTCATTTGGTAGGCTTGGCTGGGTTATAGCATTTATTTATGTTGCGTGTGCTGCAATAAGGCTTGCAAGGTTTAATATACAGATAGATACAGTTGAAAAGAGTATGTTTAATGGTCTGCCTTCTCCTGCTGCAGCTGGCCTTGTTACTACAACAATCTTACTTTATATCACACCATCATCCGGACTTGATGAAAGTAAGAAAGCGCTATTTGCTTCTGTGATCAAACATCCTTTAGACATTATTTTAAACAAGCCCATTGATTTCTTGCTCTCACAGCATTTTACCATCCTTGTACTTGTTCTTGTATCCGGTCTGTTAATGATAAGTACTATAAAGTATAAGAGTTTTAAGAATACAGATATGATCAAAGAAAAGCCTGTTTCTTTCTTACTCTTTGCCATTATAATGATGTCTTTGCTTGTGCTTGAACCAATAAAGATGCTTTTTGCCATCTTCATAATCTACACAGCATCCGGCCTGATTACCCTCCTACTCCCCAGAAGGGGAGAAAAGAAGCTAACTAATTAATTTAGTATTGTTTAATTTTTAGATTTAAAAGTTTCTAAAAAATTAACCATTATGTATGCAACCAATATTTGATCAAAAAGATAATTAAAAGGAGGATAAAATGAATAATAAAATTATAATATTTGACACAACTTTAAGGGATGGAGAACAATCTCCTGGATCAAGTATGAATATACAGGAGAAATTAAAGGTAGCTCAACAGTTAAAACGTCTTAATGTTGATGTTATTGAAGCGGGTTTTCCAATAGCATCAGAAGGGGATTTTGAAGCAGTAAAAGAAATAGCACAAAATGTAAAGGGTGTAACTATTGCAGGGCTTGCAAGAACCAATAGGGCAGATGTAGAAAGGGCGTATGAGGCTTTAAAAGTAGCAGAGAAACCAAGGATACATGTGTTTGTTGCCACTTCTGATATACATCTCAGGTCAAAACTGAAAAAGACAAGGGAAGAGGTGATTGAAATGGTGGGTGAATCTGTTACACTTGCAAAAAGTCTTGTAAATGATGTGGAATTCTCTGCTGAAGATGCAACAAGGAGTGATAAAGACTACCTCGTAAAGGTTTTTCAGACTGCTATAGATGCTGGAGCTACCACCATAAATATACCGGATACTGTTGGTTACACAGTGCCAGAGGAGTTTACAGAGCTCGTTAAGTATATCAGAGCACACATAAAAGCCCCTGAATCAACCGTCATAAGCGTACATTGTCATAACGATTTAGGGCTTGCTGTTGCTAATTCTCTTGCTGCACTTAAGGCTGGTGCAAGACAGGTAGAATGCACTATTAATGGTATCGGCGAAAGGGCTGGCAATGCTGCAATGGAAGAGATCGTGATGGCTCTTAAAGTCAGAAAGGATTTCTTTGATTTCTATACAGATATCGTTACAGAGCAGATCTATCCATCAAGCAGACTGCTTACACAGATAACAGGTATATCTGTGCAGCCAAACAAGGCTATAGTCGGTGCGAATGCATTTGCACATGAAGCAGGTATACACCAGGATGGCGTTTTGAAGGAGAAACTTACCTATGAGATCATGACCCCTCAGTCCATTGGCTTACCATCCAATATGCTTGTTCTTGGTAAACACTCAGGCAGACATGCCTTCAGGGAAAGGGTGAAATCACTTGGATACGATTTGACAGATGAGCAAATAGACAGAGCCTTTGTTGTTTTTAAACAGATTGCTGATAAGAAAAAAGATATTTATGATGAAGATATAGAGGCTATTATAGCAGACAGGGTGTTAAAGTGGGAAGAGAAGTATAAGCTTGAGTCCGTAAATGTAGCCTCAGGAACAGATATGCTTCCCACTGCAACAGTTAAGATCAGCGTTGACAATAGCGTTATAACAGGAAGTGAACATGGGGATGGACCTGTTGATGCTGTTTACAAGACCATTGCATCGATCACCAAAACAAAAAGCAGACTTTTAAGATACCAGGTAAATGCAATTACTGGTGGAACAGATGCTCAGGGAGAAGTAATGGTGCGAATAGAAGAAGATGGTAATACTGTAAGTGGTACTGGTTCTGACACAGATATAATTGTTGCAAGTGCAAAGGCGTATATTAATGCTTTGAATAAACTTGAACATAGGAAGGCTAATAAGGTAAAAGGGTTTTAAAGAGCAGGGTAGGGGGTAAACCTGCCCCTCATAGAGAATACGAGAAAAATTTTTTTCTATCCTTCATTGTGAAGGATGGTTTTTATTAGAAAGGAATACAAAATATGGGTATGACAATTACAGAAAAGATTCTGGCGTTACACGCTGGATTGGACAATGTGGAGCCTGGACAGTTAATAATGGCGAATGTTGATCTTGCACTCGGCAACGATGTAACAGCACCTATTGCCATTGATGAATTTAAGAGGCATGGAGGAAAAGAAGTCTTTGATAAAAATAAGGTGGTGCTTGTTCCGGATCATTTTACGCCAAACAAGGATATAAAATCAGCCATTCAGTGCAAGATACTCAGGGATTTTGCAAGAGAAAAGGGCATAGCTAATTATTTTGAGGTTGGTAGAGTAGGTATTGAACATGCCCTGTTACCAGAATCAGGATTGGTAGCACCTGGTGAGCTTGTTATAGGAGCGGATAGCCACACATGTACATACGGTGCTTTAGGTGCTTTTTCTACAGGTGTTGGAAGCACGGATCTTGCTGCTGCCATGATGAGCGGTAAAGCATGGTTCAAGGTACCACAAACGATAAAGTTTGTATACCACAGTGATAACAAAGGTAGACTGAGAAAATGGGTGTATGGAAAAGATGTTATCCTTTACACAATAGGAGAGATAGGGGTTGATGGAGCACTATACAGAGCAATGGAGTTTACCGGAGATGTCATAGATATGATGAATATGAGTGAGAGGTTCACCATGTGCAATATGGTAATAGAGGCTGGTGCCAAGAATGGTATTATTGTGCCAGATACAACAACGGTAAACTATGTTAACCAGAGAGTAAAAAGACCATACAATCTTTTTACATCGGATCGGGATGCAGGATACGAGCAGGTATATGAATATAATCTTACAAACTTAAAGCCACAGGTTGCATTTCCGCATCTTCCAGAGAACACAAAGAGTATAGATGAAGTTGGAAACATCGAAATAGACCAGGCATTTGTAGGTTCATGCACCAATGGCTGGATAGAGGATTTAAGAATAGCAGCATCCATATTGAAGGGCAAAAAGGTAAATCCAAATGTACGTATGATAGTGATCCCTGCAACCCCAAAGATATATCAACAGGCTTTAAAAGAAGGCTTGATAGAGATATTTGTTCAAGCAGGGGCAGCTTTTAGTACACCTACCTGTGGTCCATGTCTTGGAGGGCACATGGGGGTACTTGCACCCGGGGAAAGGGCAATAGCAACAACCAATAGAAACTTCAAAGGAAGGATGGGCGATCTGAACAGTGAGGTTTATCTTGCCAATCCAGCAATAGTGGCAGCATCAGCTGTACTTGGAAGAATAGGTTCGCCTGAAGAATTGGGAATAAAAGAATAAAGGAGATCAATTATGATAATAAGAGGTAATGCACATGTATTTGGTAATGATGTGGATACAGACGTTATTATACCGGCAAGGTATTTAAACACTTTTGATCATGAGGAGCTTGCAAAACATGCTATGGAGGGTATAGAGCCGGATTTTTATAAGAAGGTGTCAAAAGGTGATATTATTGTAGCTGGTTCAAACTTTGGTAGTGGTTCTTCAAGGGAGCACGCTCCAATAGCTATAATGGCAACAGGCATTTCTCTTGTGATAGCTAAAAGCTTTGCCAGGATATTCTATAGAAATGCATTCAATATAGGGTTACCACTGTTAGAGGTAAAGGATGATATGGATAGCATTAAAACAGGTACACCTCTTGAGGTTAATCTTGACACAGGGGTGATAAAAGATCTTTTAACAAATAAGACATACAAAGCAACTCCGATCCCGGAGTTTATGCAGGAGTTATTAAGTGCTGGTGGGTTGATGAATTATATGGAAAAGAAAATGCATAAATAGAGCAATATATTAAATTTGAAATTTAATGATTAAGGAGAATGGATCCCATGAAAAAGAAAATTGTAGTCTTTCCTGGTGATGGTATAGGTCCTGAGGTTGTAGAACAGGCAAAAAAGGTGCTGGAACGGGTATCAGAAGTAGCAAACATAAAGCTCGAAATGAAAGAATTCCCTATTGGAGGAACAAGTATTGATATATACGGAGTGCCATTAAAAGAAGAATACCTGAAAGAGGCGAAAAGAGCAGACGCTGTTTTACTTGGTGCTGTTGGTGGTCCTAAGTGGGACGTTGTAGAACCTTCAATAAGGCCTGAAAAGGCTCTACTTGCTTTAAGGCGAGAGCTTAAGACGTACGCAAATCTCAGGCCTGCAAAACCTTATCCTGCCTTACTCAAGGCTTCTACATTAAAGCCAGAGGTGATCAGTAACGTAGATATACTTGTTGTGAGAGAGCTTACAGGAGGGATATATTTTGGAAAACCAAGAGGCATAAAGGAAAATAAAAAGGGCTACAATACACTTGTTTACACGCGTAAAGAGGTTGAGCGTATTGCCAGAAAGGCTTTTGATTTCGCCATGTTGAGAAGGAAACATGTAACAAACGTGGATAAGGCAAATATACTTGAGACATCAATGTTCTGGAGACAGGTGGTAAAAGAGATTGCTGTGAATTATCCGGATATAAAACTTGATCATATGTACGTAGATAACTGTGCTATGCAGATAATAAGAAACCCGGCCCAATTTGATGTAATACTTACGGATAATATGTTTGGAGATATTCTAAGTGATGAAGCCTCCATGCTTACAGGCTCACTTGGTATGCTTCCATCCGCGAGTATCGGAGATAAAAAAGGCTTGTATGAGCCTATCCATGGCTCAGCCCCGGATATTGCTGGTAAAGGTATTGCCAATCCTATTGCAACTATTGCTTCAGTTGCTATGATGTTCAGGTACTCTTTTAGCAGAACAGATATTTCTGATATGATAGAAAATGCTATTCAAAAGGTACTTGATGAGGGATTCAGAACAAAGGATATTGATGACGGAACAGGTAAACCTGTTTCTACATCCGAAATGGGTGCAGAGATAGTAAAGAGAATTGCAAATTAGCGTAAAAGAATGTATTACAAAAACCAATAATAAGGGTAGAATGCAATCGTAAGAAGGTTAATTCAGGATGACAGTTATTACATCATTTAGATGCTTTAAGCATAGGTAATTATAATAAAAACATTAAATAAAAGGAGTTAACAAAATGGGTGGTAAAAGTTATTCTGTTGCCATTGCAGGTGCGACTGGCGCAGTAGGCAACGTGATGTTACAATTATTGGAGGAACGTAAATTCCCGGTAAGAGAGTTGAAGCTGCTTGCTTCAAGTAGATCAAAAGGTAAAACGCTTAAGTTTAAAGGTGAAGATATTACAGTGGAAGAGCTGGGTCCGAAATCCTTTACAGGTGTTGAACTGGCACTTTTCTCTGCAGGAGCTTCAAGAAGCAAGGAGTTTGCAAAGTACGCAGTAGAGTCAGGAGCTGTGGTTATAGACAATAGCTCTGCATTTAGAATGGAACCAGACATACCTCTTGTGGTGCCTGAGATCAATCCAGAAGCTATAAAACAGTACACAAAGACGGGAATAATTGCAAACCCCAACTGTACTACAATTGTAACCCTTATGGGAGCTGCTCCACTTCACAGGTATGGAAAGATCATAAGGATGGTTGCAACAAGCTATCAGGCTGTTTCTGGTGCTGGTGCCAAAGCAATGGCAGAATTAGAGGCACAGGTAAGGGCATGGGTGAAGGGAGAGCCCTTAAAGGTGGAGGTGTTTCCATATCAAATAGCGTTTAACGTATTGCCGCATATTGATGTTTTTCTTGAAAACGGGTATACAAAAGAAGAGATGAAACTTATAAATGAGACAAGGAAGATATTGAACGATCAGAGTATAAAGGTCTCTCCTACAACTGTGAGGGTTCCGGTATTTAGAGCGCATTCTGTTGCAGTGAATATACAAACAGAAAAGAAGATAACAAGGCAAAAGGCTATAGAGCTGATAAATGCATTTCCAGGGGTTCAGGTTGAAGATGATCCAGAGCATAAGAAGTATCCTATGCCGTTATTTGTAGCGGGTCAGGATGATTGTTTTGTTGGTAGAATACGAGAGGATGATTCTGTGGAAAATGGTTTAAATTTCTGGGTCGTTGGGGATCAGCTTAAGAAAGGTGCTGCCCTTAATGCGATCCAGATTGCTGAACAAATGATAAAGGATAATCTTCTGTGAGAAAAAATTGGTTTAAGGGCGAGGCAGAGCCTCGCCCTATTCAACAGATAGTAAACCAGGATATTGAACCTGAAGGTGTGGGTTTAAAATATATTCATATAAAAACAGGAAGGTTTTTGTCATTATTCATATCTATAATTACTGTGTGTACATTAATCTTATTTAGTACGGCAGTTTCTTACGCATTCCCCAATACAAAAGTTGCCTCTATATCAGTGGGTTCTGGTCCTTATGGTGTTGGAGGAAACGGAACGTATATGGTTGTGGCAGAAAGTCAAACAGGTTATGCAGATATTATCAATTTATCAAATAATCAGATTATACAAAAACTCTTACTCGGGACAAATCCATCCATGGTAACTGTAACACCTGATGGAACCATAGCTTATGTGACCAATTATGGGAATAACACTGTCTATGCCATAAACTTAAACAATTCAACCAATTTTACCACTTCAACGATCTCTGTTGGTAATGGACCTGTTGGCATCAGCATTGCTAATAACATTGTGTTTGTTACAAATTATAAGGATGATACATGGTCCTATTTTCAGGTTGGTTCTTCTTATCCCACTACTGTAAAATCATGGGGAGGCGGTCCTATAAGTATTGTTGCAAATACCAGTGCCAATGTTGTTTATGTGGCTAATAGCACATCAAATACAGTTAATGTGTTCCAGTATAATTATAATGCAACAAACACATACGGGGTAACCACAACCATTACAACAGGTTCATATCCAGATGCCCTTCTGCTTGTACCCAATTCAACAAAACTATATGTTGCAAATGCGAATGATAATACATTGTCTGTTATAGACACAACCTCAAACAGCGTTGTTAATACAATATCCCTTGGTTCTCCGTCATCAGGGCATCCAAACGGACTTGCATTAACGCCGGACAACTCCACATTGATGGTTATAAACTCTCCAACAGGTGGTATTACATATGTTCAGGTATCAAATAATTCTATTATACAGACTTTATCACTTGGTTCTAATCTTGAGCAGACATATATAACATCAAGTGGTGCTAATGCCTATGTTACTGACTATGGAGCGAACATTGTTTACAACCTATCGAGTGTGGTATCCATTTCATCAGTAAACCCGCCTGCGATCAACAATACCAATAACAATGTTTCAGTGGTTACGTGGTCATCAAGTTTTTCTGGCACATATGAGGTTGAGGTTGGTGGTAATGGCACAAAGGGTAGTGGAACCCCTCTATCTGGTAGAAGTGGTTCTGTAACAGCAGGGCAAACAATGACATTCCCTGTTTATGCCTCTGATCTTATGAATATCTCCGGAGGAACCAATGGCCCTTACACTATTTATATATACGTAACAACTTCCAATTTTACTGCATATGCTTCTACAACCATACTATTGTTAACCATCCCTCCTCAGCCTGCTACAAATCTTTCTGCAACACCCGGAGATGGGAAAGCAATGTTAAGCTGGACAGCAAGCCCATCCCAATACATTGGTGGTTATTATGTGTATTATTCTACTGCTCCATTTGACATAAATACACTACCTTCAACAGTTGCGGATGCAAAAAATACCACATCCTATACCCTGAGTGGTTTAAGTGATGGAGTGCTCTATTATTTAGGTGTTGTGGCTTATGATCTTGCAGGCAATACCAGCGGATTGAGCAATATAGCCACTGTAACACCTGTTTACATTCCGGGCCCGGCTCAACTTGCAGGTCAAAAAGGCAATTGTTTCATTGCAACTGCAGCGTATGGTTCTTATGATCAATTTGATGTATGGGTACTCAGGCAATTCCGGAATAATGTCCTCTTAAAAAACAGGGCAGGGGTATTGTTTGTGAAATTCTATTACTGGATAAGCCCACCTATTGCCCATTTTATAGCTCAACATGCCATACTACGTGCTGTTGTAAGGGTTATGCTGAAACCATTGGTTTTAGCAAGCATTGTTGTGCTATACGGAACAATGATGCAAAAATTGGTCATGCTATTTTTACTGATAGTATTTACCATGGTAATGCTGGGTATAGAACATAGAAGAAGATACACATTCTCTCATAATAGAAAAAGATGTACTTGAGGAAATTCATGGTTGGTTTTTATGATATGTCAATGTATAATAAAAGGAAAATAAAAATGCTTAAAAAAATTTTCATTGTATTGCTGCTTTTATGTTTTGTAAGCGTACCGGCTTATGCATCAGACAATGTCCATTATGAGCTTACACTTGGTGCAGGTGCAGTTCATTTCACAAAGGATCCTGTTCTACAATCATTCTATAAAAACAAATATGTTCCTATTTATCAGCTTGATGGTGGTATTTTGTTTTATCACTTCGTTGGTATTGAAGGCACATTGGGTTTTGTTTATGGCAAGAATACCATATACGTACAACCAAATGTAGGACAACAATTTGTGCTTATGGTTTATCCTGCCCGATTGGATGCTATCTTACAATTAAGACTGACAGATGATCAGGTTGTTTATCCTTATGTTGGAGGCGGTGGTGTGGCAACAGGCTTTTATCAAACAGCTTCTGGAGGAGGTAAGACTGTCAGTGGTTACAAGTATGGGTATAACTGGATGGCTGGTATTCATTTTCTTCTTGATCCTGTAGACAGAAGACACGTTGGTAACCTTCGCACAGGATATGGTATAGATCATGTGTATATTGATATTAGATTTGGTCAGGATATGGTAAACAACTTTCATAAGAGTAGTTCAGGATTTGATCTATCCACACAGTACATTACAGGTGCTTTAGGGTTTGAATTTTGAGCTTTAAAGCCTTAACACAATTTCTAATGTTACCACATAAATATGCGGAATATAAAGCTTGTCATTGAATATGATGGCACAAACTATAATGGCTGGCAGGAACAACGAATCAAAAACTTTTTAGAACAAAAGCATACCCGTCCCATTCTGACAATCCAGAAAACATTAAAAGAAGCAATTTATAAGGTAACACATGAGAACATAAAGATTATAGGTGCTGGAAGGACAGATGCTGGTGTCCATGCAAAAGCACAGGTAGCAAATTTTCTCACCTCATCTAACATACCAACAGATAAGTTGCCATTTGCTATTAATGCCCATCTACCAGAGGACATAGCCATAAAATCAGCAGAGGAGGTTTCTTTGGGTTTTAATGCAAGAAAGGATGCAAAAGCAAGGGAATATATGTATGTAATAAACAACCACAGATTTAGAACAGCCATTGAAAGGCTTTACAGTCATCATGTACCTTTTCCACTTGATGTAAATGCTATGAAGCACGCGGCTGAATATTTTAAAGGTACACATGATTTCAGGGGTTTTTGTGGTAAAGCTATGAAAATGAGGGCATCACAAAACTCAAAAATGACAACATATAGAAATATTTTAAGGCTTGATATAGAAAAAAAAGAGGACTTTATTTATGTATTTATCAGGGCTAATAGCTTCCTTATGCACATGGTCAGGTATATGGTAGCAGCCCTTCTGGAGGTAGGAAGGGGAAGGATGAAACCAGAGGATGTAAAGCTCTATTTAGAGCCAACACTTATGAAATGGACACTCTCAAGGGTGCCAGCAAAGGGATTATTCCTGGTAGAAGTAGAATATTGATGGACACTTCAAAGATTAGAAATTTTTCAATAATTGCTCATATAGATCATGGTAAATCTACACTTGCAGATAGAATCCTTGAGCGAACAGGCGTGCTATCAATCAGGGAACGAAAAGAGCAATTTCTTGATCAGATGGATTTAGAAAGAGAACGAGGGATTACAATAAAGGCATCACCGGTCAGACTCAACTATCATTCTAAATCAGGTGAGGATTTTGTATTTAATCTTATAGATACCCCGGGGCACGTGGATTTTTCTTATGAGGTTTCAAGGAGCCTTGCTGCATGTGAGGGAGCACTTCTCGTTGTGGATGCAACTCAAGGGGTAGAAGCACAGACGCTTGCAAATGCATATCTTGCTATTGATAACAATCTTGAACTGATACCTGTTATAAACAAGATAGATCTGCCTGGAGCTGATCCTGAAAAGGTTAAACATGAAATAGAGAATATTATAGGTATAGATGCATCCAATGCTATACTCGCAAGTGCCAAGGAAGGTATAGGTATAGACGAAATTTTAGAATCTGTAGTTACTCTCATACCTCCACCAAAAGGGGATCCAGATAAGCCTTTGAGTGCTCTGTTGTTTGACAGCTGGTATGATAGCTATCAGGGTGTTATAATGATCGTAAGGCTATTTGATGGCACTGTAAAGGTGGGTGATAGAATAAAGTTACTTTCAACCAATAAAAGCTATGAGGTTACCAATCTGGGTATTGTTGCTCCTATGGTAAGGGAGGTACAGAGTCTTTCAGCCGGAGAGGTTGGTGTGATTGTTGCAGGGATCAAGGATGTTCATGAAACAAAGATCGGTGACACCATAACACTTGAGAATAAACCGGTTTCGACTCCGCTTCCTGGTTTTAAACACATCAAACCCATGGTATTTGCAGGGCTTTATCCTGTGGAGAATAATCAATATGAGCCACTCAAAGCAGCTATAGAAAAATTGTTCCTCAATGACTCTTCGTTCACGTATGAACCAGAAACATCCTCAGCCCTTGGATTCGGCTTCAGATGTGGTTTTTTAGGATTGTTGCACAAGGAGATCGTACAGGAGAGGCTCGAGAGGGAATACGAACTTGAGCTTATCTCCACTGCACCAACTGTATCTTATCATGTTTACCTTCAGACAGGTGAAATGATACCTGTTGATAACCCTGCAAAGTTTCCAGAGGGCAGAACAATAGATAGGATAGAAGAGCCCTATGTACTTGTAACCATACACATACCAGCAGAGTATGTTGGAGTGGTTCTTAAATTATGCGAGGATAAAAGGGGTAAACAGAGAGAGATGAAATATCTAACACAAAACAAGGTTATGCTTGTTTACGAATTGCCTCTCTCTGAGATGATCACAGATTTTTACGACAGGTTAAAATCAATATCCAGAGGATATGCCTCGATGGAGTATGAATTCCTTGATTATAAAAGATCAGAGCTGGTTAAATTGAATATACTCATAAATGGTGAACCAGTGGATGCCCTTTCAGTAATCGTTCATAAGGATAATGCGTATTATAAGGGGAGATTACTTACTGAAAAATTAAGGAAGGTTATACCAAGGCAATTATTTGAGGTTAACATCCAGGCTGCAATAGGTTCGAGGATCATTGCAAAGGAGAGTGTAAAGCCATTGCGAAAAGACGTGCTTGCAAAATGTTATGGTGGGGATATTACAAGGAAACGTAAACTGCTTGAAAAACAAAAAGAGGGTAAGAAAAGGATGAAGCAGATAGGAATTATAAACGTGCCACAGGAAGCGTTTCTTACAGTGTTAAAAGAAGAGTAGTACAGATATTATATTGTTTTTCTGGCTTAATAAATCAAAACTTTAAACATTAAGTAAAAGGGATTATTTTATAGTAGTTAAAATTTTTAAAAGATAAGGAGAATCCAGTGGGTAAAGATGTTAAAAGGAAAAAGAGTACATTGCGGGAGTATGCAGAGGCTTTTGTAACAGCGATTATACTTGCCCTCATCATAAGGACGTTTATCATACAAGCCTTTAAAATACCATCAGGTTCTATGGAACCAACCCTGCTTATAGGGGATCATATACTTGTAACAAAGTTTATTTATGGGACGCATATACCATTTACCAATTATGTTGTGCTTCCTATAGAATCCCCTAAAAGAGGAGATGTTGTTGTTTTTGAATATCCCAAAGATGAGAGTGTAGATTTTATAAAAAGGGTCATAGGATTACCCGGGGATAGACTACAAATTATAAACAAGCAGGTTTACATAAATGGAAAAAAGCTTTACGAACCATACGCATATCATGGAGATCCAGAGATACTACCAGCATCAGAATCACCAAGGGATAATTTCGGTCCTATTGTTGTTCCTGAAGGTGAATACTTCATGATGGGAGACAACAGGGATTATTCCAACGATTCAAGGTACTGGGGATTTGTAAAGAGGGATCTTATACTTGGCAAAGCAGAGATTATTTATTTCTCCTGGAATCCAAAAACACTGCACATAAGATGGAATAGATTTGGTATGCTTATACATTAGTTCAGCCATGTAATGAAATGTCATATTGCTAAGCTACCGGTGTATATATACCAGGAAACTAAAAAAACTTTAATAGTTGACTTATTACTTTTAAATGTATATAATCACCAATATGAAGGTAAAAATTGTATTATTTATTTTACTGGCTATGATGGTAGGTTTTACATATAATGTCCAGGCATGTGAGACATTATTGCTTGATCAGGCGATCCATATCGCAATAAACAACAACAAGGATATAAAGCAGGTGCGTCAGGAAAAAGAGGCTGCATGGTCCCGTGTGATACAGGCAAGGGCTGGGTTTATGCCAAGTATTTCAGCTGCAGGTATCTATACGTTCACTCATCAGGTGCCTTTGATTCCAATACCAGCCAACTCATTTGGCCCACACTTTCCTCCAAATTCTTTGAACGCACGTATTGATACCACCTTTGAATACAACGCAGGCTTCACAGGTACATGGACATTGTTTTCAGGTGGTATGGTTTACCACAGCTATGAGGCAGCGAGGAAGATGTATGAAGCAGCATCTGAACAGGAGAATGCTGAGATTCAGGATGTTATATATCAGGTAAAGAAGGCGTACTATAATCTTTTACTTGCATCAGAATCGGTTGATGTTCTAAAGCACTCAATGGACCTTGCAGCAGAGCATTATAGGGTTACAA
>JBMFUY010000024.1:0-18943 GCA_049966275.1 bacterium
AATACCTATATTTGACGCGGGGTTATCACTCATTACACAAACTTCCCTATTTCGCAAATGCATTTTTCGGGTTAATGAGGTTCTCCCAATGCGCTTGAGCAGAAGCATTAGATGAAATATCCGAAAATGATATGAAACGGATAAAATCAGGTGTAGACCATGATGCTATACCTTGTTCTACATAATCATTCGCTACCGTTATAATGTCTCTTTGATTGTTCCATGGTATCTCCATAAGATAGAACTTATCACCGTTTAAATCCCTGATAAACCTGGCATTCTCGGATTTGTTGAATTGCTGTATCGCTTCTTCTGATATATTATCGTTAGGATGAAAGATGAATCTATTTGTTGTAATGAATTCAACGCCGTCTTCCCAGATGTAAACGTCTGAAAGCGATTTCAAATTAGGTAAATTCCTTAATGCACCTCGAACCTCTGATTCAGAATAAGAGCCATTGTATTTAACCCTTACTATATGTAAATGTCCAGTATTGCGAGGATTATCAATAACCTTAAATTTACCGTCCAATACCCGGGTAAGTGTTGCCTTTGTTCTTTCTGGATCAGTAAAGGAAACTGCAAATTCATTTTCTACTCGTTGGAGATATATCTTGTTGCCTTGATAGTAATAATATTTACCAGTATCAATAATCTTAGTGTGTGCATCTGATGTATTGATGTTCCTGTTAGCGATCATATCACCGTAGGTTGAATGAGATGTTATACTTAAGAAGAAAAATCCGAACAAAAAACTAACAACCACTTGCAAAGCATCGTGTTCGGACTCACTGTAGCGTTGAGACATTTGAAACATATACCGTAGCTACAGCTGTACAAAAGAAGGCATTTGAATTGCTTGGAATAGATTACAGGTTGTAGCCAGCAAATGGAATGGGGAAAACCAAAGATTGTTTTTTGCAGATCAATGACTTATCGCTTTTTAAAGCTGAAATTTCGGTTTAATATGCTGTGAACTTTTGCGTACTATTGAAAAGTTTTTATTTTTTAGCTATACCAATTGTGTTCTCATTTGTCTGAAAATGGATGTACATTTTTAAGCAAATACGTTAAGGATATTAAAGAAGATTCTGGTTCATAAGTTAAACTTTAAAAATGTATTTTAACAAAGGAGGTTAGATACATTATGAAGAAAATAGTAATGTTTTTAATGCTTTTTTCATTTATCAACACAAATGCAATGGCAGATCAACCTGTTATATCTTTTAAGTTCTTTCACAAACCCATACTAACAGCAACACCCGGCGAACCTTTAAAGGTTTCTGCTACCATTGATCCAGCAGATAAAGTTGCATATGCTACGCTCCTGTACAAATCCCCATCTGATAAGTTCTACAAAGCTATATTTTTAAAACGCTCATTTGGCGATACGTTTGCAGGCATAATCCCCGGCACGGATATTACTCCACCAAAAATTATGTACTATATTACTGTAGTGGATACAAATGGACAATCACACCTGCTATTTATGGGACCTAAAAATCCGCAGATAGTAGACATTGGAGAGGTTAACATAAAATCTGCAGAAGAAACAGCTGCTCTTGAACAGGAACTTGCCCTGTTTAGCGCTGAGGACGTGGTGTATTCAGCCGCCAAACACAAGCAAAAGATCACTGTTGCACCAGCATCTGTTACTGTTCTTACAAAAGAGGATATAAAAAGTGTGGGATTAAGTTTGTCTGACATATTCAGAACGGTTCCTGGTATGGATGTGGCATATATAAACCCAGGTTATACAATTTTTAATGAAAGGGGGTATGGTACAGAAGAGAACAATCTAATGCAGGTATTGGTAAATGGAAGAGTGTTAAACAATACCTTTTATGGACCACCATTCATAGAAAGTTTACCAATTCCTTTTAATGACATAGAAAGGATAGAGATCATAAGGGGAGCAAGCTCTTCACTGTATGGTGCTGATGCTATGACAGGTATCATAAGCATCACAACAAAAAAACCACAGGCAACCCCCACCTTCACCATCTATGGTATTGGTGGATTAACAACTGAAAAACCTGCACCATTCTTCAGCAGCTTTGACACTTACGTAGAAGCGCAGGGTGCAACAGGAACAACAGGTTTTATGAGTGCAATAGGTTACAAAAGGGCTACAGATTTTGAAGCACCGGATCACAATGCAGCACTGGTACCAAAGGCATGGCTATATGTGACCCATGATTTTTCAAATGATCTGAACGCATCTATTGAGGCTGGTTATGATAAACCTCAGTTTGTTCTTTATACCTTACTTCAGAATCTATGGACATATGCAGAAGAGACATACATAAAACCACATATTGAGTACAAAAACCTTAAGATAGATGCCTATTGGTTTGGGTTCCATGTAAACGTGCCACTTTTTATAACACCGTTTGGCACAACATTGAACCTGTTAGGTGAGAACCTTTCTGGTGGAACAAACACTTATAACATCGATGTCCAGTACAACCTTCCTGAAATACCGTACAACAGGATCATTGTTGGGGCAAATTCTAATTACAACACATATAAATTCCCGGAGTTAGAATCATCCTACAATGGTATTGACCTTACAAAAGAGTTTCTTTATGGTGGGTTCATACACGATGAAATAGGTCCTTTCTATAACTTCCTTTTAACGCTGGATGCAAGATACGATCATTACTCTGTTACACCACCTGGCTTGAGCTACCGTGGTAATCTATCTTATGCGATAACACCGGAGCAGACAATAAGGGTGTCTTACGGAACTGCTTTTAGAAAACCCATTTATATTGAAGCACAATTTATACCAAAGATACCCCCAAACTTTATTCCTATCAAGGGCACACTTATAGGTAATCCAGATCTTAAGAATGAGATAATGAAAACAACTGAATTTGGATACGTAGGAGAATGGGGTAAACACGTTAGAACAGAGTTAACACTTTATTATGACGAGTTGTATGATCTTATCTATTTTTACACGTCTTTATCTTCTGCTTCTCAGTTCCAATTCCTTAACAGTGGTACAAGGTACGTGTCGCACGGCGGAGAGATTAACGTTGAATATGAACCCATTAAGGCGATCAAAACCTTTGCCAATTACTCTTACTTGCAAAGAGAAGATAATCTAACAGGCTCAGTTGCGAATTATACAACACAGGATTTTAATGTAGGTGTAAGGTATGCTTTAACAGATAAGTTATTCTCAAGTATTCAGGGCGATTATACATCTGCAAGAACCGCACATATAGCTGATCCATATACACTCTACACCAATACCGTGGTTCAGCTACCAGCTTACTTTATAGTGAATGCTAAAGTAGGATATACCTTCATACCACATAGATTTGAATTGGGATTTTACGTGTTCAATATGTTTAATGATATCCACCATGAGTATCCTTATGTTTATGAACCAAACAGTGCATTAACACAGAGTACTGTGTTTGGAGGAGAAGAAATAGGAAGAATGCTTTTATTCTATACAAATATATATTTCTAATGAAGAAGTTACTTACAACATTAATATTAATATTTGTATTTGCAACTCAAATACAGGCAGACTACCATGTAGACGAGATCTCCATAGATGGTCCTATAGGTCCTGCTTATGCTTATTTTGTGCCTAAAGCTATAAAAAAGGCTGAGAATGATAATGCCAATGCCCTGCTCATCACAATTGATACGCCTGGCGGACTTGATGCATCAATGAGAACCATTGTAAAGGCAATAGAGAGTGCGAAACTACCGGTTATAAGTTATATTTACCCTTCTGGTTCAAGGGCGGCTTCAGCAGGGGTGTTTATCGTAATGGCATCTGATGTCGCTGCAATGGCACCTGGTACAAACATAGGTGCAGCACATCCTGTTACAATCGGTGAGAAACTTGGTAAAGAGATGGAAAAAAAGGTTACAAATGATGCAATTGCTTATATAAAGAGCATTGCCCTACAAAAAGGCAGGAATGCTAATTGGGCAGGACAGGCTGTGTCAGAAAGTGTATCAATCCCGGCTGATCAGGCAGTAAAAATACATGTTGTCGATTTTACTGCAACGACAATTGAACAGCTGTTAAAGAAGATAAATGGATTACAGATCAGTAAGGCATCCGGGATGTATATCCTCCGCACAGAAGGGGCTACAATTAACAAAATCCACATGGACTTCAGAGAAAAGATACTTATGACGATAAGCGATCCAAATATTGCTTATATCTTTATGATCATTGGTATGTGGGGCATATTCTTTGAGCTTGCGAGTCCTGGTGCAATATTCCCCGGTGTAATAGGAGCTTTATCACTTATACTTGCTTTTGTTTCATTTCAGACTATACCTGTTAACTATGCAGGTATACTTTTAATTTTGCTTTCAATTATACTATTTATTCTGGAGGTAAAGATTGTGAGCCATGGCATGCTTGCTGTTGGAGGTATAATATCATTTATACTGGGTTCTCTGATGTTGTTTGATACTTCATCTGCATCGTATAGTGTATCATGGACCTTGATAGTTACAGCAGCCATACTGACAGCTCTATTTTTCATCGTTGCCCTTGGTCTGGCGCTAAAAGTAAGATTCACAAAACCCAAAACAGGCAAAGAAGGTTTGATAGGGCTTTCCGGTGTGGTAAAAGATATAACAGATGGTAAGATTAAGGTTTTTCTTGATGGAGCATACTGGGATGCTTATTCTGATCAAAAGGATATAAAGGTAGGAGACAGGATAGTGGTAGACAGTATAGATAATGATATGCTACTTAAAGTAAAAAAGGAGGTATAACATGGGTTCAGTGTTTATAGTTTTTGTTGTATTTGTGGCTCTGGTACTTTTATCAGGAATAAAAATTCTAAAAGAATATGACCGTGCGGTTATATTCAGGCTGGGTAGACTTATAGGTGCAAAAGGACCAGGACTCATATACGTGATCCCTCTTATAGATAAGATGTTCAAAGTAAGTACACGTGTTGTCACTTTAGATGTTCCTGCGCAGGATGTTATTACAAAGGATAATGTCTCTATAAAGGTTAATGCTGTGGTGTATTTTAAGGTTATTGATCCAAACAAGGCAATAACAGAGGTTGAAAATTATCTTTTTGCAACATCTCAGATTGCGCAGACAACATTAAGAAGTGTTTGTGGACAGGGCGAACTGGATAAACTCTTATCAGAGAGGGAAAAGATCAATATGGAATTGCAGGAGATTATAGATAAACACACATCGCCATGGGGTATAAAGGTGTCTACTGTGGAGGTGAAACAGATCGACCTTCCACAGGAAATGCAAAGGGCTATGGCAAGGCAGGCTGAGGCTGAAAGGGATAGAAGAGCAAAGATTATAAATGCTGAAGGAGAACTTCAGGCTTCGCAGAAGTATGCAGAAGCTGCAGCCATATTGAGCAAAGACCCTGCTGCTATTCAATTGAGGTATCTTAATACATTGTCAGAAATAGCAACTGAGAATAATTCAACTGTAATATTCCCACTACCACTGGACCTGGTTACCCCTTTTGTTAAGAAATTTCAGGAGAATAAATAGGTATATCAATCCCGAACGGATAATGCCCTATAAAGATAAGAGCCAATGGGAAAGATAACAAAAGAAGAAACATTCATACCTTCTACGAATGAACGTATACATCTTGATATTTTTAACAATGCCGGTGAAAAAAAAACAATCATCTTCTTCCCGGGCACGGGTGCTGCTTCTGAATTCTACAACCCATTTCTTGAAGCTATTGCGTACAAAGGCTTTAACATCATTGGAGTAGATCCAATAGGCCATGGACATTCTTCAGGGAAACGCGGTGATTTTACAATAGAACAACTTTTAACAAATCTTCACGATGCTGTTTCTTATGCAAAAAAAAGATTCGGAGGAAAGGTGGGCATCATGGGGAGTAGCCAGGGCGGTATTGTAGTTTACTATGCTGCGCTTGAGGGTATTGAAGTAGATGCGGTCATCGCTCATAACGCAGCCCTTGTTTATAAAGACTTCTTGAATATTGTAAGATACCCGGGATTAACAAAAAGGATGCTTGCCGTTATAGATTATCTTAAAGACCACCTACCAGACTTGAAGTTGCCAACATCTATTTATCTTGACTGGAAGAAGGTTTTCAATAACCCCCAAATGTTAAAGATGTTTAGAGAAGATAAATTGTTCACAGGTCATTACACCATAAGGGCTATATCATCATTGAAAGACTATATTCCCAGAATCAAAGGATTGCCAATGCCACCCACCATGATCATAACAGGCTCAAAGGATGAAGTGATACCAAAGGAGGTATCAGAACGTGCGTTCTATGCATTGAAAGGTAATTTACACACATTCATAGAAATAGATGGTGCAGCTCACATGCTTCCATTAGAATATATGAGCCAGATGTTACCAAAAGTAGAAGAGTGGTTTGTTAATAGACTTGTCTAATCGTATCTTTGCAAAAGATAATCTTGCACGTTTCATAAAAAACACACAATGGCTTAATCTATTAGTTATCTGTGTAATAACGTTCCTTTTATTACTTCCGGGTTTGAGATTCGGTTTTGTAAATCTTGATGACAACTTTTATGTAACAGACAACGTACACATAAGGCACATTTCTATTCCGAATATAAAATACTTTTTAACGTCATTTCACCATGGGGTATATGCACCTATTCAGTATATTACTTACATGCTCATTTACAGTGTTGTAAATTATCATGCATGGCTTTATCATCTTGTAAATATCTTATTTTATATACTATCAGGTGTACTGGTTTACCTGCTGATCCAGAAGATACAGAAGGATAGCACTGTAGCCTTACTTTCCACCCTATGGTTTTTACTATCACCTGTTAATATTGACACTGCAGTATGGATAGCTGAGTTAAAAAATTCTCAATCATTGCTGTTTTTTCTGATGAGTTTTTACTTTTATGTAATGTTCAGGCAGGCTCTGGATGGCAATCATAACAATACAGAATCCCACAGTAAACCCGTCAAGGAAAAACCCATTGAAAATGTTAAACCAGGGCATAAAAGTTTAACCTTTAATTATCGTGCATGGTATATACTTTCGTTAGTTTCTTTCTTTGCAGGCCTACTTGTTAAACCGCCAGGCGCAACCATTTTGTTGATGATGCTTATTTATGATCTTCTTATAAACAAAAAAAATTTAAAAGAGGGTTTAATAAAACTTTTGCCTTTCTTTCTATTATTAATACCTTTTATGATTGTATACATGATAGGTCAATCAACCATTGGCTCTTATCATGGTTTAATAAGGGGAAGTGTTCTGGCACAAATAAAGGCTATAACAACCGTGATAGCCGGTGTTTTCAATTATCCTGTCAGGCTTATAATACCAGTAAATCTTTCAGTGGCTTATCCTATAGATGCAAAGATCTCAAACACTGCTTTTGTTTTGAGCCTGGTTATTATAGGGCTTATGATAATAGGTATAAAAAAGTTATTTAAAAATAGGAATAAACTTATACTGTTCTGGATTTCATGGTATTTTGTAAATATGCTCCCTTACTACGGAATCATAGCAATGCCCTTTTTTGCAGACTGGTATCTGTATATTCCATCTATAGGTCTATATACTGCATTCGTTGGCTCTGTAGTTCGTATAGAAAACAAAAAATGGGCTTTGGGATTGCTCTGTTTTATTATATTCTCATTTGGAGTTACTGGCTTTCAAAGACAATTTGTGTGGAAAAATGATATAAATATGTGGAAAAGCTCTATGAAAGCTGTTGGAGGTGACACATATATAGTACGAAATTTAGCTGTAAGCTATTTTAAAAGTGGTGATGTAATAGATGGGATCAGGTATGGCAATGAGCTGTTAAAAAACACACCTGATTTTGTAATGATGAAATATCTCATTGGTAAGGGTTACGCTGAACTTCATGAGTACGATAGGGCGCAAAAAGTACTTAACAATGCAATTCAGCAACTGCAGAACCTGAATGAAAAAGGTCTTGGTAATACTGCTGTGATGCCAGGGCTCGGGGATACACCTGAGCAACTGATGTCAATGCTTTATGCTGAATTGGGGGATATTCATTTATCCCTTGGAGATTTTAATCGGGCTATTGATATGTACAAAAAAGCTATATCTATATTCCCTCTGGTGCATGCCTATGACATGCTTGCATTTGTTTATGTAAAACTGCATAATATAGATGAGGCAATAGATACACTTCAAAAGATTGTTATTAAAAAGCCTGACGAATCAGAGCCATGGCGTATGCTTGGATATATAATGGCTGAGTACAGCAACGATAAGAAACTTGCTGTGAAATATTTTGAAAAAAGTCTTGAAATTGAACCTGATCAAAAATATGCTGCTGAAATGAGGCATTTCATAAAAATATGGAAAACAAACAATCAATAAGTAATACTTCTGTAATCTTTTTAATAATCATCATTGGCATCATTATGTATTTTCGGGTAATGCATTTTTCATTCATCAACTGGGATGATAATTTCTATGTGTTTGACAATCCCTATATAAAACAATTTACCCTTTCAAATATCCATTATATATTTACGCATTATTACTTCGATGGCACATTTCAACCCTTACAACTTCTCACATACATGCTGATCTATCAGATAGATAAGCTAAACCCGGCGTGGTTCCATATTATCAATGCAGGTATCTTTATTGCAGATGCTATACTCGTTTATTTCTTTGTAAAAAGGATCAATACACCACTTATAGCCTTACTAACAGCCCTGCTATTTTTACTCTCGCCAGTAAATGTAGATTCTGCTTCATGGGTTGCAGAATTAAAAAATACCCAATCTCTGTTATTTACCCTGATAACCCTTATAACCTATGATAACTTTATAATAACCGGTAAGTATAAATGGTACGCTATCAGTATGTTAATGTTCATCATTGCACTTTTGACCAAGCAAACAGTAGCAACCATAGTGGTAATAATGTTATTCCTTGAATGGTTTGTTCATAAAAAACCATTTGCAAAGACATTCTTTAACCAGATGCTATTTTATATAATCGCAGGGATAGCTACACCGGTATTCGTAATAGGACAACTTCGCATGTCAGTAAAAGGAGGGGCATTTATTGAACCTGCCTTTATTTATAGGGCTATCACAGTTATAGCCAATATAGCAGGTGTGTTAGAATATCCAAACAAATTAATATTCCCTTTCAATGTGGCAAGTTTTTATCCTCCATTCTATATCCTAAGTATCTTTTCTCCAAGGTTTCTGATAAGTGTTATAGCATTGATAGTATTTATCTGGCTTGCCATAATCCTGTATAAAAAGAGGAGTAAAGGATTTTTCTGGCTTGTATGGTATTTTGCAAACATGATCCCTGCCTTTGGTATTATGCATGTACCTTTTTATACCAATTGGTACCTATTTTTACCATCCATTGGTCTGTATGCGTTGATCAGCATGTGGATTGAACATTTATACAATTATCCTAATTTAAAACCTTATGCTGCTGGTATGACTGTTGTTATACTTTTGGTGTTCAGCGTTATTTCATGGCAGAGGATAAACACCTATAAGGATGATCTCCACCTCTGGAGAGATGGAATAAAGAGATTCCCCAAATATTATTTTGCGTACGAAATGTATGCGCGAGCGCTTATTGATAAGGGTGAAATTTCTGAGGCAGTTAAGTATGCTGAAATGTCACTTAAATATAACCCTTATAACTCAAAGGTATTATCAGGATTGGGTTTATACTACATGGGTAAAAAGGATTACAACAAGGCACTTGTGTACTTGAAAGATGCCCTGAAATACGATCCTGGTAATGCATCATACATGTATCTGCTTGCAACTTATTACAAACAAACAGGTGATAATAAGCAGTATGAAGAGGAGCTAAGAAAATGTGCGCTTCGAGATCCTTATGAAATCTCTTATGTAAATGAACTGATACAATTTTATGTAAACAATAACCATACAGAGAAGGCAATACAACTTGTTAAAGAGATAATCGCCATGCACCCTGACAATGCCATGTTTTACAATATACTTGGATACGTGTATCTAAAGTATACAAACAATACCTATGAAGCAAAAAAGATGTTTGAAACGAGCTTATCAATATCGCCTCAACAGAAAGAGGCTGATGAGATAAAAAGGATCATTTTACAGCTGTCCAGATAAAACTGAAAAATGTAAAAAGTAAATGCTTTGTGTTTAGCTCTATCGAGTTTCCATGCCAGTCTCTCAGATCTCCATGCACAGAGCTAATTGTTCGAGTGTGGTTGCTCTGAAGGAGGCAGCTGAAGGTTATTATTAACAGGGGGTAAAGAAGGTATATTGGTCTCAATATTGGTTTTAACCCTGCCCTTCCATATCTGATCCACAGAATCCACCTTTAAAGCCTTCTCTATAACCTGATCCATATTCTCAACAAATATGATATTTAAGGAATTTCTTATCACTTCAGGTATTTCAGTCACATCTTTTTCATTGTCTTTAGGTACCAATACATCCTTAATCTCAGCACGCATCGCAGCCATAAGCTTTTCTTTCAACCCTCCTATAGGTAATACCCTGCCCCTTAATGTTATCTCCCCGGTCATAGCAAGATCATGTTTTACCGGGATCTTTGTCAGAGCAGATACAAGAGATGTTGCAATGGTTATGCCAGCAGAAGGGCCATCCTTTGGTATAGCACCCTCTGGTATGTGTATATGAATATCTATCTTTCTATAAAAATCCTTTTTCAAACCAAGATCTGCTGATATTGTTCTTACATAACTGAGAGCCGCATGAGCAGACTCTTTCATGATGTCCCCTAACTTACCTGTTACAGTTAGCTTTCCTTTACCATTCACCACAGCTGATTCAATGGCAAGTATGTCACCCCCTGCCTCTGTCCATGCAAGCCCGGTTGCAACACCTATCAGATCACGCTGCTCTAACTCACTCTTCTTAAACTTTGGAACACCAAGATACTTTTCAATGTTAGAAGCCTTTATAACAATCTTCTTATTATTTTTACCTGTCTCAAGAATACGTTTGGCTACCTTTCTCAAGATAGTGGCTATCTCACGTTCCACATTTCTTACTCCGGCTTCTCTTGTGTATTCTCTTATAATTTTAATGATTGCCCCTCTGGTAAAGGTTACTTTATTTTCAGATAAACCATTAGCCTTCAATTGCTTGGGTATAAGAAACTTCTCTGCAATGTTTATCTTTTCCACCTCTATATACCCTGGTAAACGTATTATCTCCAATCTATCAAGCAATGCTGGAGGGATTCCTGCCACTGTATTGGCTGTAGTAATAAACATAACCTTTGATAGGTCGTAATCAAGATCAAGGTAATGATCATTAAAAGCATGATTCTGTTCCGGATCCAGTACCTCTAAAAGAGCAGCAGAAGGATCACCTCTGAAGTCCATACTCATCTTATCTATTTCATCAAAAAGGAATACTGGATTGGATGAACCTGCTTTTCTCATGGATTGGATAACCTTTCCTGGAAGTGCACTGACATAAGTTCTTCTGTGCCCTCTTATTTCTGCCTCATCCCTTACTCCACCAAGAGATTGCCTTACAAAGTTTCTTCCAGTGGCTTCTGCAATAGATTTTGCCAGAGATGTTTTCCCTACTCCAGGAGGTCCTACAAAACATAGAATCGGTCCCTTTGCTTCAGGGCTTAATGTCTTTACTGCAAGAAACTCCAATATTCGCTCTTTTACCTGTTGTAAACCGTAATGGTCTCTATCTAAAATTCTCTTTGCCTCTGTGATATCTTTCTTCTCCTCTGTATATTCATACCATGGAAGGGATAATATCCATTCAAGATAACTCCTGACCACAGCAGCTTCAGCACTCATGGGTGACATCATCTTAAGTTTTTTCAACTCACTTTTGCAACGTTTGGTAGCTTCTTCTGGCATCTTCTTCTTTTTGATGCGCTCTTCAAGCTCTTTAATTTCTGTCTTAAATTCATCTTTTTCACCAAGCTCTTTCTGGATAGCCCTCATCTGTTCATTCAAATAGTATTCCTTTTGTGCCTTTTCTGTCTGTTTTTTCACCTGAGCCTTTATTCTTTTTTCAATCTCTATAATCTCCAGTTCGCTAAAAAGTTTTTCCATAATTTTGGTCATGTACTTCTCAAGGTCTTCTATCTCAATCAAAGCCTGCTTTTCCTCTGTTTTCATCTTGATATTTCCGGCAATAGTATTTGCAACTACTTCCGGGTTATCAACCGAGGAGACATACGTAACAATTTCAGGAGCTATAAGATTTGTATTTTTAGCATATTCAGTGAACGCTGAGATAAGCTGTCTCTTCAGAGCCTCTACCTCAAGTGAATTCTTTATAACATTCTCTACAGGAGAGACTTCCACTTCAATATATGTGTTATTGTCAATGTAAGAGACCATTTTCCCTATTCTGACCCCTTTTACCAATAGTTTTATGCTATCACTTTCAATAATATGATGTTCAATTAAGGAAATAGTACCAACTGTATGTATATCATCCTTTTTAGGATCCTCTAATTTGGGATCCTTCTGCATGGTGGTAAAAATGAATGTATTATTCTTTATCGCCTCTTTCACCGCATTTACAGATTTCAGCCTTCCAACTATCAATGGCGTGGCCTGATGCGGGAAAATTACAATATCTCTCAAAGGCAATAAAGGAATAATGTTTTTTTTGCTTTCATTTGCACTCATTTTGTTCCACCTGCTTCAGCCCTCTTTTCATAGGTAAGTAATGGTTCTGTATGCTTAAATATTACATCAGAATTAATTATACACTCATTAACATCCCTTCTTGAGGGCAGGTCATACATAATATCAAGCATGATGTTCTCCATTATTGCCCTTAATCCCCTTGCCCCGGATTTCCTCTTTATAGCCTCTTTTGCTATAGATTCTATTGCATCATGAGTGAATACAAGTTTTATACCCTCCATGGAGAAAAGCTTCTGGTATTGTTTAACAAGTGCATTTTTAGGTTTAACCAGTATGTCCATAAGTGCTTCAACCGTCAGTTCCTCCATGGTAGCAATAATTGGTACCCTACCTACAAATTCCGGTATCATACCATACTTTATAAGATCCTCTGTTTCTACCATCTTCAGGATCTCGGTTAAGCTTTTCCCTCTTACACCTGTCAGGTCTGCGCCAAACCCCATGGATTTAACACCTATCCGTTTACTTATGATCTTCTCTATACCATCAAACGTTCCACCGCATATAAACAGAATATTTGTAGTATCCACTCTGAAGTAATCCTGTTCAGGATGCTTTCTACCACCTTTTGGTGGCACATTTGCAATTGTTCCTTCAATGATCTTTAGAAGGGCTTGCTGAACCCCTTCACCTGAAACATCTCTTGTTATTGACGGGCTATCTGTTTTACGAGAAAGCTTGTCTATCTCATCTATATAAACAATGCCCCTTTGTGCCCTGTTTATATCATAATTAGCATTCTGGATCAGGCTGAGTATTATGTTTTCAACATCTTCTCCAACATAACCAGCTTCTGTTAAGGTTGTGGCATCCGCTATTGTGAATGGAACATCAAGAAATTTTGCAAGTGTTTGTGCGAGCAATGTTTTACCTGTACCCGTTGGACCAAGCAATAGAATATTACTCTTCTGTATCTCTACATCATCATTTTTTTGATGTGATTCTATGCGCTTATAGTGATTATGAACAGCTACTGATATTATCTTTTTTGCCTTTTCCTGTCCTATAACATATTTATCAAGAAACGCTTTGATCTCGCCTGGTTTGGGAACACTCTTTCTTATGCCCGGGTTGTCCTGCTGTGATTGATAATCTTCTGCAATTATCTCATTGCAAAGCTCTACACATTCATCACATATAAAGGCATTTGGTCCTGCAATAAGTTTTTTTACCTCTTTTTGTGATTTCCCACAAAAAGAACATCTTAATATAGTTTCATCTTTTTTAAGCACCAACGTTAATACCTCCACCTATTTTTAGATCTTCTCTCTTCGCTATAACACTGTCTATTATACCATAGGTTATTGCCTCTTCTCCACCCATAAAAAAGTCTCGTTCAGTATCCGTAGATATACGTTCCAATGGTTGCCCCGTATGTAAACTAAGAATTTTGTTTATCTCTTCTCGCAATTTAAGGATCTCTTTTGCGTGTATATCTATTTCAGATGCCTTTCCCTGTAATCCACCTGAGGGCTGATGTATCATAATCCTTGCATGTGGTAATGCAAATCTCTTACCTTTAACACCTGCGGCAAGAAGCACTGCACCCATGCTCGCTGCCTGCCCTATGCATATAGTTATTACATTAGGTTTTATGTATTGCATTGTATCATATATAGCAAGCCCTGCTGTCACAATTCCACCCGGGGTGTTTATATAAAGATATATATCTTTATCAGGATCCTCTGACTCAAGAAAGAGTAGTTGTGCTATAACTATGTTGGCAAGGTCATCATCTATTGGTGAACCTATAAAAATAATTCTTTCTTTTAAAAGTCTGGAGTATATATCATAAGCTCTTTCACCCTTCGGTGTCTGCTCTATGACCATTGGTATTAGCATTGTTCTCTATCCTCTCTTCTATAAATTTAGCATTTTTGAGTATCAAATCAAGAACCTTCTCATTCAAGAGGCGGTTCTTAAAGGTTTCTAATTCGTTGTTTCTGTTCAAACGCTCCATAACCTGTTCATAGGTTTCATTGTTTTCCTGAGCCGTCTTTTCTATCTCCTGTCTCAGCTCCTCATCACTCAGTGTTAACCCTTCCTGTTTCTTAATAGCATCAAAAAATAGCCTTGCAACAAGGCCTATTCTTACGTATGTCTCAATATCCCTGAGTCTATCTTCTATTCCCTGTTTATTGCTCATCATATAAGCCCTTTGTAATTCCTTATCAAATGTAGCTAATTGTTCCATCTCTGCCTTTACAAGACTTAAAGGTAGTTCTATAGGATGCCTCTCAATTAAAGCTGCCACTATCATGTCCTGATACATGTACTTGTTTATCTTCTCTATATAATTCTTTATATCCTGTTTTATAGCTGATTTCAACTCATCCAGAGTGTTGTACTTTCCTGTTGCTTTTGCCAATTCATCATCAATAGGAGGATATTTAATATATTTTATAGATTTTAGTTCAACAATTGCCTGAATATTCTTCTCCTTATTAATGATTATTTTTCTTTTCTCACCAACAAGCATACCTATCATCTGATCGTAAAATTCTTTCCCAAGTTTATCATCTACAGTCCATATAAGATCGTCATTAACCTTCTTAGGCTTACCCAGTTTATCAAGCTCTATCAATTTAATAGAAGCAATATCTTTATCTCTCAGCGGTCTTTCTTCAGCCAATGGCATTAGCACTCCCATTTTCTTTTGAATCTTGATAAGTGCCTCCTGAACCTGTTCCTCTGTAACCTCTGGTACCGGGAGCTTTTTCAATTCTATTCCTTTAAAATCTACGTGCTCTATTTCCGGAATGTTTTCTATTATAACAGTATATGTGAAATCACCTTCACCCGTGTAATCCTTTTTTTCTATTATCGGGTTTCCAACAGCCTTTATTTTCAACTCTTCTATAGCCTTTTTAATTGTGTCGTCTATAACATCAAGTTCTGCCTCATACCTTATATCCTGCTCAAACCTGCTTTTCAGCACAGATTCCGGGACCTTACCTTTTCTAAATCCAGGCACTCTAACGCTCTTTTTAAACTCCAATAACTTGCGGGACAAGGTATCATCCATTATATCTTTTGGTACCATTACAGAAACCTTTTTCCTGGTACTCCCCTGTGTTTGAACTTCTAATATTTTCATTACCAAACCTTTCTTATGTTTATTTGCGAGGGAGGGGAGTTGAACCCCTACGGTTATCCCACCAGATCCTAAGTCTGGCGCGTCTACCAGTTCCGCCACCCTCGCTTCTAAATAAAGCTAAAATGTATTTCTCTCAAAGTCAAATCAACTTAAACATTTGTACCATATTCATGTAAATTAAAAACAGATAGAGCCAATCACCCTTTACTTGATCTTCTAACAGATCCTTAATAAACTTTCTATTATGGATATTGAACAGGGTCAACTTATTGCTAACAGATACGTCCTTCAAAAGGAACTTGGTAGAGGGGGCATGGCAATTGTTTACACCGGGGTAGATACTGTTCTGAACCGCAATGTTGCTATAAAAATACTATACCCACAATTCGCATCTGATAACAACCTGATTCAAAGATTTTTTAACGAAGCAAGGATAATAGCAAGACTAAACTACAAAAGTATTGTATCCCTCTATGATATCTCTGAGTACAATGGTGTTCCTTTCATTGTACTTGAATATATTCGTGGTTATGATTTAAGAGTGCTGCAAAAAAACTTGTTTGAAAAGGGCAGAAAACTCCCTTTAGAAATGTCTCTTGTTATAGGCTTTATTGTATGCGATGCTATTTCCCATGCCCATTCAATGGATATAATCCACAGAGATATTAAACCAGAGAATGTACTTATAAGCGATGACGGAGAGATCAAGATAACAGATTTCGGACTCGCGCATCTGCTGACAGATAGTCGTATTACAATGACCGGCGCTGCAATAGGTTCGCCTGAATTTATGTCACCGGAACATATAAACTCCAGGAATATAGACAAACAATCTGATGTCTTTTCGCTTGGCTCATTGCTTTACTGGCTTATAACAGGAACCTCTCCGTTCCATGCTGACAATACCATGTCCATATTGAACAATATAACAAGAAATCATTATACACCAATTGGCAAGGTCATCCCATGGATAGATGCATGGGTAAGAGATGTTATTATTACATGCCTTAACCCTGAACCCGAAAAAAGGTATCGCGACGCAACCCAGCTGAGTCATGTGTTATACGAAGGTATACAGAGGTTTACATCTGATCCTTATGTTACATTTAAACAGTATATAAATTCACCTGATCAAACAGAGCAGGAACTACTGGTACGGCACAACGATGCAAGATATAAAGAAGCTCTGGGCCACATAAGAACAAACAATTTAGAAAAAGCGTTCTCTCTTATCAACACATTATTAGAAACGAATAAAAAGAACACAGATATTGCAAAATTAATAAAAAGAATAAAACAAAAAAGACATACACAATGGGCAAAAAATGTATTAGAATTAATTGTAATATTTCTCCTGATCCTGATCACTGCTCAGGAAGAATACAGAGAACCTCCACAATTAATGTTAAATCATTCTATCAAACAACACTCGGGTACTGGTGTCGGGAAGGTTGAACATAAGAGCAATACAGTTAATGAGGTAAGGATACCTTTATCGCATGTAGCTAACGGTAAACCCAAAAAACCGATCATAAAAAAACAGGAGGCTTTACAAAATAGTAATATCCCTCACGAACACAAAATAGCCTCAATTGTGTCAGAGACAACCCGGCAATCACAGAACAATGGTGAACTTGAGATCATAACCTATCCATGGGCAATGGTATTTATTGATGATAAGTATGTTGGAGAAACACCAAGGTTCAAAAGTATATCTCTGCCTCCAGGTGAACATAAAATAAACATAATGAATCCATACCTTAAATCATACACAGCTACTGTTAATATCTTACCAAATAAAACCATTACAAAGAGAATAAACCTCAACGAACAATAAAATGTTTTAACCCAAAAATTGCGTTAATGCGTACTTTGCAAATGCCATGGAAGATGTGAACGCAGGAGATACTGCATTCAGTATGTGTAATGCATCGCCATCCTTTATCAGAACAAAGTCCATTTCAAGTTTGTTTGTATCAGTATTTATAAGTTGTGCCCTTATACCAATTTTATCTGTACTCTCTATATCATCTGGCTCAAGTCCTTTAACAAGTTTTCTGGCTTCTTTAAAAACAAACTGCTTCCTGTATTTTTTAAACTCTTCTATTGCAGAGTATCTAAAAACAGGATCCTTCAACAACAGTACAAAATCATTATAAAGAATAAATAGCGTTTCTATGCCCAGTCCATCAAATATTTTATAATTTTCTCTCCCGAAATTAGGTATTGCTGTTGGACCAATGTAAACAGTATCATCTGCTGATCTGGTGAAGTGAACACCAAGGAATGGGTTCCTTAAATCAGGAACAGGGTATATATTACCCTTAACAAGTGCGTTTTTCTTTTTACTAAGCCTTTTATAAGTTCCTTTAAATGGTATTATCTTATAATGCCCTGCAACACCAAATTCATGTGCAATTCTGTCCGCATAAGCTCCTGCAGCATTAATAAATGTCTTAAAGCGTATAAACCCTGATGATGTTCGCACAACATGATCTTTAATACTGGAAACAAAAGCAGTGCTGTAAAATATTTTAACCTTTTTTGAGGTTATGAGCTCCTCCTCAAGCGCATGTAGTATCTCAAGTGGCATTATAACAGCGGTTTCAGGTGAGTATAAAGCTTTTTCGTATGTTATGGCATAAGGCTCAATCTCTGAAAGCTCTCTAACATCTACAAGACTGGACCTTGCCCCATTTACATCTGCTCTTCTTTTGAGTTCATAAAGTCCTTCAATTTCATTGTAATTTTTTGCAACTATTACCTTCCCGGTCTCCTTTAACGTAAGCCCTTTTTCACGACAGAACTGCTTCATAAGTCTGTTACCTTCCAGACATAAACGGGCTTTTAAACTATCCGGGGTATAATATATACCAGCATGCAGCACACCACTGTTTCTACCACTGGCATGACATCCAATCTGCTTTTCTTTCTCAATAATTACTATGTCTTCAACCCCTTTTCTGAGTAGCTCACGTGCAATAGTGAGGCCAATAATCCCGGCACCGACTATCAACACATTGCATTCTGTTTGCATAAATCCTCTGTTTTTAAGTAACTCAATCCTCTCAGAAGAAAGTGATTTAACCCGAAAAATGCAATAGGGAAGTTTGCTCATTCGTTCGGGGTACCCATGCAGAGCATGGGTCGCACGATCCA
>JBMFUY010000025.1:0-18936 GCA_049966275.1 bacterium
GGTGGATCGCACGACCCATGCTCTGCATGGGTACCCCGAACGAATGAGCAAACTTCCCTATTGCATTTTTCGGGTTATTTGGAACTTCTTCTGTCCCTCTTTGTCAAAGAGGGATGACGCTGATGCCAAATTACTCTGTACCATTTTGCGAAAAGGGAAACGAAAATCCCCCTCTTTACTCAAATCGGTAATCCAACAAAATTTTGCATTTTTAATTTATATGGTATAATTTTGTTGTATGAAGTTAAACATAGCCAATATCAAATTTTCCAATAAACCAATAATAGTATCTGCTCTGTCTGACGAAGATATAAAGTTGGTAAAAAGACAGGAACTTAAGTTTGTAGGGCTCATTGAACTCAGGGTAGATACGTTTAAGGATGTGAGCCCTTCTTATGTAGAAGGTGTATTTAAACACGTAAAAAAAAGATTCAAGAAACCTTTGCTTGGCACTGTAAGGGATATCAAAGAGGGTGGTAAAAGGTTATTATCTGAAAATCAAAGATTAGAACTATTCAAAACAATTGCTCCTATTGCAGATGTAATTGATATAGAATTAAATTCTAAAATCTACGGACAGGTTGCACAGATAGCGCATTCTAAAGGTAAATCAATAATCGCGTCTTATCACAATTTTAAAGAAACACCAGACAGTGTTACGCTATCAAAGTTATTATCAAAAGCAAAATCAGCATCACCTGAAATAATTAAATTTGCAACAATGGCAAACAACCTGGATGATGTAGGAAGATTGTTATGCTTTACCATTGAACACATGAATGAACATATTGTATCGATATCTTTAGGAGAAAAAGGCAGGTTATCGAGGGTAATAAATCCATTATTTGGTTCTCTTTTAACATACGGATACATTGGTAAACCAAAGGCAGATGGTCAGATGCATGTAAAACAATTAGTAGAAATGATTAAGTTTCTCCAGCGGATCAATGTAGATAATTAAGTGGGTTTACCGGTATTGCGTGTAATCTTATTTCAAAATGAAGATGAGGGGTTGTTGCATAACCAGTATCACCAACCTTTGCAATGATCTGTCCCTGTTTTACCTCCTGGTTTTTCTTCACAAGGTTTACGCTGTTATGAGCATATACAGTAACAAATCCATCTTTATGCTTTATGATAATCATATTTCCATAGCCCCTTATAGTATCATCGCTGTATATGACTGTGCCGTTTGCCGCGGCGCAAATTGGTGTGCCTGCTGGAGCCTTAATATCAATGCCATCATGCCTTGAGCCATTTGATGTATTAAATCCCTGTAATATTTTTCCTTTCAATGGCCAGATGAATGATATTCCACTCCTGTTATTAAAATGCTCAACTCTGGCAGGCTCCTGAGTTTTATTTACATTGGCAACATTATTATTGTTTTTATGTGTTGTTGTCTGTTCGTTTGCGCTGTTTTCGCCTGTCTTTACAGTGGGTGGGACATATAAGGTTTTTGAAGCACCTGGTATAAAAATCTTTTCCCCTGGCCTTAGATCTGTTGTATCTGTTATATTGTTTGCTTTCTCAACGTCTTCAAGAGGAACATTGTAAACCTTTGCAATATTGTATAATGTTTGTCCTTTTTCAACTGTATGATAAACACCATACGGCACACCACAGGCAGAGGCACTTACAAAAAATAATATAGCAAGTAAAACCTTTAATAAACTATTTTTCCCAACCATACTCACCTATCAATTTAACAAATCTGCATCCACCAAGGGATTCCTCTTTCAGTGCCCCACCCTGTTTTGTAATCTTTAACAATTCCTGTGAATACTCACCACCCACAGGTATTACCAGTCTTCCCCCATCTTTTAATTGAGCTATCAAGGGATCCGGTACATAAGGAGCACCAGCTGTTACTATTATACCATCGTATGGTGCTTTCTTGTCGTATCCCTTTGTTCCGTCTCCAATAATTATCATAACATTGTGATACCCGAGTTCATCAAGCAGTTTCCTTGCCTTTGATGCGATACTCCCAAACCTTTCTATTGAATAAACCTTTGAAGCCAGCTCTGCGAGTATTGCTGTTTGATAGCCAGAGCCAGTTCCTATCTCTAAAACAGTATCCTCTGGCTTTAAATCAAGAGCCTGTGTCATAAGAGCAACAATATAAGGTTGTGATATGGTTTGCCCCTCTGCTATGGGTAAAGGGTAATCCCCATACGCTTGATAGACGAGTCCATCTTCTACAAATAAATGCCTTGGAACTTTTCTGAAGGCATCAAGTATTTTTTGTGAGGTTATTCCTCTGCTTATCAATTGTTCCTGAACCATTCTTTCTCTCTGAGCTGAAAGAGCATATATGTCTTTTTTATCTCTCAAATATGACCTCCATTACGACAAATCCCATTTTGAGAGCTTTTTTAAAAAATTATATGCAGTAAGATCAAGTTGAATGGGTGTAATTGATATATAACCATCCCGTACTGCCTGCACATCAGAATTTTCTATTGGTTCATCACCGAGTATGTCGCCACCTATCCAGTAGTATTTTTCACCCCGTGGATCAACCTTCTCTATAATAGAATCTCCATATTGTCTTTTCCCCAATCGTGTAAATCTGTATCCTTTAATCTTATTCTCCGGAAGGTTTGGAACATTAACATTCAACAAAATATGTGGAGGCAATGGCTCCTGCATTATCTTTTTTACCAATTTAAGCGCTATTGCCTGAGCTGGTTTATAGTGAAGATTTTTCCTCCCTACTATAGAGATAGCAATAGCCGGTACACCTAACAATGTTGCTTCTATTGCAGCTGCTACTGTTCCTGAGTAAGTAATATCATCCGCGAGATTTGGGCCATTGTTTATACCTGATACTACCAGCTGTGGTCTAACCTTTAACAAACCATTCAGGGCAAGATTAACACAATCCGTTGGTGTTCCATTTACAGCATAAGTATGGTTTCGTCCAATATTCTTAACCCGTAATGGCCTGTGGAGGGTTAAAGAATGACCTGTTGCACTCTTCTCGCTTATAGGTGCAACAACATAAACGTTTCCAATTTTTCTCATCTCCCTTGCGAGAGCCTTTAGACCGTATGAATATACACCATCATCATTTGTAACTAAAATGTTAAATGTCATTAAAAGAAGACCCAAAATATCATATCGGGGCGACCCGATTCGAACGGGCGACCTCTCGCACCCCAAGCGAGTGCGCTAGCCAGACTGCGCCACGCCCCGATTGTATTAGCTTCCACTTAACAACTTTCTAAGATCTATCAATTGTTGTTTTATCATAGAAAAAGTCTTTTTCAAATCTTCCTGTTCATTTTGAGTAGTATTTGTATCTTTTCCCTGTAACCTTTTTTTTGCCCCTGATAGGGTAAGTCCTTCTTCATAAATTAACTTCTTTAAAAGCAAAATTGTTTCAAGGTCTTTTTTCTTAAATAATCTATAGCCAGTGGGGGTTACTACCGGTTTAAGACCAGGAAGTTCTGAAACCCAGTATCGTATAATGTATTCCTTCACTCCAGCGATCTTGCTTACTTCTCCGATCTTGTAATAGTCCTTATTTTTAAAATCATGCTCCATCGTCTTCAGATGAAGTAACTTTTTTACCTTCTTTTAGCAATTTCTTCAATGAGGTACCTGCTCTATATACAATAACCTTGCGTGCTGAAATCATCATCGGTTTGTTTGTTTGTGGATTTCTACCCAATCTTTCTTTCTTTGCCCTTGCATAAAAAGTCCCTATACCTTTGATCTTAACCTTTTCGCCGTTTACAATACCTTCTTTTATAAGTTCAAAAAAAGTATCAACTATCTCCATTGCATCCTTTTTAGAAAATCCAATGTTTTTATAAATAAGTTCTGCAAGCTCGGCTTTGGTAACCGTCATACATGCCTCCCTATATCTTTAACCTAACATTCAACCCTGCTGTTATCCGTTCCATTATGATCTTCATATAGCTGTCAACCTCTTCATCTGTTAATGTCTTATCATTAGCCCTGAAAATGAATCTATAGGTTATACTATGCTCTGATATATTATTTTTGTCAACATATAGATCAAATGGAAAGATCTCTACGAGTATTGGAATTTCTATTGATTTAATAATGTTTATAATGCTCATTGAAGAAAGTGAAACCGGTTTTACAATGGTAAGGTCTCTGGCTACAAATGGATACTTCGGAATAGCAGAGTATTTAGTATAAGTTGAAGCTGACACAAACAATGGTTCAATAGATATATCAAATACAAATACGTTTTGTTTTATATCATATCTATCTAATATGCTTTTCGAAACCTCTCCTACAAAACCTACATTCTCGCCGTTATATTTTAGAATTGCAGAACACCCCTTTGTTAATATATTTATAAAACCATCTTCCAATAAGATGTCATCTTTTAATCTAAGTATTCTGGATACCCCCTCAACAATACCTATGACATCATATACATCCACCCTATCTTTAGGATAGGACCATCTAAAAGGGAACCTTTTACCTGTTACAAGCCCTGTAAGGTGCAATTGCTCATTGTATTCGCTTTTATTCTTAATATAGACCTTTCCTATTTCGAACAGCTTCTGATCCTCAATCTGCCTGAATATATTATACTGCACAGTTTTTATCAATCCTGGTATAAGACTATTTCTCATAAGCACTGTCTGTTCATTGATAGGATTAAGAAGTCTGATAGCCTCACCACCAACAATTTCGTGGTCTCGTTCACTTAAAAAACTATAATTTATAACTTCATCAAAACCAATGGATATAAGATAATTCTTCAATGTTTTTGTGTACACATAATGGTCTGGCAGAGAGACATTGGATGCTGGTCTATAAGGTAGTACTGATGGTATTTTATCATAACCAACAAGCCTTGCTATCTCTTCTCCAAGGTCCGCAGCCTGAGTAATGTCCAGCCTGAACGATGGAGGTATTACCAAAAAGGTTTTTGGATGTAACCTTTTTACATCGCAGTAAGCAGATTTTAGTATTGACTGTATCTTTCTAATATTAACTGGAAAACCAATCAAAGTCTGGAGTTCATCTGTGGAGGTTGTTATTCTGCGTTTTTTGTATCTTGCTGCCCAGTTATCAATAAGTTTATAAACCGTGGCTCCTGTCATTTGAGATATTAGATAAGATGCATAGCCAGATGCAAACTCTGGCAATAAAGGGTCTATTCCCCTTTCAAATCTATAATCTGCTTCTGTCTGCAGGTTTAAACTTCGTTCAGCCTTTCTTATTAAGGATGGGGAGAAAAGAGCACTTTCAAGTAATACATCACTGGTATCCTCCATTATTCCGCTATCCTTACCGCCCATGACTCCTGCTATAGCAATAGGTTTCTTCTCATCAGCGATTACAAGGGTCTGGTCAGAAAGCAATCGTTCTTCGCCATCCAGAGTAACCAATTTCTCATTTTTAGCACGCCTTATAATAATGGTATTACCTTCTATCCTCTGCCTGTCAAAAGCATGTAAGGGTTGGCCAATACCAAACATTACATAATTTGTTATATCCACAATGTTATTTATAGTGTTCTGTCCAAGCTTTCCTAACATTATTCTTAACCATAAAGGTGAAGTTTCTACCTTTACCCCTGAAATAAGCCGTAAGGTATACCTTGGACAGTCCATGGCAGATTCTATTTTCACTTTAAAACTAAAGATTCCAGGATCATATTTTTTCTCTTTGAGCTCAAAGTGTGGAGGTGTAACCTTTAATTTGAAGATAGTAGCTATCTCTCGTGCTAAACCAAAGTGACTGAGGACATCAGAGCGATTCGGGGTAACACCTATGTCTAAAATCCAGTCATCCAATCCAAGTAACAATTTTACATCTCTGCCTGCTGGTACTGATTCTTCAAATATAATAACCTTGCGTAAACTACCAGGAATGCCGAGTTCATCTTCTGAA
The DNA here is from genome assembly GCA_049966275.1 of bacterium. Lineage (GTDB taxonomy): Bacteria > JAMCPX01 > JAMCPX01 > JAMCPX01 > JAMCPX01 > JBMFUY01. The sequence continues at coordinate 5,890 of JBMFUY010000025.1, forward strand.
ACAATCATACCAGAAGAACGTTCTGATTTTATTTCTATCTCTTCTATTGTTCTGTTGTTTGTGATCGTAGCACCAGGTGGTGCATAAGCCACCTTCATTCCAGTGACAAGCCCTTGAGCCCCTGTAACAGTTGAAAATACTTTATCGCCTGTTGAAACCTTTGCAACAAATAAATTATCTGCTCTGGGATGAGGTTTTATATCCTCAATGGTTGCCACAAGTATACCATGAATATCTGTATAGACCTTTTTAACAGACTCAACCTCAAGACCTGACATTGTTAATTTATTTGTAAGCTCTTCTACAGGTGGTATTTTGTTTAGAAACTGACGTAGCCAATTGTAAGAATAAAACATTTTATTTACTGCCTTAAAAATCTAAGATCATTCTCAAAAAACATCCTCAAATCATTTATGTTGTATTTCAACATTGCCAGCCTTTCAATGCCTATTCCAAAGGCAAATCCAGTATAAATACTCGTATCGTATTTCACCCTTCTAAAAACATCCGGATGAACCATTCCCGCTCCAAGGATTTCCAGCCATCCTGATGCCTTACAGATGCGGCATCCCTTTCCACCACAAAACATGCAACCAATATCAACCTCAGTACTCGGTTCTGTAAAAGGAAAATAACTTGGCCTGAACCTTACCTTTGTATCTGCTCCAAAAAAAGCCCTTAAAAATGTCTCGAGCACCCCTTTTAGATGAGACATGCTTATACCTCTATCAACCAATAATCCCTCAACCTGATGGAACATAGGGGTATGGGTTAGATCCCAATCTCTCCTGAACACCCTTCCCGGGGCGATAATACTCACAGGCGGTTTATGTTTTTCCATTGTTCTTATCTGGACTGGAGATGTCTGGGTTCTTAACAGGAAACCATCCGGAAGATAAAAGGTATCCTGCATATCCCTTGCTGGATGATCTTCAGGCATATTAAGGGCTTCAAAATTATAATAATCAAGTTCAATCTCAGGACCCTCAGCCACCTCAAATCCCATAGTTGTAAATATGGATATGATCTCATCCAATACTCTGGTAATGGGATGTGCATGACCTGCAGGTATCAAGCGTCCGGGCAATGTAATATCTATTTTGGTTGTAGGTTCCTGTTCTTTTTGTTGATTGATCTCCTGACTCTTTTTATTAAAAGATTCAAGAAGGTACTGTTTTAAAGCATTGGCAGATTTACCAAATGTTGCTCTATCTTCCTGGGGCAATTCTGAAAGCCTCTTAAACAAAGCTGTTAAAAGACCTGACGTTCTACCTAAATACTTTATTCTGAAAGCCTCCAGCCCATCTATACTATTCAAAGAAGACAATTCCCTCTCAGCATCATTTTGCAATTGGGCTAACTGATTGAGCAATTCATTTAGAGATGGCATGGTTCATGCCACCTCTAAATTGTTAAATGCTTTTGACTTGTATACCTCTAACCGAGCCATCTCCATCCTCAACAAATCATCATCAAAGTTTATAGATTAGTGTTATGGCTGTGTACTTTTAACTTCTGTTTTTTCCTCTTCATATATGGGCTCTATACCAAGCTTAATATCACTGTATGCCTCATGACCAGTACCTGCTGGTATAAGCCTACCAATAATTATATTCTCTTTTAACCCTCTGAGGTGATCCACCTTACCCATTATCGCTGCTTCAGTAAGCACCTTTGTTGTATCCTGGAATGAGGCTGCTGAAATAAAGCTCTCGGTACTCAAGGAGGCTTTTGTAATACCAATAAGCATTGGCTCTGCAATAGCAGGCTTACCTCCTTTAGCTATAACCTTCTGGTTTACTTCTTCAAATGTATATTTTTCTACGCTTTCACCAGGCAGGAAGTTTGTATCACCTGGATCCACTATCTTTATTCTTCTTACCATCTGTCTAACAATAACCTCTATATGTTTATCGTTTATTTTTACACCCTGATATCTATACACCTCCTGGATCTCATTAACCAGAAACTTTGCAAGTTCCTTTACACCAAGCACACGAAGTATATCGTGTGGATTAACGAGTCCATCTGTAAGTGGTTCACCAGCCTTTACACGATCTCCATCCTGCACGTTTATATGTCTGCCCTTGCTTATGTAGTAAGTTTTTGATTCACCAACAGATGGCACAACAGTTATAGCTGTTTTACCTCTCAGATCTCCGGTAAAATGCACAGTACCATCTATCTCTGAAATAATGGCAGAGTCCTTTGGTTTGCGTGCCTCAAAAAGATCTACAACCCTCGGTAATCCACCTGTTATATCTTTGGTCTTTGTTGTTTCACGAGGTATCTTGGCAAGCATATCACCTGCTTTAACCCGTTCGCCATCTTTTACCACAAGCTCGGCTTTTATAGGTAGAGAAATAAACACAGGGGTATTTGTGCCAGGTATCTTAACGGTAATCCCATTTTCATCCACTATCGAAATGTGCGGTCTTTTATCCGGGTCTTTTGACTCTATGATCATCTTTGTTGATCTACCTGTTTGTTCATTCCATGTTTCTTCAACTGTAATGCCTTCTTCTATATCACCATACCTGACAATGCCGCTCGCCTCTGTTAGAATAGGACTTGCATACGGATCCCATGAAGCCAATTTATCTCCAGCTTTAACCTTCGTTCCGTCCTCTACATGTAAATTAGCTCCATAAACAATCTTGTAACGCTCTTTTTCTCTACCACTCTCTTCAACAATTACTATCTCACCGTGTCTGTTCATCACTATTATATTTCCGTCTTCTCTCTTTACCGTTCTCAGTCCTACAAATTTTACTATACCATCATACTTAGCCTCAAGAGAGCTCTGTTCAACCTTTCTACTTGCAGTACCTCCAACATGGAATGTTCTCATTGTAAGCTGTGTACCTGGTTCACCTATTGATTGAGCTGCTATAACGCCTATTGCCTCGCCAATGTCAACAAGCTTACCTCTCGCAAGATCCTGTCCATAACATTTTGCACAGACCCTGCCACCTTTTGATCTGCAGGTTAAAACAGATCGTATGACAACACTCTCAACTCCAGCATCTTCAATCTTTTTTACAAGTTCATCTGTTAGAAGTTCATTAGCCTTTACAAGGATCTCGCCTGAGAATGGATCAACCACGTCTGTTAAAACAACCCTTCCAACAATCCTTTCACCCAGGGTCTGAACAACCTCTCCATCTACAACCAATGGAGTTATAACAATACCATCCAGTGTTCCACAATCATCTTCTTCTATGATCGCATCCTGAGCAACATCCACAAGCCTTCTTGTAAGATAACCAGAATTAGAAGTTTTTAGTGCTGTGTCAGCAAGTCCCTTTCTCGCACCATGCGTTGAGATAAAGTATTCGAGAACGTTTAAACCTTCTCTGAAGTTTGACAATATTGGTGTTTCCATAATATCACCTGATGGTTTGGTCATAAGACCTCTCATACCTGCAAGCTGTTTTATCTGGTCATCACTTCCACGTGCTCCGGAATCAGCCATAATATATATCGGATTAAAGCTTGGGACTTTTCTTACAACTCCATCCCTCATAACCTCCACTTCACCGGAGATCTCTTTCTTCATCTCCTGTGCCACACTTTCACTTGCTTTAGCCCAGATATCTATGATCTGATTGTGCTTTTCACCTGCAGACAGAAGACGCTCATTTGCACGTTCTATTATCTGCTGGACCTCTTCGCTTGCTTTCTGTATGATCTCTGACTTTCTGGGTGGTATCTTCATATCATTTATGGATATGGAAATACCTGCTTCTGTTGCCATTCTAAATCCTATATCCTTAAGTCTGTCTGCAAGCAGTACTGTTTCCTTTTCACCTGCAACCTTATAACAATACTCTATGAGATTGGCTATTTCCTTCTTACCCATCACTTTGTTTATAATATCAAATGGTACTGCAGGTGGTAAAATATCTATAAGCAAACTACGTCCTACAGTTGTATCGTATATCCTGCCATTGTATCTTAATTTTATTTTGGCATGTAGATCAACAGCCTTTAGCTCATAAGCAATCCTAACTTCTTCATGATTAGAGAAGTACTTGCCTTCACCTTTCACATAAGCGCTTGGTTTTGTCATATAGTATAAACCAAGTACTATATCCTGTGTTGGGTTTATGATGGGCTTGCCATTTGCAGGAGAAAGGATATTGTTGGTTGACATCATAAGTATCCTCGCCTCGGTTTGAGCCTCTATTGAGAGTGGAACATGCACAGCCATCTGGTCACCATCAAAATCCGCATTGAATGCCGGACATACAAGTGGATGCAATTGAATAGCTTTACCTTCGATCAGCACCGGCTCAAATGCCTGAATTCCGAGTCTGTGGAGCGTTGGTGCTCTGTTAAGAAACACAGGATGTTCTGTTATAACCTCTTCAAGCACATCCCAGACCTCTGGTTTTTCCCTTTCCACCATCTTCTTGGCAGTTTTTATTGTGGTGGCATAACCATACTGTTCCAGTTTATTGTAAACAAATGGCTTGAATAATTCTAAAGCCATCTGTTTGGGTATACCACACTGATGTAGCTTTAATTCAGGACCAACAACAATGACAGACCTTGCAGAGTAGTCCACCCGTTTACCGAGTAGATTCTGTCTGAACCGTCCGTGCTTACCACGAATAGTTTCACTCAAAGACTTCAATTCTCTTCTACTATTGGCGGATGTTACAACCTTACCTCTCTTTCCGTTATCTATAAGGGCATCTACTGCCTCCTGAAGCATTCTCTTTTCGTTTCGTATAATGATCTCAGGCGCATCTATTTCTAACAGCTTTCTCAATCGGTTATTCCTGTTAATAATCCTTCTATAAAGATCATTCAGATCCGCAGATGCAAAACGACCACCTTCAAGATGTACAAGCGGTCTCAAATCAGGAGGTAACACAGGTAAAACATCAAGTATCATCCACTCAGGTTTGTTACCGGACGTCCTGAATGCCTCAACTATCTTTAATCTCTTTGCTAATTTTTTCCTTTTTTGATCTGAATTTGTACTTCTTAATTCCTTATTCAAATCTTTTGATAATTTCTCCAGATTTAACCTGCTGAGCAAATCCTTTATTGCTTCTGCCCCCATTTTAGCAACAAAACCAGTGGGTCCATACTCCTTTACATACTGAAGATATGTTTCTTCTTTAAGGAGTTCTTTTTCCTTCAATGGGGTGTTCTTGGGATCAATCACTATATAGGACTCAAAGTACACAACCCTTTCCAGATCTCTTGTAGTCAGATCAAGAAGATTTCCTATAGGGCTTGGAACACTCTTGAGAAACCAGATATGAGCGACAGGTGATACTAACTCTATATGTCCCATGCGCTCTCTTCTCACTTTTGATTGTATTACCTCTACACCGCACTTTTCACACACAATACCCCTGTGCTTCATCCTTTTATACTTACCACACAAGCATTCAAAATCCTTTATAGGTCCAAAAATTTTAGCACAAAACAATCCATCTCTTTCTGGCTTAAATGTTCTGTAGTTTATAGTTTCAGGCTTCTTTACTTCTCCATGAGACCAGCTACGTATCTTTTCCGGAGAAGCAATACCAATTCTCACTGCTGCTATTTCACCGGGATTTTTAGGTTTTTCATGCAAGAAAAAACCTTCTTCCATTTTAACCTCCTATGTTTATTCTAATTGGTCTTTTTCAATTAAATCAACATCAAGAGCCATACTCTTGAGCTCCCTTACAAGAACGTTGAAAGATTCTGGTATACCTGGTTCAAAGTTATATTTACCCTTTATTATAGAATCAAAAATTCTGGTTCTACCTATTATATCATCTGACTTTACTGTCATCATTTCCTGTAAAGCATAGGCCGCTCCATAAGCTTCAAAAGCCCATACCTCCATTTCTCCTAACCTCTGGCCACCAAATTGCGCTTTACCACCGAGTGGCTGTTGGGTAACAAGAGAATATGGACCGGTGGATCTTGCGTGTATCTTCTCTTCTACAAGATGATGTAACTTCAACATGTACATAACTCCTACTGTAACCTTAGCTCTAAAGGGCTCACCTGTTTTACCATCATACAGGGTAATCTGTCCGTCCTCAGGAAGGTTTGCTAACTTTAATAAACCTTTTATTTCTTTCTCGGTTGCGCCATTGAAAACATCTGTGGTGACCTTTACACCATTCTTAAGATGTTGAGCAAATTCAATGATTTCCTGATCGTTCATCTCATTTATATATTCTAATACCTTACTGTCTTTATAGATATCCTGTAAATACTCTCTTATTTCCTTTGGGCTATAATTGTCTTCAATATACTCCTGTATCTGTTCACCAAGTCCTTTGGCTGCCCATCCTAAATGGGTTTCTAATATCTGTCCCACATTTAACCGTGAAGGAACGCCGAGTGGATTCAGAACAATATCCACAGGCCTGCCATCAGGTAAAAACGGCATATCCTCTACAGGAACTATCTTTGAGACAACGCCTTTGTTACCATGTCTACCAGCCATTTTGTCACCGGCGTATAACTTTCGCTTCGTAGCTATAAAAACCTTAACAAGTTTAAACACACCCACAGGTAACTCATCGCCACGCTTTAATCTGTTTATCTTCTGTTCAAAAATAGACTTGATCATATCCTCCTGTTCAATTGTGGACTCTATGATCTTCTTTACTTTCTCTTTAACACTCTCCCCTACCATGAGTGGAACAGAAGCCCATTTTTCCATTGGCAGTTTATCTATTAACTCCTTTGTGATCACATCACCTCGTTTTAAATGTATCTTTCGTCTCTCATCTGAAAATTTATCTCCTATCTTCTCACCCACCAGCAACTTTGCAAGATGTTCCTTCATTGTTTCTTCTATTATACTTATTTCCTCTTCCTGATCTGTATGAAGTTTTAGAAGTTCCTGATCCCTTGTTTTATCCTTGTCAGGTGGGGAGCTCTTTCTTGAAAATATCTTAACATCAACCACTATCCCATGTACGCCTGGTTTAACCCTCAATGATGTATCTTTTACATCTCCTGCTTTATCACCAAAGATAGCTTTCAATAATTTCTCTTCAGGTGTAGGCTGGGATTCTCCCTTTGGAGTAACCTTTCCAACAAGGATATCACCAGGTTTAACTTCAGCGCCTATCCTTATTATACCGTTCTCATCAAGGTCCTTAAGACTTTCTTCACTTACATTTGGTATATCCCTTGTTATTTCTTCCCTCCCCACTTTTAACTCCCTGGCTGAGCACTCATATTCTTCGATATGCACAGAAGTAAAAATATCTTCCTTGTTTATCCTTTCACTTACAAGTATAGAATCTTCATAGTTATAACCATTCCATGGCATGAAAGCCACAAGCACATTTCTGCCAAGTGCAAGCTCACCATTTGAAACAGCAGCACCGTCTGCGATTACATCGCCCTTTTTAACACGCTGCCCTGACTGCACGATTGGAACCTGATTCAGGCAGGTCCCCTGATTTGATTTCTTAAACTTCTGTAGATTGTATATCTTCACTGTTGGTCCTTTGCTTCTATTGGTATATTCTACAACTATTTTATTGGCATCCACATACGTAACCACTCCATCATCCTCTGCAACAACCACCACACCAGAATTTCTTGCAACATATCCTTCTATGCCCGTGGCAACGAGTGGTGCTTCAGTTTTAATGAGAGGAACTGCCTGTCTTTGCATGTTTGAGCCCATCAGAGCCCTGTTGGCATCATCATGCTCCAGAAATGGTATTAAAGCTGCCGCCACTGAGACGATCTGAGAAGGTGACACATCCATCAAATTTACTTCATCCTTGGAGACCATAATAAAGTCACCGTTTCTCCTTGCTGCTACATAATCCTCAATAATTCTGTTTTTACTATCAAGCGGTGTATTTGCCTGTGCTATTGTTTTATTCTCTTCATCAATGGCAGACAGATAAACAATCTCATCTGTTGCCACACCATTCTTTACCACTCTGTATGGTGTCCGCAAGAAACCAAACTCATCAACCCTTGCATATGTACTCATTGAAGCTATCAAACCTATGTTTGGTCCCTCAGGGGTCTCAATCGGACATATTCTGCCATAATGTGTTGAATGTACATCCCTGACCTCAAATCCAGCCCTTTCCCTTGTAAGTCCACCAGGACCAAGTGCGGACAACCTTCTCTTGTGTGTTATCTCTGCAAGAGGATTGGTTTGATCCATGAACTGTGAAAGTTGACTGCCACCAAAGAATTCTTTCAATGCAGCAGTAACTGGTTTTGGGTTGATCAATTCAGATGGCATGAGTGTCTGTAAATCGTGTGTGAATTTCTCTTTTACTGTTTTAGCCATTCTAAGAAGCCCGAGCTTGAATTGATTCTCCAACAATTCTCCTACTGTTCTAACCCTTCTGTTACTCAGGTGATCTATATCATCAACCTCACCCTTACCATTTTTGAGATCAAAAAGATATTTAACAGTATCTATAATATCTTCCTTCGTTAAAGTAGTCACATCAAGGGGGATATTCTTACCCAATCTGCTATTTATCTTTAATCTCCCAACCCTTGTAAGATTATATCTGGCACTTGAAAAGAACATCTCTTCAAAGAAATTCTGTGCTATTTCAGGTGTAAAGGATTCATTTGGTTTTAATTTAGAATAAAACTCTTCTATAGCTTCCTGTTTTGTGGCTATTTTATCAAGCAATAAAGTCTCTCTGATACTCCCGCTTATTGAAATATTATCAAAATAAATAAATTCAATCGTATCTATGTTGCTGTTTACTATTTTCTCAAATGTTTCTCTGGTCATGCCTTCATTGCATTTTAACAGTATTTTTCCACTGGCATCTTTTACATCATGGACAACCACCCTTCCATCTATATCATCATATTTTACAGGGACGTGCTTAATCTTGCGTGATACTATTCTTCTTGCCAGATTACGTGTAATCTTTGTACCAGCTGGTACTATGATCTCTCCTGTGGCTGGATCTTTTATATCAACACTGAATTTCCTGTTCAAAAGTGAATCGTAATCGATCTCCAGTATTAATTCTTTTCCTTTTATCCTTAATGTTTCAATATTATAAAATTTACGCAGTATATCCTCATCCGTGTATCCGAGGGCTTTAAGAATAACAGTGGCGTAGAATTTCTTTCTTTTGTCAACCTTTACGTACATTATATCCTTTTGATCAAATTCAAAGTCTAACCATGAACCTTCATAAGGTATAATCCTTGCCATATAAACGGGTCTTCCGGTACTTTGTATCTTGAGTTTGTCATACTCAAAGAATACCCCTGGAGATCTATGTAACTGACTTACTATAACCCTCTCTACCCCGTTTATTATAAACGTGCCATTGGGTGTCATTACTGGAAGGTCACCAAAGAAGACTTCTTGCTCTTTTATATCCCTTATTGTTTTCGTTTTGGTTTCTGGATCTACATCTTTAAGTATAAGCCTTACCATTATTTTCATGGGTACAGTGTATGTTAGTCCCTTTTCTTTGCACTCAACAACATCGTATGGAGGTGGATCTATTATATACCTTACAAACTCTAAAGAGGCAGTCTCGTTATAATCCTTTATGGGGAAGATAGCATTAAAAGCTGCCTGTAAACCAACATTTTTACGCTCATCCGGTGGCACATCACTTTGTAAAAACTGTTTAAAAGAGTTTAACTGAACCTCTATCAAATCAGGAATGTCCATCAATGTATGGAACTTCCTGAAATCTTTTCTAAGCATGGTAAATTTATTCATATCTTTGGTGCTCATAATTTTTTGTTACCTCCATAAAGAAAAATATATTAACACACAACCCCTGCACTTTGAGATAAAAACTCTCAATGGTTGCTATTCGGAAAAATATAATAAGATATAAGGTTATTAATCTTTATTTGATCTCTACCTTTGCTCCAACTGCTTCTAATTGCTGTTTTATTTTAGCTGCATCCTCTTTTGATACCCCTTCTTTCACAACCTTTGGAGCACCTTCAACAAGCTCCTTTGCCTCTTTCAGCCCAAGATTTGTAATAGCCCTGATTTCTTTTATTACCTTAATTTTTTCAGGTCCAGCCTCAGCAAGGGTTACAGTAAATTCAGTTTTTTCTTCTGCTGGTTGCTGCGCTTGCTGTGCTGCCGGAGCCGCTGCTGGCGCTGCTGCCATTACCGGCATAGCCGAGGCTTTAATGCCGAACTTATCCTCCAGAGCCTTTACCAGATCAGCCAACTCTAATACACTCATATTGGATATAGCATTCAGAATATCTTCCTTGCTTATAGCCACGTTCTTTTTCTCGGCAAGTTCTTCTTTTGTAGTCATTATTTTCCTCCTAATTTTTGTTTATTTTATTTTCTTTAATTGCATTCAATACATTTATAAGCCCGGATATAGGTGATGATATTGCATTGGCAAGGCGTGTTAGAGGTGAACTTAACACATTGAGCAGCATGCTTAAGAGAACTTCTTTTTCCGGAAGTGTTGAAAGCAACATCACTCTTTCCGGTAAGATAAAGTCGTTTTCTAATATACCACCTTTAATAACCAAAAGAGGGTTGTTTTTTGAAAACCCGACTATTTGTTTTGCCACTAAAGTAGGATCCCCATATGAAAACATAACAGCAGTAGGACCCGTAAAAATCTTTTCATTTATTTCAGGTATTATTCCATTAGCAGCACGTAAAAATAGCGTATTTTTCACAATCTTCATATCACCATTCTTGGCCCGTAATTCACGGCGCAGGTTTGTTAATTCTCCAACCTTCAATCCCTTATACTCAGTTATGAATATAGCTTTTGATTTTAATATCTTCTCCCGAACATCAGAAACTATTGCACCTTTACCCTGTTTATTCATTAAGAAACCTCCAGCATCTTAATTTATCTGTAAGATTGAATTGCAACTTTTAAACTTGGTCCCATTGTGGTCGATATGTATGCACTCTTTAAAAATTGTCCTTTACTTTTAGCAGGTTTCATGGATCTTATCTTGTCCATTATTGCATGAAAATTCTCCATTAACTTGTTTTCCGGAAAGGATTTCTTACCCAGTACAACATGCACCACACCACCTTTATCATTCTTTATTTCAATTTTACCTGCCTTTGCCTCTTTAACAGCTCTCGCAACATCAAATGTTACAGTCCCTAATTTAGGATTTGGCATAAGTTTTTTCGGACCAAGCACTTTACCCAACTTGCTGACCATGCCCATTAAATCTGGCGTGGCTATTACTGTATCGAAGTCAAACCAACCACCAAGGATCTTGTTAACCAATTCTTCACCTCCAGCATAGTCTGCACCAGCTTCCAGGGCTTCTTTTTCATTCTTTGTGAATACCAGTACCTTGACCTGTTTACCAAGGCTATGTGGTAAAACGACTGTTCCCCTTATATTCTGATCAGTCTGTTTTGGATCTATACCAAGATTCACTGCAAGTTCAACAGTTTCATCAAATTTACGTCCTTTCATTTTTTTTATCAATTCCACTGCTTCTTTCAACTCATAAACCTTGCTTCTGTCTATCTCTTTTATTGCCTCATTGTAAATTTTACCATGTTTTTTCATTTGTTAAACCACCTCAAATAATTTCTACACCCATACTTTTAGCAGTACCCTCTATAATCTTTACAGCCTTATCTATGTCGTATGCACTTAGATCTGCCATTTTTTGCTTTGCTATTTCAACGAGCTGTTCCCTTGTGATCTTACCAACTTTGTTCTTTTTAGGATCACCTGAGCCCTTTTCCAACTTTAAAGCCATTTTTATCAAAACCGATGCTGGTGGCGTTTTTGTTACGAATGTAAAACTCCTATCAGAGTAGATAGTTACTACTGCAGGAATAATCAACCCTTCCTGCATCTTTGCAGTCCTTGCATTAAACGCCTTACAAAATTCCATTATATTTACACCATGCTGACCAAGTGCTGGACCAACAGGCGGTGCCGGGTTAGCTTTACCAGCAGGTATCTGTAATTTAACTTTTGCTATTGGTGTTTTAGCCATTTTAAACTCCTTCAGTTTTTCTCAACCTGATTGAAATTAACCTCAACCGGTGTCGACCTACCAAAAATACTAACAAGAACCCTCAACCTTCCTTTATCAGCCTTTACTTCCTCAACAATACCATTGAAACTTGCAAAAGGACCATCTATAACCCTAACACTTTCACCGGGTTCAAATGAAAATTTGGGTTTTGGTTTAACCGCCCTTTCCTGTATTTCTCTCTTAAGTTTCTCTATTTCTTCTTCAGGTACAGAGGGTATTGATTTTATATCTTTACCTCCACCTACAAACCCTGTAACCATTGGTGTAGATTTAACTATATGAAAAGCCTCCTCTGTGGGTTCTAATTGTATAAGAATGTATCCAGGAAAAAATTTCTGTTTTGACTTTTTCTTTACACCATTCACTATTTCTACAACATCTGCCTGAGGCACCAGTATATCACCAAACAGATTTTCTTTACCAAGCGCTTTGATCTTGGCAAGCAAACCGGCTTTTATCTTTTCCTCATATCCGGAATATGTATGTACTACGTACCACTTCATCTGAATATTAAACTCACAAGATAGCTAAAACCTAAATCTACCACATTGAGATACACAGCTGTTAAAAAAACAAGTATCAAAACAACTATGGTTGAGGTGGTTACCTGCTTTTTGGTAGGCCATGTAACCTTTTTTAATTCAGCCACCACCTCATTGAAAAGAATTTTTATTTTTTCTATAATACTCACATTGTTTTCATTAGCCATAATATAAATTCAGGTCAGGAGGGACTCGAACCCCCAACAGCCGGTTTTGGAGACCGGTACTCTACCAATTGAGTTACTGACCTACTTAACCTCCTTATGAAGTGTATGCTTCCTACAATGCGGACAATATTTTTTCAACTCCAACCTATCAGGTGTATTCTTTTTATTTTTTGAAGTCATGTAATTCCTGTTTTTACACTCACTGCAAGCCAATACAATCATCGTTCTCATTTTTTATCCTTATTTTACTCTATAATCTCTGTGACAACACCCGCACCAACTGTCTTACCACCTTCCCTGATGGCAAACCTCAGCCCTTTCTCCATTGCTATCGGCAC
>JBMFUY010000026.1:0-18768 GCA_049966275.1 bacterium
AAAAAGTCTTTGTATCTTAGGTGGATCGCAGGGTTGAACGAATGAGCAAACTTTCCTATTGCATTTTTCGGGTTAACCCGAAAAATGCATTTGCGAAATAGGGAAGTTTGTGTAATGAGTGATGGGTACCCCGAACGAAACCGTAGGGGCTTAAAATTTTAAGCCCTAACACATTATTGCATTTTTGGGGTTAACAGAGGTGTAATCATACTTGAGCATACAAAAAACGTTGTAGCAAGAACAGTAGCAGCGCAAGCCGAGTGTGGAGATAAAAGTGTGTAATTACCAAAAAAAACAAAATGGCCAGAGACGGAATCGAACCGCCGACACGCGGATTTTCAGTCCGCTGCTCTACCGACTGAGCTATCTGGCCACAACAGGCATAATAAAAAGAAATTCTGCAAATAGTCAAGTGAATATCTGAAAATTTATTTTTAAGCATTAAAGATTTCAGAAGAATACAGACTTTCTCTGTTTTAGCAACTCAATCAGCATCTCCTGTATTCGGGTTCTTACAGTTTCAGAAAGCCTGTTTATAAGGATATCATTTTCAAGGTCCTCTTCTCCATATTTCCCTATATCAATAGGAGTACCATATTTTATGTACCATTTGGTAGGCAAAGGTATTGCTCCTAAGGGGCCAAGCCATGGGAAGAATGGAGTGACAGGTAAATATGGCGCACCAAACAATTTACCCAACCAATCAATTCTACCTATAATGGGGTAGGCTTCTTCAGCGCCTACAACAGCAACGGGTATTATGGGTGAATGTGTTTTTATTGCTAATCTTATATAACCACCCCTACCAAATCTTTGCAGTTTATATCTATATTTAAATGGCTTACCAATACCCTTCAATCCTTCGGGGAAGACAACCACGAGTTGATCCTTTTTGAGCAATCTCTCAGCATTTTCCTGTGATGCCCTTACACTTCCTGTTTTGATCAAAAATGAGCTTACAAACGGCATGTAGTAAGCAAAATCTTCTACCAGAGGTCTTACAATTCGTTTATATGGATGCTCTCTGAAAATAGATGTTACGATCATTGCACCGTCAATAGGAATCCCTCCAGAATGGTTAGAAACCAGAAGCGCCCTTCCGGTTAGAGGAATATTATTTATACCAATAGTTTCCACTCTCCACCATTTATCATAGAAAAAATCAAAAAAAACCTTTGCTTTTGCTGCAAAAATTGGATCAAGCCCAAACTCATCTACCTCGGTAGATGTTGCCCACATAGCAATACTTGATAACTGCTCTTTGATCTTTTGTGTGGAGAATTGTGAAAAGAAATCTTTTACTTTGTTTATCAAGGATGGAAATATATTCAGTTTAATATTATTTGTATCCTTTTTTATATCCTTGAGCATGTCTTTGAGTTTTGCATCATAGTTCCGCGAGAGTTCATTAAATTTGTTTTCAATAATATTTATAATGGGTGAAAGTTCCTGATGTGTTACTGCAGAGTATTGCTCATATTGCGCTCTACCATGCTTTTTCAGGTTTATGATCTTAACCTTACTATTTTTGGTTGTTAATTCCGAGGATCTGACAGCAGTTATATCCTTGATACTGGTGTCCATCTTGTGAGCTGGTTGTTTACTTTTGGTAGTTAGAGCTGTTGTATTGTTTTTAGCCATAAGTTCCCTCCGTTATTTATTATGCTAAATTTAATTCGCGTAAGCGCTGCGTTCCTATAAAACCTTCAATTGTTTCCTTTATGGAATAGCGTGGTTCAAATTTCATTATTGTTTTTGCTTTTTCTCCATCAGCCAACCATGTGTACCTAATAAAATTTAAAAATGCAGGTGGGACAGGTGATAGATTCAATGACCAGAGTAAACTTATAGTTGAATATGCTACAGGGAATGGAATGGATATGCTCAATTTCCCGAGTAGTTTTATTATAGTACTGTAGGGTAAGACACCTTTACCTACAATATTAAAGATACCATGGTAGTCTGATTCAACAGCTATCCTGAAGGCATTAACTGCATCTTCTTCATGTATGAATTGAAACAATGGATCAAAGCCGAGTATCTTTAATATAACTGGTGTAGATAGATACGCAGTAAGAAAGTTATTTATTGTTGGTCCCATTATAGCGCATAGTCTTAAAACGGTTACTATAGCCTGAGGATTTTTTTCTTTAAAACGTTTAACAATATGCTCTATCTCAACCTTATCTCTTAAATATGACATGTTCGTATTGGAGGCTAAGGGATGTTCTTCTGTTAAGAAGTTGGGATTTGTTGCGTTTGCACCATAAGCCATTGTGGTTGATCTAATCACCAATTTTCTTATTTTAGCCGCAGTGGAAGCATGAATAATATTAAGAGTCCCGATTACCTCAAGCTCATGAGAAATGGATGTATTCTTTATAGGACCCGATAAAAAGGCAAGATGTACAACTTCTTCAACCTTCTCCTTTTTAAACAGTTTGGCTAATACACCATCCACCATTGGTTCGGTTAAATCAATGTTATAAAATTTTATATTTTTACCCTGGGAGGCTGGTTTCTTAATATCTATTGCTATAATCTGATAAGCAGGATTATTTGATAATCTTTTTAGCAGGTTGGATCCTATAAAGCTGTTTATACCGGTGATAACAATTTTTCTAATTTTTTTTGTTTTTTTTGTTTCCATATAAAAATTTGTACCTGCTTGTTAATTATATTAGATTACTTTGGTTTATTATGTCAAGTTGATGTAAGCAACTAATGAATCTTTAACGCAGATAGAATGATATTTACTTTAAAACTTTTGATTTTATTGGTATATTATAAATTATGAATGTAAAATGTCCTGTTTGTAAAAAGATTACTACATGGGAAGGAAATCCATATAGGCCATTCTGTTCATATAGATGCAAAATGATAGACCTTGATAAATGGATAAGAGAAGAATATCGCATTCCTGATTATAATACAAACGTAAAAAAGAACGTAGATGAAAACAAGAAAGACTAAAGCCTACATATTTTATAGTATAATTCTCTTTATTGTGATTGCGATTATTGTTATTGTTGAATCTAATATATTGGAGAGTGTTTTTAAAGGAAAGATAGAAAGATTTATTACAGAGAAAACAGGGGCAAAAGTTTCTATAGGAAGGATTGATGTATCTATACTGTCATCGAGTGTTACATTCACTTCATTGGTTTTAAAATACAATGCCAATTACAAAGCAGATATAGGGAAGTTAACAGTAGTATTTGAACCTCCGAGTGTATTGAAGAAAAAACCACAGCTAAAAACAGTTTATATCAATAATGCTAATGTATTTATTGTTTTACCTATAAGTCAAAAGACATCTTCAGGAATTCACAATAAAACATCTATTCCGGACATTAACAGCTTAGGAATGCTCTTGCCTGTTTCTATTAAACATGTTGTGGTTAACAATACAGCATTGTCTCTCAGTATCCCGGCATTGGATACCAATGTAAAAGCAAAAAATATATCAATGAATATGTATCCAGCATTTTCTGAAGATAGAATAAGTAGTGTTGTTGAGATTAAGGGGGTAATGGTAGCTCGCAGCAAGAATGTCATAAGTTTATCAGACATACAGTTTAACGGTTTACTTAAAAATAGAAATATCATCATGAATAGTTTAAGAATAAGATCCGATTCACTCAATTGTGAAATGAGGGGGAGTATAGAAAATTACCTTGATCCTTACTTAAATCTTTATTTGAAAGTTTCTGTAAAGGATATTCAACAATATAATGGCTTTTTAAAAACATTACCCATAAACATACCTGAACTTAGTGGTACCTACAGGTTTGAGGGAAACATAGCCGGGACTGTGTTTAATCCATCTTCTTCAGGAGAAATATATTTTCAGGATATGAAGATAGGAAAAATAAAAGGAGGTACCGGGAATGTTTCATATGTGTTTAAGTCACAGAAATTACATATAAAAAAAGCGAATGTCTCGATAGCAAATGGAACAGTTGAGTTTGATGGAACAATAGATTTTTCTAATGATGAAATACCCGCAGAGTTTTCTGTTAATTTAGATAGAGTTAGTTTTGGTGATCTTTTGTATTCGCTCACTGTTCCTGATCCTTATGTTGATTCAAGTATATCTGGCCATGTAGAAGTCAAAGGTAGATTTAATCCAGTATACTTCGCGGGCGGTGTGAATATTAATTTTAATAAGTTTTCTGTGTATGATAATTTTTTTAAAGCGAAAAAAAAATACACTGTTATGATTGTCAAACCAGTTAACGTTCATTCAGGATTAATACTTACCAATCAATGTGCATATATCACCGGTGCAACTGTTAGCTCTAATCGTTCTATATTGCACACTGATACTGCTCTATACTTTACAGGTGCAATGTTTTTAAGATTTGAATCAACGCAATTAGATATGCAGGATGTAAGTCCAATAGCTTCCATCCCGTATACCGGTATTGGAGATGTGAAAGGATATATTGCCGGTCCTTTTAAGGATATAGTAATTCATGGTGATGTATCATTTAGAGATTATAGTATGGAGTATATAAAGTTAGGCAATGTTGATGGTGGTATAACTTTCAGTGGGGATACACTATCTCTTGAACATGTAACAGCTGTTAAGGGAGATTCAAAAATGTATGTCAATGGAGGTGTACAATTTACATCCCCCATAGAACTCCATATGTCAGCTAAACTTGAGTCAGTCTTACTTTCAGAGATTGCTGATAATATAGGGTATAAATTCACCACCAACGGTTCTATTAATGGTAGTGTAAATATAGATGGACCTATTGCAAACATGAATGGCAAAGCAGATCTATATTTATCTCATCCGGATATCTATTTTCAATCATTTGATAATGGAGAAATAATGTTAGCCATGAATGATGGAAGGTTTAATATTGATAGTGCAATTTTCACAAAGGGCAATGATACCTTTCATGCAAAAGGATACATTACAGAGGCTGGTGATATAGGATTGGAATTTTATACAGAAGAATTTAATCTAACCAATTTAGACATTACTAAATTCGTTCCTTACGTAAAGGGTACTTTAGCATTGAGTGGGAACATTACTGGCACTGTTGTTGATCCAGTTGGCGCGGCAAATATAAAATTAACGAATCTATCCTATAAAGAAACATATATTCCCGAGATAAATGCAGCAATTAATTTCTCTCACGATACATTTTCATCAATGATTGAATCATTTAATCATGCTTTGAGTATTAAGGCAGAACTTGATACAATAAAAAGTTATCCTTTCAGGTTGAGGGCTAACTTTAAGAACTTTAATGCACAGAATATTCTACCTGCTTCCTCTGGTATGAATTTCACCTCTGATATAAGTGGAACATTCTGGCTTGTTGGTAAGCTGGATAATATCCCTGATTCTCTTGTTGGGTATGTATATATTGATAATCTGTATGTAGGCAATGGTGTATTAGGACTCGAAAGCAGTAAACCTTTATTCATGGATATTGCCAGAGATAATATTTATTTTAGGGAGTTTGCCCTAAAAGGGAAAAATAGCTCTGTTGAACTAAATGGTTTTTTCAACTTAAAGGGTAGTATTGATACACTTATTAATGCTGATGTTGATCTTGGATACCTGCCATTATTCACAAATATTCTTGCTGGCTCGGATGGAGCTTTAAAACTTAATTTGCGAGTTTATGGTGAAAAAGACCATATTTCTTTCAATGGTAATGCTGAACTTAATGGCAATGCAACCTTTTCAGAAGAACCGGTATCTCTTTCAAATGTACATATCTCAGCGATTATGGCAAACAATAATGTGATTATAAAAGATGTAAACGGAAATATAAATTCTGGTTCAATGACTGGGAGTGGTAGAATTATCATGTCTGATTTGCTCCCTAAAATGTTCGATATTTCAATAGACCTCAAAGGGGTTAATTTTGTATATGATAACACCATTCCATTACAGTTTGATGGGGTTTTGGAGTTAGAGGGGGATTATCCTCAACCAGTACTTAATGGTAATATAAAGATCTTAAACGCAACATATACTGATTATATAAATTGGGAAGATGAATTGATCAAGTTCCAGCGTAGAAGGTATGAGCCTCAATCTATTGAAAAGAAAAAAACGTATCCTTTAAAATTGAATGTTGATATCAAGTCTAACAATAGTATTGTTATAGATAATAATATAGTGAGTACGACCTTAAGCGCTGATCTTAAGATTGAGGGAGATATAGATAATCCTGTTATAGTGGGTAATATTTCTACATCAGAGGGAAAACTCTATTATCGTTCAACTGTTTTTAATATAGATAATGCAGTCGTAACATATACTCGAGAGCATCCTCATCAACCATTTGTGGACATCAGGGCATCTACGAGTCAGCAGTTTATGGTGAACAATGAATACACAGATTACAGGATATATCTTACCATTGCAGGCGAACTCAACAAGTTAAATATAAGCCTAACATCTTATCCTCCCAATCTTGATGAGATGGATATAATCAGTTTATTAACTTATGGTGTAACACCATCTGATTTAATGAAGAGTGGAATAGGTTCTGCTGCTGCATATGAGGTTGGCAGTGCTGTGGGTAGTAAATTGGCAAAAGATATTTTTTCAGAATTGGTTGGCAGAGAAAACCTGAATACCTTCAGAAAGATCTTCTGGATTGACAATTTACAGATTGAACCTTATTACCCAATAGGAGCACCATCAACAAGCATAAGATTAACGGTTACCAAGAAATTTACAAATGACTTTAATATCCTCTACTCTTATGATTTAAGCGGGTATAATCTTCAAAGATTTCAAGGAGAATACAGATTGAGTAAAGGGCTTTATTTTGTGGGTAGCTGGAATAATGGTATTACAGCTGTACAATCCAATCCATCCAATAACAGTGTTGGAAATTTTGGAGGCGATCTTAAATACAGATTTGAGTTCTGATGACTAAACCTGTGCTTGAAATATCTATTAAGAATTGGCATTGTTATTTTTGTTTTTTAACCTTTATATTTTTTCTCATAATTTTTTCTGCATCGTATACCTATGCGGATAACAATATTGGAGATTACAATGGACTGACCATATCCAATGTTACACTTAAATTTCCACCGAATGTTAAAACAGAGGGCATTTTGGATTTAATAAAAACCAAAATCGGAAATCCTTTTAATATAATGGATGCGGACGATTCAATAAGATTAATATATTCAACAGGTCAATGTAGCGATGTGCAATTATTTGTTGAGCCACATGGAAAGGTGATAGACATAGGATACATCTGTAAACCAGTCCTCAATGTCTCAAAAGTGGAGTTTTATGGAGTAAAAAGTGTATCCATTAAAGAACTTGAGCATGCCATTTATTTGCAGTCAGAAACCCACTTCTACAACGAATTGCTTGATATTGTAAAGGATAGGGTAATAAGGTTTTATAACGATAAAGGTTACATGATGGTAAAGACACAGGTTACCTTCACGCAAACATCCTATAATGATGTTATCTTATTTGTTAAAGTAGATGAGGGATACCCGGCACAAATAAAAGAGATAGAAATCAATGGAGAACCGAAAATAAAGACTGCTTTGTTGTTAAAGGAAATTGGTATATCTCCAGGTGACATACTCACAAAGGATAAATTAGATGCTATAGTTAGTAAACTTGAATTGTATTATCATTCAAAAGGTTATTGGCAGGTGAACATTCAAAAACCCGAGGTTATTTTCTCAGAGGATTTCCGTTCTGCATATATAAAACTTAATATCATGGCCGGTCCTGAGTATGTTATCGAATTTGTTGGAGCAAAGAATATATCCAGAGATACCCTGATGAATATTATTGGAATTAAAAAAAGTGAAGGGTTTATAAATTTTGAGCTTTTCAAAAATAGAATAGAAAATGCTTTAAAGGATATGGGATATTACTTCTGCACAGTGGATTATAATATTGTGAAGCGTGAAAAGATCCATGTTATATTTAATATACATGAATGGCATAAGGTGTATATTGCCGGGATATTTTTTAGTGGGAATACACATATAAAATCTTCGCTTCTCAGATCACAGATGTTAACCTCTCCATGGACATTGTTTGGTTATATATATAATTACAAATACAATGGTATCCTTGCTCCTAAAAGGTTTGAGAATGATCTGAAAGCAATTATTTATTTATACAAAATAAATGGTTTTCTAAATGTAAGAATAACAGATGTAAAGATCAATTTTATAGATGAGAGAAAGGAATGGATCAATGTAATTATCTATATTAAAGAAGGTAGGCAGACAATTGTTAACAGCATAAGTATAAAGGGCGTTTCAGAGGGCATGCAAAATGGGGTTATGGGCTTAATAGATGAAATACAACCAGGAAAACCCTTTGATATGTGGCAGGCTCAGGAAGTAAAACGAAAGATTGAGCAACTGTACTTCTCTAATGGTTATATAAATGCACAGATTAACTATGATTATACGATACATGAGGATCAGGCTGATATATCGTTTAATATAACCGAGGGAAACAGGATAACCATAGGAAAGATTATAATAGCAGGTAATACTAAAACAGCTGATTGGGTTATAAAGAAGAATTTAGATTTTAAAACAGGCATGTACTTTATTCCTGATAACGTTGTTCAGAGTAGAATAAATTTGTTAAGAACCGGGTATTTTGAAAGTGTGGATATAAAACCTATAACCAATACTAAAAACAAAAATGTGGTTGATGTGGCAGTGATAGTAAGGGAGCGCAAAACAAGTGGAATAGAATTTTCTATTGGTTATGGAACTGAGGAAGGATACAGAGGTGCAGTGGAACTGTACGACAATAATATAATGGGTACTGCCCGTTCAATCAATTTCCATGTTGGAGGCGGTGTGCAACCTGTTGTATATTCCTTAAAGCGAATGTTTGACCATAGTAATTACATAACCAATCAACGAGATTTAGAGCTTGGCTATACAGAGAATTATATATTCAATACTGATATGACCGGAAGGATAAATCTTATTGATTCATATATCCGTAATCTGTGGATTGGATACGGCTTAAAAACAGAGAGTGGAATTATGGGATTGGATAAAAATATAGGTTCTACTTTAAAACTTTCTTTACAGTATGATTTTGAAATACGTGAGCCAATGGATGTTCAACCAGGAGCAATCTTAACACCAGCAGATTTTGAACAGAAACAGCTTGGTATTGTATCTCCCATTATAATTTTTGATGATAGGAATAATCCGTTCAATCCCACCAATGGATATTTACAGGTTTTCAGGTTAGATTGGGCAAAACATTGGTTTTTTTCAGAAGAAGAGTATTTAAAGCTTTATACCGCAGCAACAAAGTATTGGCCCATAACGAATGGGCTTACATATGTCCTATCGTTAAGGGCGGGTTATGCATGGCCACTTGGTACAACTACAAATCTACCAATAGAAAAAAGATTTTTTTTAGGTGGTGGTTCTACAATAAGGGGCTTTCTGGAAGACACAGTGGGACCCATGGGACCGGACAATACACCTGTTGGTGGTGATATTATGCTTAACTATCAAACTGAATTAAGGGTAAGATTAATTGACAGTTTTGATGGCGTTGTTTTTACTGATGGCGGCAATGTCTGGTCCTCTCCTGCGGTTTTTGAATTAAAAGGTATGCATGATATAAGAAAGACCGCTGGTGTAGGTGTAAGATATGTAACACCAGCTGGAGCACTCAATCTTGATGTTGGTTTTAAATTAGATAAGAGACCTGGTGAATCGCTCACGGAGTGGCACTTTTACATAGGAACAATATTGTAATTGGAATATAAACATGTTGAACTAATTCATTGAATAAAATGAAGGGTATAGCAAAAAGATCACTTTATGTTGTGTATATTATAGCATTGCTTGTCTATCCTGATCAGGCAAAAGGAAAGCCCATTGTTCTTGATAGAATAGTGGCTTCTATAGAAGGGGTAGGGGTTATAACAAACGTTCAGTTGATCCAGTACGCTGCTGTAAATGCAGTACTAAAATCAGGATACTCTCAATCAATTGAGCAGTTAAATAATTATGACTTTATGAGAACATCTCTCGATCGTCTTATTGATAGGACACTTATATTAAGAGATGCACAATTATTATCATTGAGCAAACCGGATCAACAGGAGATTGACAATCTTGTAGGTGAGTTTAAAAAGAAGTTTAATTCGCAAATTGAGTTGGAGAAATTTATGCATCAATATGCTATAACAGATAAGTATCTTGAAAAATTTATGTCAGATAGAATGTTGGTGGAGCATTATTTAAAATATGAGGTGGGAATGTTTATCAGGGTAAGTGATAAAGATATTGAACAGTACTATAACCACAACAAAGTTCAATTTAAAAATATAAGTTGGGAAGAGGCTAAAAAAACAATAAAAAACTTTCTGGAAAAACAGGAATATGAAAAACAATTAAAAGCATGGATAAAGACCCTTACACTTAACAGGCAGATTATAATAATGTATTGATGCGTATACTTTTACTATCAAAAAAGAGCAGTATATACTCTACAAGAAGATTGGTAGAAACCGCGAGACAGCGTGGGCACGCAGTTAAGGTGGTTGATCCATTGAAGCTTAATATTGCCATAATCAACAAGAAACCCATTATTACATACAAAGGTAAGTCGATTAAGATACCGGATGTGGTTATACCGCGTATATCAGGTACTATAAATAGTTTCAGTTTATCAGTGGTAAAGCAATTCGAACTTTTAAATGTACCGGTTTTAAATAGATCATCAGCCATAGCACTTGCACGTGATAAGTTCATGAGTGCTCAGTGTCTTATAGCAAATGGGATAAACGTACCAGCTACAGCAATGATACGCAATCCTGAAGACATAGATATTGCGTTAAATCTTGTTGGGGGGCCCCCTGTTATTCTAAAGATCATCGAAGGCGCACAGGGGATAGGCGTTATACTTGCTGAATCACGTGATTCAATAGAATCTACCATTAATGCTTTCTTTAGTCTGGGGCAAAACATTATAATCCAACAATTCGTTTCTGAGTCAAAAGGTAAGGATATAAGAATCCTTGTCGTTGGCAACAGAGTGGTGGCATCAATGAGACGCGTGGCTAAAGCCGGTGAATTTAGAACCAATATCCACAGGGGTGGACAGGGAGAGAGAATTATTTTACCTGTACTATATCAAGATATAGCTTTAAGAGCTGTTAAGACTATGGGACTTGATCTGGCTGGTGTAGATATTATAGAAAGTTCAGATGGACCAAAGGTTCTGGAAATAAACCCATCCCCTGGTATTGAAGGATTGGAAAAAACCAGCAATATAGATATTGCAATTGATATAATTTCGTATGTAGAAGGTTTAGTAAATCAGCGACATCAAGCTAAAAAATAGATGTTTAACCCTTTTTAAACATTTTACTTGCATAAAATAAAAAAGTTTGTATCATAAATGAATGAATATTCATTCAAAAGGAGATAAAAAAATGAGTAAAGAAAACATAACAAAACCAATTGGGGGAGGTTTTTTGCTTGATGAAACACCTAAGGACATTTTTATTCCTGAAGAGTTTACAGAAGAACAACTAAGCTTTGTTGATACTGCAAATGATTTTATGGAGAAGGAGGTTCTTCCATTAGAAGATGCCCTGGAGGATCATGATAAGAAAATAGAGCTAAACACCAAGCTTGTGAAAAAAGCAGGCGAACTTGGTCTTTTAATGATTGAAATCCCTGAGGAATATGGTGGTCTGGGAATGAATTTATCTACGGCTTTAAGGGTATCTGAAGTAATAGCAAAATCCGGGGCATTTGCAGCATCAATTCTTGCGCATAATGGTATAGGTACCTTGCCTATTGTTTATTTTGGTAATGAAGAACAGAAAAAGAAGTATTTACCAAAGCTTGCCACTGGTGAGATGATAGCTGCTTATGCGCTTACCGAAACAGGTTATGGGTCAGATGCATTAAGCGCAAAGACAAAAGCGGTTTTAAGTAAGGATGGGAAATACTATATTCTTAATGGTGAAAAACAATTTATAACCAACTCTGGCTTTGCAGATCTGTTTATTGTGTATGCCAAGATAGATGGAGAAAAGTTTACCGCTTTTATAGTGGAAAGAAACTATGAAGGTTTATCAACCGGGAAAGAAGAGAACAAAATGGGTATTAAAGGGTCATCAACAAGATCTGTTATACTCAGCGATGTAAAGGTCCCGGTAGAGAACGTACTTGGTGAGATTGGGAAAGGGCATCAATCAGCTTTAGGTGTTCTTGATATAGGTCGTTTGAAATTAGGAGTGGCTTCAACAGGTGGTTCAAAAGAAGTTATCAAACAGGTAACAAAGTACATGAATCAGAGGATACAGTTTGGCCAGCCTATTTCTAATTTCGGGATGCTAAGAAGAAAATTAGCGGACATGATGATAAAGGTGTATGCATCTGAGAGTATGTCATATAGAACGTCAGGGCTTATAGATAACGCCATACATGCTCTGGATCATAAAGCACCTGATTACAGCAAGAAAGCTGCAAAAATATTTGAAGATTACGATATAGAAGCCTCCATAATGAAGGTATATGGTTCAGAGATACTTGGTTTTGTAGTTGATGAGGGTGTTCAATGCCTTGGTGGTTATGGGTATATAGAGGATTATAAAATAGCACGAGCATACAGGGATGCCAGGATCAATAGAATTTTTGAAGGTACAAATGAGATCAACAGATTACTTATCCCAGGAGCTATAGCGAAAAAATCCATGAAGGGTGAGCTTGATTTTATGGGTAAATTTAGTGAGATAAGCTCTCAAATAGAATCAGGTAAGGTTAATAAGAAGCCTGGTTCAGAGTTGTTGGGTGTTGAAAAACTGGCAACTGATATAGCAAAAAAGATCACTGTTTACACGACCGGAGTAGCTGTTCAGAAGTATATGGCTGCGCTGGCTGATAGGGCGTTTCAATTTGGAAAGGGCGAGTACATATTCGAGCAATTAGCCAACATGATTATAGATGTTTATGGAATGGATTCGGTAATTGCAAGAACACTTAAATTGAAAGATGTGAAGGGTGAGTCAGCCATTACAATCCCATTATTAATTACACGTGCTTTTGTGTACGAAGCTCTGAACAGGGTTACTCTTACTGCAAGGTATGTACTTGGTGATGTGGCAGAAGATGATCCTACAGAGTTTGCTGGTTATGAAAAATCCTTGTCACAGCTTGGATTTAATTATTCATTGAATCTTTCCGGAATCAAAGATAAAATAGCACAACATGTGGTTGAAAAAGAAGATTACGTTTTATAATTGTATTGAAAACTTCTAATTACTCAAGAAGAAAATAGATGTAAAGGGATTCAATTAAATTTAATTGAATCCCTTTTTTAACAACAAAAATGGATTATACCAATTATATAAAAAAGATACTTTTGCCTGTAACGAAAGACAACACTTCAGGTTCTACAGATATAGCTTTGAAGGCTATCAAACTTATTAAGAAATTTGTAAAGCGTAAGGATGTAAAATTGTCTCCTGAGTTATATAAGTGTATATCACAGCAACTTATATCAGCTCAACCTTCTATGGGAATTATGTTTAACCTTGCTTACAGAATAACAAAAATGAAAACTTTGGTTGAGAAAAGAGATTTTTTACTTTACCTTGATAAATACAGAGATGAAATAGAAGCCCATAAAATAGATATAGCAAAAAGGGTATTTAACTTGATTAAAAACAAGAATGTCATCATGATATATTCTTCAAGTTCTACTGTTTTAGAAAGTCTTAAATATGCCCACAAAAAGGGATCGAGATTTAAGGTAGTTGTGCCTGAATCCCGTCCGATGAGAGAAGGCGAAAAGATGATGATTCAATTATCCAGATCGTCAATACCTGTTATGTTTGTTACAGATGTAACAGGCATAAGCATGTTAGCAATGTACGATATTGATGTAGTACTTATTGGAGGTGATGCAATTTTAAATAAATATCTTGTAAGCAAGATCGGAACATATCCCATAGCAATGCTATGTAAACAAAACCATATTCCTGTGTATGGCTTGTGTGGAACAGAGAAGGTAATTCCAAAAGAGTATGAGAATAAATTTGTAATTTCTGATAAACCTGCTTATGAGATAACAACATACAAAAACAAATATGTGAAGGTTGTAAACAGATACTTTGAAAAGGTCCCGATAAAACTTTTTACAGGAATTATTGCGGATCAACAACAGTTAAAAGTATAGATGTGGTAAGGCATTGATCCATGCAACTGGTAGTTAAAAGAGACTTTATTTTGTTGCAGTAGGCATAAAACATATATATATCTTATAAAAACTAAAGGAGGTTTTATATGATAAACACAATAGCAGTACTTGGAGCGGGTCAAATGGGTAGCGGTATAGCTCAGGTTATATCCAGCGTGGGTAAATCGGTTATCCTTTATGATATAAAAGAAGAGTATTTGCAGAGAGGTATTAAAAATATTCAGACAAGCCTTGATAAATTTGTGCAGAAGGGAAAGCTATCTACTCAGGAAAGAGACGCTGCTATAAGTCGCATAAAACTAACCACGAATTTTAATGATATTGGGAGTGCAGAATTTGTAATAGAAGCGATACCCGAGGATCTGAATCTTAAGGTTGATACATTTAAAAGATTAGATTCTTTAACAGGAGCTGATGTAATACTCGCATCCAACACATCTTCTATTTCTATAACACGAATAGCTGGTGTAACACATAGACCGGATAAAGTAATAGGTATGCATTTTATGAATCCAGTTCCTATCATGGCACTCGTGGAGATTATCAAAGGCTTAACCACATCAGAACAAACACTGAACACCACTGTTGAGCTTGCTAAACAATTGGGCAAGACAACAGTGATATCCAGGGATTCAGCAGGGTTCATAGTAAATCGGATCCTTGCTCCATGGATAAATGAAGCAATATTTGTGCTTATGGAAGGTATAGCTACACCACAGGATATAGATACTGCAATGAAATTAGGCACGAATGTACCAATGGGACCACTTCAGCTGGCTGATTTCATAGGACTTGATACAATGCTTGCGATCCTTGAGGTTTTATATAGGGACCTTGGCGATCCAAAGTATAGACCATGCCCGTTATTGAAAAAATATGTAGAGGCAGGTATGCTTGGTAAAAAGGTAGGCATAGGTTTTTATAAATATTAAATTCATAGTTTTTAGAGTTAAGGAGGAAACATGGAATACAAGACAATAAAATTGGATCTGGATGGGAATATTGCAACAATAACACTCAACAGACCAGAGGTGTTAAATGCGCTTAATTCTCAACTGCTCGAAGAGTTGAGATTGGTTCTTGAAGAACTGAAATCACATAAAGAGATTAAGGTGTGCATAATGACAGGAGCTGGAGATAAAGCGTTTGTAGCAGGGGCAGATATAAAGGAACTCAGCACACTTGATCCATTTGGTGCATCAGCGTTTTCAATGAGGAGTGATGTTATAAAACAGAAAATGAATGAGCTAAGTATACCATTTATAGCTGCTGTAAATGGTTATGCCCTTGGAGGAGGGTGTGAAATAGCCATGGCATGTGATATTATTATTGCAAGCGATGATGCAAAGTTTGGACAACCAGAAATTAATCTTGGCATAATACCTGGTTTTGGTGGAACTCAGAGGTTGACCCGTTTAGTGGGTAGGGGAATGGCTATGGAACTTGTTCTTACCGGTGATATTATATCTGCTCAACAGGCGAAGGAGATAGGGCTTGTTAATAGAGTGGTCCCAAAGGATAAATTAATGGATGAGGTAAAAAGCCTGGCTTCAAAAATAGCATCCAAATCAAAAACAGCTATCATGATGGCAAAAAGGGCTATTGATTTTGGTATTGAGACAGATTTAAATACAGCCCTTGAAATAGAGAGGGATGCCTTTGCAGTATTGTTTTCCACTGAGGATCATACAGAAGGGTTGAAGGCATTTCTGGAAAAGAGAAAACCAAAGTTTAATGATAGATAATTGTCAGAATAGAACGTTAGTTATAAAAAGGAGTGTTGTATGCAATTTGAATTTACAGATGAACAGAAGATGATACTTGAGACTGCGAAGGATTTCGCTAATGGAGTTGTTAAGCCAAGGGCAAAAGATATTGATCAAACAGGTCAGTTCCCGATGGATATTGTGAAAAAACTTGCAGAATTAGGATTTATGGGAATGATGGTGCCTCCAGAGTATGGGGGCGCGGGTTTTGACACTGTATCTTATGTTATAGCTATGGAAGAGATATCAGCTGCCTGTGCCAGTACAGGCGTGATAATGTCTGTTAACAACTCCCTTGTATGTGATCCCATTCTGAAGTTTGGAAGCGAAGAACAAAAGAAAAGATATCTTGTTCCACTTGCAAAAGGAGAGAAGCTTGGCTGTTTTGCTTTATCAGAACCAAATGCTGGATCAGACGCCGCAAGACAACAAACCACAGCCAATCAATCAGGTGAATTTTTTATACTCAATGGCACAAAGAATTTTATAACGAATGGCAAAGAAGCCAATGTAGCCATTGTATTTGCAATGACAGATAAGACAAAAGGGCATAGAGGGATCAGTGCCTTTATAGTACCAACAGATATTGATGGCTTTAAGATTAATAGACTTGAGCATAAATTGGGTATCCGTGGTTCTTCAACAGCTCAGATTGTACTTGAAGATGTTAAACTTCCTAAAGAAAATCTTTTAGGTAATATCGGAGATGGATTCAAAATAGCTATGTCAACACTTGATGGAGGCAGGATAGGTATAGCTTCACAGGCTCTTGGTATTGCCAGGGCTGCGATGGAGGAATCGATTGAATTTGCAAAACAGAGAGAGGCGTTCGGCCAGCTTATATCTAATTTTGAGGCAATTCAATGGATGATTGCTGATATGGCAACAAGACTGGATTCTGCAAGGTTGCTTACTCTCAGGGCAGCTTATCTCAAAGATAAGAAGATACGTTTTACCAAAGAGGCTGCAATGGCAAAATTATTTGCAGCAGAGACAGCAATGTGGATAACCACTAAAGCTATTCAGATACATGGTGGTTACGGATATACAACTGATTATGCAGTTGAAAGACATTTCAGGGATGCTAAAATAACAGAAATATACGAAGGGACATCAGAGATCCAGCGGCTGGTTATTGCATCAAACATATTGAAACAATGAAATGAAAAATAAGGTTAATAATGCCTATTTGAAGAATAAGGGCATAGGCATATTTGATTCAGGGGTTGGTGGTTTAACAGTTTTAAGAGAGATCAGAAGGTTGCTGCCATACGAGGATATATTCTATCTCGGTGATACTGCACGTGTGCCTTACGGCAATAGATCAAAAGATACCATAGTAAAGTATTCTATTCAAAACACAAATTTTCTTTTGAAGCTGGGTATAAAACTACTCGTTGTTGCCTGTAACACTTCATCTTCTGTGGCTATAGATTATCTCAAACAGAATTTTAGTGGTTTACCCATAATAGGTGTGATAGAGCCCGGCTCTGCAGAGGCAATAGCATTAACGAAGAATAACAGAATTGGTGTTATAGGCACAAGGGCAACTATAGAAAGTAATTCATATAAATTGGCAATACATACATTTGATAACAAGGCAAAAATTTTTCAAAAGGCATGCCCTTTATTTGTTCCTATTGTTGAAGAGGGTATGCATAAAACACAGTTTGCGTATGAGATTGCCAGATATTATTTGTCAGGTTTAAAACAACACAA
This sequence comes from bacterium, assembly GCA_049966275.1. Classification (GTDB taxonomy): domain Bacteria; phylum JAMCPX01; class JAMCPX01; order JAMCPX01; family JAMCPX01; genus JBMFUY01. Next base: position 17,716 of record JBMFUY010000026.1, read on the forward strand.
CATTGATACTTTAATACTAGGATGTACCCATTATCCAGTTCTTTCACCGGTGATAAAAAAGGTTGTTGGGGACAAAGTAAAGCTTGTTAATTCAGGCCAGGCAGTGGCGAAAAGGGTTTATGAGTATCTATCACGCACCGGACTTATGAAAACCGATATTAATACCTCTCACAATAATGTGGCAAAGTATAAAAGTTATGGGGCACTTAAATTTTACGTAACAGATGCACCAGAGCAATTCAAGAAAATGGGAAAGCTGTTACTTTCTATAGATATTGATAACAATGTAAAAAAGGTGATATTGGATGAACATGGGTAAGAATAAAAAACGCTTTTACATTGTAGTTTTACTTGTTGTTTTATTTATTGCTGCAGGTTATCTAATTTATGTAACTTATATAAAACCCATATCATTGGTTAAAAGACCTGTACCGGTTAAAGAGCTTGTTACTCTGTACTATTATAACCCTGATACAGATACGCTTGAGCCAGAACAAAGAGAAATAACCGCCACGAATGATTTATTAAATAAGTGCAGAAATATAATTAGTGAACTTGAGAAGGCATCCCATAAAGGACTTGTAACTCCAATTCCAGCAGGGGTAAGAATTAATGATGCAATGCTTCAATCAAACGGGGTTTTGCTTCTGGATCTGAACGGCGAGCTTATATCAAAAACACCGGAAGGTTCATCTGCAGAGATAACAGCTATTTATTCAATCGTAAATTCGCTTGCAAAAAACATTGATGGAGTGAAGGCTGTGCAGATCACAGTAAATGGCAAACGAATTCAAACATTAGAAACACATATAGAAACTGATCAACCCATTGTTCCGGATTATAGCAAGTAAAAGCAAAGCGCTGCCTGTTTATTTATATACTTATCCTGGTTTGTTCAGCTCATGCAAGCAAGAGGGTTTTATCTAAAACAATAGCTATTTTAACTATCTGCTAATATTTAAACCCGAAAAATGCATTTGCAAAATAGGGAAGTTTGTGTAATGAGTGATAACCCCGCGTCAAATATAGGTATTCTTCGAATATTAGAAAAAA
>JBMFUY010000027.1:0-18614 GCA_049966275.1 bacterium
CTTTAAACCGCCAGTATTCACCAGCCAGGGTTCCTGACCACCGCAGATCTATTCCGAACTTATCCCACATTTCGTTATACGTGTAATCCTCTTCCAGGATCTCTATATATTTTCCAATATGTGTGTGGTGGTCAAAAACGTAAGCTGGCGGGATCAACTCGTATTCAAACTTTCTATATTGAAGTTCCTTCGGCACTTTAGGTATCTTAACCCCTTTGACTATTCCGAAGTGTCTGTTGATGATATAGTACATTTTCTGGAATTCCTTTTCCCCATTTTTGCCAACTTCCATTAGTATTTCTTCTTCAGGGAGCAGCATGCCTTTTTCCTTCATTGCCTGTTTCACTTTCCTAACGGCTTCTCTGTAGTTGTTCATGTAGCTGGCTGCATATCTAATGCAATCAATTGCATTATTGTAGGATCTGTCCATATTCTTTATTAGATTATCCAGGACCTTTTGGCTGTTTTCTTTTTTGCGGTTAAGTCGTTTGAAGGTATCAAACACGTAGATTTTGCTGATGTTGAATGGTATAGTTTCCCAGTTTTTAGGCGTTGCAAGAAAATACCCAATATTCTGATTAACGTTTTTCTTATCCATTGTTTTAACAAAGAGCTCCAGGCTTTGGGTTTCTTCAAAAACGATTCCGTGAATATAGCCTCCTATAATTTTGCCAAGACCCGCATCTCTAAGTCTATCTGCCCAGTAGTATGCCGCAGGGTCTCCTCGTCTCAACTCCTTATGAAAAGTTGAAAGTATGACCCATCTGTTTTTTGAGGCTACATACCTGTGATATGGGCATATGCAGTTTTTGCGATTGCATTCCTGCAAAGACTCATAAACAGCGCCTGTTTCATAATCTAAGAATTTTTTCATATGTACCTCCTATTTCTTTCTTAATTTTCTAACCGACACCTGCTCTACGGTGTTGATAAGTGGGAGTTCTGGTTTAATCTGTGCAATCGCTTTTACCTTCTCTACATCCACATATACCTTTGTAGACAGCACCTGGTCATAAATGCCATACTCTTGGAGTTTGGCGGTGTCTGTTTCAGTCTGATGAACCTCAGACTTGACTATTGTTCTGCCTATATCCTCAAAAGAGTAGACGTCTCCCACTTTCATCAATTGTTTTAACTCGCCTCTCAGGGTGTCCATCTTGTCCTGCAGTGTGTCCATTTCAGAAATATACAACTCCATTTAACACTTCAGGATTATTGCCTTCTACATGCCATCGGTTCAGATTTGCATTGTACGCCCACTGATTCCCGGATGGGTCGTTCCATCTGCCACCTGTAATGGTTTGCAAAAGATTGCCATTATCATCATAAATCTGGATGTAACCACTGTTATTGGTAGCACCACCTTCAAACCTGTAGTTTACTTTAGACCAGCACTGTGGAGAAAGTACTGGAATTGTTATGTATTGTGCAGGAAGGATTACGTTACCTGTTACATCAACAGGATGTGTGCCATTTGCAGTGAATAGTGAACCGACGATCTCAACATCACCACTTACCTTGAACAAACCATTATTTTTAAGATTACCATTGGTATGAAGATTTACCCCTGCACCGTATGTGATAAATGAGTTTGTGGATTTAATATTGCCTCCAACAAGAACGCTGTAACTTGAAGCTTGAACTACACCAGAAAATAATAGGCTAACAAGCAGAGCCAGAACCGCACACCAAACTGTGTGTGTGTGTGTGTGGAACACACGTTTGTTTAAGCTATCCATATACCCTCCTTTTATGAAAAAGGCTTTCGCCTTAATTATATGCGAGGAGAAGCAACTGATTGTTTTAATACGAAAGGATAAAGAAAATGTCAAATCTTTATAGAACCCTATCATTTAAAATTGGGAATAAGCCACAGATGATTTTATAAAATATCTTGAAAGAGATAAATTCAATTAATCATGGATATCGCAATGATAGGCTTATTGATTGAATGATAATTCTATTGCAATTTTTTATTAATATCTTTAAAAGTATGATTACATTTAGAGATAGAGGAGGCGTGTTATAAATGAAGAAAGATAAGATAATAACTGCTGCTGATAATTTTATTATGCATACCTATAAGCGAATACCAATTGTTATAACAAGAGGACAGGGAATTTATTTATGGGATAACAAGGGTAAAAAATATATAGATTTTCTTGGTGCAAGAGGTGCAGCAAATACTGGTTATTCTACGCCAGAGATTGTAAATGCTGTTATATCGCAGGCAAAAAAGCTTATTCTTGTAACAAACGATTTTTATACAGCACCACAGGCTGAGTTTGCAAGATTGCTTGTAAAGCATTCATTTGCAGATAAGGTATTCTTTTGTAACAGTGGGGCTGAAGCAAATGAAGGTGCTATTAAACTTTCAAGACTTTATTCTTATAAGAGGTATGGGAATGGCAGGTATGTTATTGTAAGTGCTACAAACTCTTTTCATGGTAGAACATACGGCGCACTTTCAGCTACAGGACAAAGAAAATATCAAATAGGGTTTGGACCATTGGTCCCTGGATTCAGGTATGTGAGATTCAACGATATGGAGGATATGAACGCAGCACTTGGTGACGATGTATGCGCTGTAATACTTGAACCAGTGCAGGGTGAGGGTGGTATATATCCTGCAAACAATGAATATATAAAATTTGTGAGGGAACAAACACAGAAGAAGGATATTTTATTGATCATGGATGAGGTTCAGGTTGGACTTGGAAGAACAGGTAAGTTGTTTTCATACGAGCATTTTAACATCAAACCTGATGTGGTCACTATTGCCAAGTCTATTGCTGGAGGCATACCTATGGGTGCAATACTTGCTACCAGGGATGTTGCAGAAGTGTTTGATTATGGAACACATGGTACAACATTTGGAGGTTCACCTCTTGCTGCACAGGCTGGCATATCTGCTTTAACCTACATTATAAAACACAGATTACCACAGAACGCCAGAAGACTTGGTAATATTACTTTAAAATATCTTTCCAAATTAAAAAATGAGCATAAAGATTTAATAAAAGATGTGAGAGGCATGGGGCTCGCCATTGGTGTAGAATTCAATGATCCTGATATTGTAACTAAGGTATTTGAGAAATGTCTGGAAATGGGATTGATAACAAACATAACCAATAATAATATCATCAGATTCCTACCACCACTTATTATAACAGAACAAGAGCTTAAAAAAGGTTTGGATATATTTAAAGAAGCTATAGAAAAGATAATAACTTAAAAATTTCACAAACAATATTCTTTATGTTCTTGACTTAAAGGGCCCTGTATTTTATTGAATGCAGACAATATGAATGATTTTGAACCATTACTTAAGATTGTTGATGTGCACAAGAGCTTTTACGATAGTAAAAGACGTGTTGATGTTTTAAAGGGTATAAATCTTGAAGTATGCGCAGGAGAGACGGTTAGCATAATAGGTGTATCCGGTTCTGGTAAAACAACACTTTTGCAGATAATAGGTAGCCTTGATAAACCTACTTCCGGTGATGTTTTGTTTAAAAATACCAGTATCTTCAATAAAAATGCAGATGAACTCGCAAATTTTAGAAATGCCAATATTGGTTTTGTATTTCAGGCTCACCATTTACTCATGGAGTTTGATCTTGTTGAGAATGTAATGTTCCCTGCTATTATATCTGGTATGGATAAAAAAATGGCAGAAGAGAAGGCTCTCCAATTGTTAAACGAGGTTGGTTTACATGATAAACTTACAAACAAACCATCCGAATTATCTGGAGGTGAACAACAAAAAGTGGCAGTTGCTCGTGCGCTTATTATGTCCCCTCTGTTAGTGCTTGCAGATGAACCCACTGGAAATCTTGATTCTCATAGTGGTGAGATAATTATGAAACTGCTTTTACAGTTTAATAAGATTAAAGGTGTAACAATTATAATGGTAACTCACAATGAGTCGTTTGCCAGAATGATGTCAAAAAGATACAGGATAAGTGATGGGATATTATTTCAGGTTGTTGATTGAGCTTTTAGTATTGTGCAGTGTAATAGTATTTGCACAGTTACCAAAGATGGCTTTTGCAGACCAACCTCTGGTTGAAAAGATCACTATAGAAGGTAATAAAAGGATACAGAAAGAAGTCATACTTGAACATATTAAACAGTCCGTAGGCTCTCCGTTGTCACAGCGTATAATTGATAATGATATCCTTAACCTATTTAAGTTAGGCTATTTTGATAGTATCAATGTTTATGCAGAACCTTACAATAATGGTGTTAATTTAATATATAACTTTGTAGAGAGGCCACTCATCAGGAATATAGAATTTAAAGGTAATTCAGAGTTTTCCAGTGATAAACTTAAAGATGCCCTTACATTTAAGCCAAGAAGCTTTTATGATAAGTCAGCAATATCAGCTTCCATAGATAAGATAGTTGGCATGTATAAAGAAAAAGGTTACTACAATATTCATGTTACCTACGAAGTTGAACCTGTATCTGAGATGGAGGTTGATATAATCTTTAATATTAAAGAAGGAGAGGTAGTTAAAATAGGAGTGATAAATTTTATAGGCAATCATGCTTTTACAGGTGCTCAATTACGATCCCATATGGAAAGTTCCACCCCTGGAATTTTTAGTTTCATTACCGGGAGTGGCAAGTTTAACGAAACAGAACTGGACAGAGATATAACAAGATTAACCATGTTTTACATGGATAATGGCTTTATTAATATAAAAATAGAACAACCACATATCTTTCTTAATCCAGATGGAAAAACAGTGGATATAGTCATAAACATTGAAGAGGGAAACAGGTATAAGATCTCAAATATTGATATAGAGGGTGATCTCTTATTCCCTAAGAATAAATTGATGAGTTATATCCACACCAAACCAGGTGAATGGTTCAACCGCACAAAACTCATGGATGATATATTCAGACTCACAGATGTTTACACTGACAATGGATATGCCTTTGCAAATGTGAATCCTGAGACATCAGTGGATGATAATAATAAGACAGTGGCAGTAGTTTTCCAGATCAATAAAGGATTGCTCACATATATAGATAAGATTACGATAATGGGGAATACCAAAACAAGGGACAAGGTTATAAGGCGTCAGATGCAGATATGGGAGGGTGAACTTTATAAAGAGAACAAGATTAAAGAATCAAAGGAACGTATATATGCCACAGGATTCTTTGACAATGTTGATGTAAGCACGTCCAAAGGTAGTTCAGAGGATGATATTGAAAAGATGAATCTTGATGTTAAGGTAAAAGAAGGACATGGTGGTATGGCTATGCTGGGCGGAGGGTATAGTTCTTATCAGCAGTTTTTTTTAACAGCTCAGGTGCAATTACAAAATCTTGCCGGGCTTGGGACACAATTGAATCTGATGGCTCAGATCGGTGGTATTACAAAACAGTACAGCATATCTTATTATGACCCATATTTCCTTGATACGAATTGGACCATGGGAACAAGCCTTTATAATATGTCCAATATATATCCTGGTTACACCACCAATGATACAGGTGGAAACCTGCAGTTAGGTTACTGGCTAATTGACAGATTAAGAATCTATGTAAATTATGGTTATGATAATTCATATTTCTCAAGTATAAGTAGTGCATATTCGTATCTGCTTCAAAACGGTGTAACCAGTGCTGTAACACTCGGTTTTATACAGGATACAAGGGATAATCCAATATACACCACAAAAGGTTCTCTTGTGAGCGGATCAGCTGAGTTTGCCGGAGGACCGCTTGGAGGAAGTTTTACATTCTTAAAATTTGATGCCTCTGCATCAAGATATTTCCCCTTACCACTTGATACAGTGTTTATGATAAATGGTAGAATAGGTTATGGATATGTGCCAGGCAATGGATTTCTGCCATTTGTAAATAGATATTTCCTTGGTGGTATCAATTCTGTAAGAGGTTACAACTACAGAACAATTGGGCCTCAAATGCCAGCATTGGTTACAAACATGGATCCATTTGCACCAACAACACAACTTCTTTATGGTGGAAACAAAATGATAGCCACTACAATGGAGTATGTTTTCCCATTGATTAAAGAGGCTAAAATAGATGGGGTTATCTTCTTTGATACTGGTAATGCGTATGCAGAGAATCAGGGCTATTTTGCTTCACCATTGCAGATGGGGTATGGTTTTGGTATAAGGTGGTATACGCCTATAGCACCGTTCAGGTTTGAATGGGGATTCCCACTGAATCCAAGGCCCACTGATCAGCCCAATGTATTTGAATTTTCGATAGGAACGTTTTATTAAAGTAGTGTAAATAAAATTTAGGAGGTAACATGAAAAAGATAGTGATGATACTTGGTGTATCACTAATGTTCACATCAATGGCTATACGGTCATATGCTGCTGATACTGCACCTAAAATAGGTTATATTGATCTTCAGAGGATCCTTCTTCAGTCTGACGAAGGTAAGAAGGCAAAGGCTGCATTAGAAAAAGAATTTGCATCAAGGAAAAAGGAGTTGAATCAAAAGAAGCAGGAACTTGAAAATCTACAGAAATCTCTTGAGGCTCAAAGTTCTTTGCTTTCTCGTGATGCACTTGTTGAAAAACAGGCAGAATTTGTGAAAAAAAGGGATCAATTCCTTAAGCTTGTTCAGCAGTACGACGAGGAACTTCAGAAAAAGGATAGTGAGTTAACAAAGCAAATACTCTCTCAACTGCAGGATATAATAACTGAAATAGGTAAAAAGGGTAATTATAGTCTTATAATAGAAAAGTCACAGGGTGGTATTCTGTATGCTCCTGAAAGTGAAGATCTGACAGATAAAGTTATGCAACTTTTTAATAAACGCGCAGAAAAGCAGAATAAAACAGAAAAATGAGGCAGACATGTACACCTTAAAGGAACTCGCACAGCTTATAAATGGCAGGGTAGAGGGGGATGAAAATATTGTGATCAAAGATGTTGGCGCCATTGAGGATGCAGAAGAAGGTGTTATAACATTTATTTCCAATCCAAAGTACAAGCCACTTGTATATCAAACCAGAGCCTCTGCTATTATTACAGAGAATCACATAGAGAACTTAAACATAGCACAGGTTATAGCAAAAGATCCATATTTAGCTTTTGCAAAGATAGTGGCTAAATTTCATCCACCAACACACCCGGATTGGGGTATAGATGGTAGAGCATATATTGGAAGGAATACCCAGATAGGTAAAGACACACATCTTGCACCATTCTGTTATATTGATAATAACGTACAGATCGGGAATAGAGTAAGAATATATCCTCACACCTATATAGGTTATGGAAGTGTGATTCTTGACGATACAGTTATATACTCCAATGTATCCATTTACCACCATACAGTTATAGGCAAGAGGTGTATAATCCATTCAGGGGCTGTGATTGGTTCAGACGGATTTGGCTTTGCAAAGGATGGTCTGAGAAATATAAAGATCCAGCAGATAGGACATGTAGAAATAGGCGATGATGTTGAAATAGGCGCAAATACAACTATTGATAGAGCAGCACTTGGTGTAACACGTATAGGGAGTGGTACAAAGATAGATAATCTTGTTCAAATAGCCCATAATGTTAGAATAGGTGAAAATTGTATAATAGTCAGTCAGGCTGGTATATCAGGGAGTACGCATATTGGTAATAATGTTACCATAGCAGGTCAGGTAGGTATTATAGGGCACCTTAAGATAGGTGATTTCGTTATGATCGGAGCCCAATCAGGGGTAGCGAAAGATTTACCCTCTCATGCAGTTGTATCTGGTTCTCCTGCTATCAATCACGTTGATTGGCTTAAAGCTGTATCAGTTTTTAAAGAGCTTCCAGAGATGAAAAGATTACTCAGCGAGATAAAAAAGCATCTGGGATTAGACCAGACTACAGAAGGGAAAAAATGAAGATAGAAATAAAAGAGATAATGAAGTTAATACCGCAGAGGTATCCATTTTTATTTGTGGATAGGGTTGAGGAATTGGTAGAAGATAAAAGTATAGTTGCAGTAAAAAATATCTCTATAGATGAACCTTTTTTTACAGGGCACTTCCCTGATACACCAACATTACCAGGGGTTATTATAATTGAGGCGCTGGCTCAGACAAGTGGCATACTGGCCGCAAAGTCTTTGCCACAGGGAATAAAAGGTATACCCTATCTTGTTGGTGTAAATAATTTTAAATTCAGACAGCCAGTGGTGCCAGGTGATAGTGTAAGGCTTGAATCATCTATAAAAAAGCGTATTAGAAACTTTACAACATTTGAATGCAAGGCTTACGTTAATGGTAAGATTGTTGCAGAGGGTGAGATTCTCACTGCTATAGTAGAGGAGGCGAAATGAATATTCATCCAACTGCAATTGTATCATCATCAGCAGAACTAGGGGATAATATTGAGATTGGTCCATATACCATAATAGGTCCTAATGTTAAAATTGGTGATGGAACAATCATTGGTCCATCTGTAGTAATAGATGGTTATACTGAGATTGGGAAGAACAACAGAATATATCAGTTTGCATCACTTGGTTCTCCACCACAGGATCTTAAATACAAAAATGAGCCCACACGGTTGGTGATAGGTGATAACAATATTATAAGGGAGCATGTTGTAATAAACCCTGGTACGCCTACAGGTAAGGGTATCACAACAATAGGGAACAAAAATCTGTTCATGATAGGTTCGCATGTGGCGCATGATTGTGTTGTTGGAGACGAAACTGTATTCGCAAACAATGCGACACTTGCAGGACATGTTACTGTCGAGAGTATGGCTATTCTTGGTGGGCTTGTTGCAATACATCAATTTACAAGGGTTGGCAAACTTGCCATGCTTGGTGGCGGTGCTATGGCTTCTATGGATGTACCACCTTTTGCAATAGCAAGTGGTGATAGAGCAAGGTTGTATGGTATAAACATAGTGGGGCTCAGACGAAGAGGTTATACTAAAGAAAAAATTCAGCTTATAGAAAAGGCTTACAGAATACTTTTCAGGAGCAACTATAGTCTTGATGATGCTATAAAAAAGGTGAATGACGAACTTCCACCTGATCCGGATATTCAACATATAATTGAGTTTATTCAGACATCCAAGAGAGGGGTATGTAGATATAGATTATGAAGTTGCGTGTTGGTGTTGTAGGAGTAGGATATCTTGGCACTTTCCACTGTGAGAAATATAAGTCTCTCGATGATGTGGAACTTGTTGCAATAGCAGATGTGGATGAAGAAAAACGAAAAAAAGCATATGAAAGATTTAAAGTTAATACCTATGCTGATTATAAAAAATTGCTCGGGCTTGTTGATGCTGTAAGCGTTGTGGTGCCAACTGTATTTCATTATGATGTGGCAGGTTTTTTTCTAAAGCATAAAATTCCTGTTTTACTTGAAAAACCCATAGCTGATACAGTTTATCACGCAAGAAGGCTGGTTAACATTGCAGAAGAACAAAATATTGTATTCCAGATAGGTCATCTTGAGCGTTTTAATAGTGCCATAAGAACTGTGAAAACCATGATAAATAAACCGGTTTTCATTGAGGTACACAGATTGAGTCCTTTTTCTGTGAGAGGAACAGATGTCGATGTTGTAAGGGATCTTATGATTCACGACCTTGACATTATACTTTCCTTAATTCAATCAGATATAATTTCGATTGATGCTGTTGGAGTGCCTGTATTAACCGATAAGATTGATATTGCAAATGCAAGGTTAAAGTTCGGAAATAATTGCGTTGCAAATGTAACTGCAAGCAGGGTCTCTACAGAGCGTATGCGGAAGATAAGGTTGTTTCAGAGCGATGCTTATTTTTCTATTGATTATGGGACATCGAAGGTAAATATAGTAAAGGTTCATCAAACCCCGACTCCTGAACTTGAGGCTAAACAATTAGAGATATCAAAAGAGGATAGTTTACTTGAAGAGATCAAAAGCTTTATTCATGCAATTAACACAAAAACAGAACCGATTGTTAAGGGGAGGGATGGTTTGTTAGCCCTTGAAATCGCATTTAAAATTTTAAGAAAAATAAAAAAAAATCTTGAAATTATAGGATATGAAAAGAATATTGATCATAGCAGGTGAACCATCTGCTGACCTCCATGGTGCAAACCTGGTAAAAGCTATAAGGTATAAGATTAACAGCAGAACACGTATGGTTCAATCTCAGGCTTTAAATGTTTCTTCATCCTCAACCAGTGCAGCAATGGATCAAAACTTTGGAATAAAGGCTGACAATACAGACGAGCAAATGAACACTGTAGAATTCATAGGTATTGGTGGCAGGCGGATGTCGCAGGAAGGGGTAAAGCTCATTTTTGATGCAGATAAAATAGCTGTTGTAGGTATATCTGAAGTGCTTAAACATATTGGCATGATAAGGCAGGCTTTTAGATCTGTAGAGGCTAATGTGGCAAAAGATCATTTTGATCTCGGAATATTGATTGATTTTCCTGATTTCAATCTTAGACTTGCAAAAAAATTGTATGATATAGGAATACCACTTGTTTATTACATCTCTCCGCAGGTGTGGGCATGGAGAAAGGGCAGGATAAAACAGATCGCTAAATATTTTAAGAAGGTACTGGTGATATTTAGTTTTGAAGAACCAATATATAAACAGGCTGGAGTTGATGTGAAATTTGTTGGGCATCCACTTGTAAAGATTGTAAAGATGACCAGAACAAAACAGGAACTTTTAAAATTGTATGACATTCCTTTGAATCGCAGGATTATAGCAATGTTGCCAGGTAGCAGAGATTCAGAGGTTAAACGTCATTTCCCAATAATGCTCAAAGCAGCATCCATACTCAAAGAGCAACATAACAATTTGATGTTTGTTATTCCAGTATTATCCTCACAGTCTGATTTATGCAGAACTATTGCGAGCAATTTTAATTTGCCTATCAGGATAATTGTTAACGATACATACAATGCAGTGGGTATGTCTGAGTTTGCTGTTGTTACATCCGGGACAGCCACACTGGAAACTGCACTTCTTGGTATACCTATGATAATTATTTACAGGGTCTCTTTCTTTTCGCATATAGTGGCAAGAATGCTTTTATCAATAAAGCGCATAGGAATAGTGAATATAGCCACTGGTGAAGACATTGTGCCGGAATTGGTTCAAAACAAGCTTACGCCTCAAAACCTTGCAGATATGATAAATGTATACCTGAAGGGTGAATTAAGCTATAATAGGTTCAAAGAAGGGTATGCAAAATTAAGACGTGTATTGACCGATAAGGATGCTTCAGAGAACGCGGCTGATGATATATTAAGCATGTTAGGATTAAGTGCATGAACAAACGGGTAGTTTATAGATTATTGGTATATTTAAAACCTTACATAGGCAGATTTATTCTGGCTATGATACTCATGATAATTTTATCTCTTATGACAGGAGCGCTTGCTTATCTTTCCGGTCCATTAATTAAGTTTGTAATAAACCCAACAGAAACAACATTACATATAGCTGGTCCTTTTGCCTTTCTTACAAAGATACCAAAGAAAGAATTGTTCTATTACTTACCCATTACGCTGATCCTGGTAGCCTTGCTCAAGGGGGTTTCATATTATGGCCAGGCTTATTTTATGGGTAACATTGGTCAGAGGGTAATAATGGATATCAGGAATAGCCTTTTTGAACATATACAATATCTACCAATGAGCTATTTTTCCAGGGTTAATACAGGAACACTTGTATCAAGGATTATGAATGACGTTGGATTGGTTCAGGGAGCTGTTACAAATGCAGTGGCTGGGAGTTTGCGTGATGGCTTTTCTATTATCGTGCTTGTTGGCCTCGCTTTTTATCTGGATTGGAAGCTTGCTGTGCTCACATTCCTCGTTTACCCTGTGGCAGGTTATGCAGTTGTCTGGGTTGGAAGAAAGTTGCGAAAGGTCAGCGTGCAGGGGCAGAATGCAGCGGCTAAACTTAACAACAAATTGTTTGAATCAATTTCAAGCATCAATATTGTTAAGGCTTTTAATCAGGAGGAGTATGAAATAAGCCGATTCAAAAGATTTACATCGGATCTTTATGCTGCACTTATGCGAGGGGTAAAGGTAAACGCCTTGTTCGTACCATCCATGGAATTCCTCATGGTTATAGGGTTTGTAGGTGCTTTCTGGTATGGTGGTGTGCGCATTATGAATGGGACACTCACGCCAGAAGGCTTTTTCTCTTTCTTTGCTGCAATAGGATTATTGTATCAGCCTGTGAAGAATTTGAGTAATATAAACAGTGTTATTCAGGATGGCATTGCAGCTTCAACGCGTGTTTTTGAAGTACTGGATGAACCTTTAGAAACTATAAATCAGGGTAGTTATGTACTTAAAGAAGTAAAGGATCACATCGCCTTTAATAATGTAAGTTTCAGATATGGGGAAATAGATGTGTTGAAAAATATTTCTCTCAAAGTTAAAAAAGGAGAAATACTTGCAATAGTTGGCGATAGCGGAGCTGGCAAGAGTACACTTGTCAGTTTACTTACGAGATTTTATGATGTCACATCCGGCTCAATTAAAATAGACGGAATAGATATTAGAGACATTAATATCAAATCTTTAAGGGATGCTATAGGAATAGTAACACAGGAAACAATCCTTTTTGACGACACGGTTTATAATAATATTCTTTATGGTAAAAAGGATGCAACCTTTGAACAGATCATAGAAGCTGCAAAGGCTGCCTATGCGCATGACTTTATAATGAGACTGCCTGATGGTTATAATACAAATCTTGGAGAAAGGGGAGCAAGGTTATCAGGTGGCGAGAGACAGAGAATAGCAATAGCAAGGGCTATACTCAAGAATCCTTCCATACTCATCCTTGATGAGGCAACCTCCAATCTTGATGCAAGGTCAGAAAGTGAGGTACAGAGGGCACTTGATAACCTTATGAAAGGAAAAACCACCTTCTTAATAGCTCATAGGTTGTACACTGCAGAGCGTGCTGATAGAATAGCTGTACTTGCAAAGGGGCAGCTTATAGAAGAAGGTCCGCATGATATGCTTATGAAGAAAGCAGGATATTATAATAAACTTTACAATCTTCAACATACACTCCTCTCCAGAGAGTCTTCCATAAGCTATGAAAAAAAAACTTGATGATGTTATTACCCGAATTTTAGGTTGGTTGATATGGTGCTTAACCAATCTTTTATCATTGACAATCCGCTGGGTATTGATAGGTAATGATAGGTTCAATGATGTTATGTCAAAGACAGCCGTGGTTGCAGTGTTCTGGCATGGCCAATTTTTAGCGCTTCCATATCTTAATAAAAAGAAACGGGTTGCTATTATTATAAGCAGTAGCAGGGATGGAGATATAGCAGCTGATGTAATCAAGCGTTATGGTTTTGAAGTGATCAGAGGCTCAAGTACAAGAGGTGGTGAAACTGCAACACGTGAGGCAATAAAATACATTAAAAATAATTATACAATAGGTTTAACAGGCGATGGTCCTAAAGGTCCATATCATATCTTAAAGCCAGGGCCTGTCTGGTTTGCTCAGAAAATGGATATTCCAATAGTACCTGTCACTGTGAATTTTAAACATTATATTCAGATAAAATCATGGGATAAATTTCTAATACCGCTCCCTTTTACCAGAGGTATAGTGATCTATGGCGAGCCAGTATCAGTAAAGGGGCTCCAGAGGAGGGAAGGAATGAGGGTTGTACAACATAAGATGGAGGAACAGGAATTAACAGCTATCAACATGTTAAAGTAATACGGATAGTTATGTTAAAAAATATTGACTGTATTGGAACTTTCTCATATAAGAGATTAAAATTATTAAGGAGGATAATATGGCAACAAAACAAGTAAAGCTGTTGGATGTAATAAAGCAATTTAAGGATGAGGTGCAGAAATTGGCTAAACAAACACAATCAGAGGTTAAAGAGTTAGTAGTCAAGACAGCAAATGATATTGCTAAATTAGCAGTGAATAATCCCCAAATACAAAACATTTCTAAGCGAATAGAAGATGAACAGAAGCGATATGAAAAGTTATTTAAAGAGCTTCAGGATAAAGCTATAAACCTATATAAGGATAAGGCAGAGAAGGCTATTTCTGACATAAAGGCAAAGATTGAGGGTTACAAAAAGCAGGCAGAGAAGATCTATAAAGATGCAATGAAGGAACAATCAGCTGCAAAATCTAAAACAACAAAAAAGATAAGCGGAAAATCGGCCCCCAAAGCAAAGAAAACTAAAAAGGAATCTCAACCAGTAATTTCACAGGAGTAACATCAGCATAACACAATTTTATTGTATTTAATTCATCGTTGTTATCTATACAGGATAAAAGCGGTGTGTGACTGTACCAATTTATAAAACGCTTGTGGCTGTTAGTAGCATTTGGATGAGCTATAGAATTTATCCAGGGAACGATACCCTGTTTTTTAAGTGACAGGCAAATTGTACATCAGGTTTTTAGGTAAACAATTGTTAAAAAAGATTGTAGTGCTTATTTTATTTTTTGTATTTATCTTACCTTTTCATGATTGTGGATACAATTTTGGTAGAGGTACTGGTGTTGTCCCTTTGAAGGTTAGTAAAATCTATGTTCCAGTATTTATAAATTTAACAAACGAAATAGGAATAGAAGATCTGTTCACATCAGCGATGAGGAAAACAATTGCAGATTCTTCAGATGCAAAGCTGGTGTCTGAGTCAGAAGCAGAAGGGGTGATCTATGGTACTATTGTGTCATACAGTTCTGTCCCGGTATTTTTTTCGAGCACCGGTTTAGCCAATGTTTATCAATTAACTGTCACAATCAATATAAAGCTTGTTCAGACCATGACCAACAAAACATTATGGGGAATGAAAGGGTTTACAGAGAGCATAGATTTTTATCCAGTGAATGATCCAATTCTAACCAAAGAAAGAGAGCGAGACACCATAAATTCACTTGCTATCTCGATGACACAAAGGGTATTTGATGCTATGCATAGCAATTTTTGAGGTCCTATGGAGACAGTACATTTAATAGTAAGTAATGATGATTCATACAATGCTGCTGTTATAAAAAGGCTCATACGCATGTACCAGATAAAGCGTGATGCCATTGATATTTTTGATGGTAAAGTACTTGAACCTGAACAACTTGATGAAGTACTTTATACGAATTCACTTATATCAAATAATAAAGCTGTTATTGTAAATAATGCTGAGCGAGTTAAATCAGGCATAGTTGATCAGATAATTAGTTTTGCTAATGAGCCTGATGAACGCATACTCTTAATTCTGGTATCAGAAGATATTGATACGGCAAAAAAAAGGCTCTCAGTACTTAACTCTATTAAGTCTGTAAGCAAGCATATTTTAACCAATCCAACTACATACTCCATGTTACAAGGCTACATAAAAGAGTACAATATAAAGATTACCAGAACTGCTATAGATATGTTAGTTAGTGCCCTGGAGATTCCCAAATGGGGGATAATAGAGAACGAGCTTAACAAGCTATCCATATACGTTGGAAAGGGGAACGTAATAGATGAAGATGCTGTGAGTGAGCTTACTTTTAATTTAAATAAATCTGATACGTTCAAGTTTGTAAGCGAAGTAATAAATTGCAAAGAAGAATCCGCATTAAGAAGTCTGAAGAAATTAAAAGAGACTGGAGGGGATAATACAATGGTTATAGGGGCACTTTTATGGAAGCTGCGGCAGCTGGTGCAGAGTAATCCTGACAAAGCAGAGCAATTCCTTAAACAAATGGATCTTATCTACAATTATACACTTGCCATAAGAAATGGAAGGCTTGGCAACAATATAGCTTTAGATATGTTGACTATTGAGCTTTTACACCAAAAATCTTGTTAAATCGTAGATATAAACGAGAAATCTTCCTGCTTGCAGTTTGTTTTTTCAAAATGCCCCTTGAGGAGAGATGAGCTACAAGAGCAACTAATCTTCTTAAGAATTCTTTTGCTTTATCAATTTCTTTCTTTTGAAGGATTGTATCAAATTTTCTTATCTCAGTATGTAAAGCAGACAAAGCAGAGGCATTACGTGCCCTTCTTTTTATGTTTTGTCTTTGTCTCTTTAAAACAGATTTCGATTTCTTAGGCGGTTTTCTTGCTTTACCTGTTTGAGCCATTAAATGTCTACCTCCATTAAAAATTTTAATATTGCTAACATCAAATGTATGATGTGTCAAGATAATATAGAAGTCTGTCATTCTGTTAACGCGCAGAACCTAACTCAATCCGCCAGAAAAATTATATCTGTATTCTTTTATAAGACCTTGAATAAGCAGTTCTAATATATATAGTTTATTTATATTAAGCCAGGGAGGTTGATTATGGGTAATGTATTGATAACAGGTGCATCAAGTGGCATAGGCAGGGCATGCGCAGAGCTGTTTGCAAAATCGGGTTACAATCTTATCTTAAATGCAAGAAGGATTGATAGATTGGAAAAGTTATCAAATGATCTACAACAATACAGGATAAAGACGTTTATAAAAAAGGTCGATATGAGAAACAGAAACGAGGTCCTTGAGTTTGTAGAATCCATTCCACAGGCATTTAAACCGATAGATGTGCTTATAAACAATGCAGGGTTAAGCAGAGGACTTGAGCCTCTGGATAAAGGTAACATGGATGACTGGGATGAAATGATTGATACAAACATAAAAGGTGTACTCTATATTACAAGGGCTGTTATTGGTATAATGAGGTCTCAGGGATTCGGTCATATCATAAATATCGGCTCCATTGCAGGTCATGAATCGTATCCAGGGGGAAATGTCTATTGTGCTACAAAAGCTGCTATTAAATCTTTAACAAAGAGTTTAAGAATGGATCTAATAAGAACAAATATACGTGTAACAAGTATTGACCCTGGTATGGTAGAAACAGAATTCAGCGAGGTCAGATTCAGAGATAAAGAAAGGGCAAAAAAGGTTTATGAAAATATAAAACCTTTAAGTGCTGAAGACGTAGCTGAGGTGATATATTTTTGTGCCACAAGACCACAGCACGTAAATATAGAAGATGTAATCGTAACACCAACACAGCAGGTGAGTGCACTGATAAATGATCGTGATTATAAAAGACAAAATTAACAGGTAATTAAAAAGGAGAGGCGTATGGATAACAGGAATATGAAAAAGGTAGTGCTCATTACAGGTGCATCCTCTGGCATCGGAAAAGAAACAGCAAAGCTACTTGTAAGGAGCGGATTTGTCGTATACGGCGCTGCTCGTAGACTTGAGAAGATGCAGGATTTAAAAGATGCAGGTGTTCATATCCTATCAATGGATGTTACTGATGAACAAAGTATGATCAAAGGCGTGAAGGATATTCTAAAAGCAGAAAACCGCATTGATGTTCTTGTAAACAATGCTGGATATGGCTCCTATGGTTCTCTGGAAGATGTTCCTCTGTCAGAGGCAAGATATCAGTTTGAAGTAAACCTCTTCGGTATGGCAAGGCTAACGCAACTCGTGTTGCCACAGATGAGAGCACAGAAAAGTGGTAAAATAATAAACATTTCCTCTATCGCCGGCAAATTAGGAGAACCCCATGGCGCATGGTATCATGCTACAAAGTTTGCTGTGGAAGGATTGAGTGATTGCATTAGAATGGAATTGAAGCAATTCGGCATAGATGTAATTATCATTGAACCAGGTGCAATAGTAACCGAATGGAACAAAATAGCAAGAGAGAATTTGATAAAAAGGTCTGGCAACACTGCTTACAAGACACTTGCTATAAAGCATGCAAGGATGATGGAGAAGGCTGATAAATTAGGCTCCAAACCAGAGGTAATTGCCAGGGCAATCAAAAGAGCCATTGATTCCAGAAACCCAAAAACCAGATATGCTGTTGGCAGAGGAGCAAAATTCATACTGTTTTTAAGAAGTATTGTTTCTGATAGAATATTTGACTGGTTGTTTTTAAGTTTATTAAAATACTGAAATGAGATATACCTTAACAGAGCAGATAAATCTAAATACAAAATTTCTTAAAAGGAAATGAATAAAGAATGCAAAGTCGTTTGGTAGAAATATTTGAAGATAAAAAACTTACAGAAAAAAGTCCAAATACGCTTACCCTATTTGTTTCAGCTTGCGGCATTAGAAAGTTCAATGGCAGGGAAAACAGGAATGGAAGTAGGCTCAGTTCGCGAGAGAATAATAGTTGCTTTATTAATATATAAATTCGGTGAAGCGAATGTTGACACTGAAATTCCTATCACGGAACCTGAAGTAGACGTAAAGCTTTTTGGCGAACCAATATCTATAAAAACTATAACTGGTAAAAATTTTGAAGGAGTTAAGCTTATATGGACTGTAGATACCCATAAAGCAGAAGAATTTTCCAAGAATTATTATCCTCGTTGCGATATTTTACTTGTCCAAATAAACTGGAACAGTACCGGAGGGTTTTATTACATTCCATTGTCGATTCAAAAACGTTTTTTTTGATGTAATGGGCAGAAAAAATTATATCAAACTTCCAAAACCAGGAACAAATCCAGGAGGGCGTAGAAATTACAAAAGAAGCACTTTTAAACTTAACCCAAAAAAATGCAATAGGAAAGTTTGCTCATTCGTTCAACCCTGCGATCCACCTAAGATACAAAGACTTTTTGCTGTAAA
>JBMFUY010000028.1:0-18446 GCA_049966275.1 bacterium
ATAACACTAAAAAAGAATTGAGGAGATTCTGGACGAGGTATAGAGAGAGGAATGTCCCGCTTATTTGATAATTGGACTTTTTGAGGGAAAAATAAGATACAGTTTCCTCTAAGGATGGCGGATGTGTTTTTTGGTCGGCAGGAAGATGTATTAAGGGCAAGAAAAGAGAAAATACAGCGTGCAAAGATGGAACGGATCATACAAAATAACAGGAGGAAATGTGTCGCTTAATTTCTCTTATCAAAAGTCCATTTTTGAAAAAGCTTTACAACTCATAAGTATACTCGTAGACTTTACACTTAACGGAATTGGCAAAGATGGAGGGGGAAAATGAATATTGGTATAACAGGCATATCTGGTTACCCGGGAGGTGTTCTTTCAAAAAAGCTGGTAAAAAACGACAACGTAGAAACAATAGTCTCTGAAATGGAGGTGTTATGATAAATCAGGATGTAACATCAAAAGGAGAAAGGCTATTGCTTCGTATGCCAGAGCCAGGATCACCATTCAATGCTGTTGAAGATGTTATTTACCGCAGAAGAAGTGTTCGTTTCTATGATAGAAACAAACAGGTACCTGAATACATTGTGCGCAGGATTATTGAAGCAGGCAGGTTTGCTCCATCAGCAGGTAATAGCCAACCATGGAAGTTTATTGTAGTGCGGGACCAGAAGATGATCAGAGAGATGGAAGAGGACGTCATAAAAAGATTAAAACTCGTTATGAAGTTTGCATGGTATTACGATTCAAAGGCAATATACAAAGCATGGATCGCAAAAGTCCTCATGCGATTTTTACCCAACATGTTCCATCCAGTGCCTTTTGGAGCCATGAAGCTTATAGTGGATGGGAAATTAGGCTTGTGGCACGGTGCACCAACAGTTATCATCATACTTACAGACAAACGTTCTCCAGGGGATCCATCACTTGATGTTGGTATTGCAGGAGAGAACATGGTACTCACAGCTACAAGTTATGGGCTTGGTACCTGTTGGGTAAGTTTTATGACTCCATTAGCCATGTATTCAAAGTGGAGAAAACGACTTGGTATTCGCTATCCATATAAATTGGTTACATCCATAGCCATAGGTTATCCAAGGGGATCTCCTTACGGATATGTTACAAGAGAAACAAAGGCAATAGACTGGTTCTGTCAGGATGGAAGTTTTAAGGTTGTTTATTGAGGTGGAACATGACAGAGCAATTACCCTTTCACAAAAGGCTCTTTATAGAAAGCTTTAATAGGATAGGGACGGATGTTACATTTGGGGCTGTTGAGATAGATCAGAATACCTGTGATGGTTGCGGCTATTGTATTAAACCATGCCCTGCAAATGTTATAGAGGTTGTTAACAAAAAAGCACGCATGGTTGAGGATATGCCATTCTGTATAGCCTGTGGAGATTGCGTGGCTATATGCCCTCACAATTCAATAGAGATTAAAGAGTTCCTGAAATTCCATAAACATTTTTACTATCTTGATCGTGGAAGCCAGGAACCACCACGCAGGTTTTAAGGAGATAAAATTATGCAGAACGTTTATATCATAGGGGTTCATACAATAAAATTTGGAAGATACCTTGACAATAGTATAAAAGAACTTGTCTCATGGACACTTGAAGGGGTTATCAGGGATGCTGGCATTGAGAGAAAGGATATACAATCTGTGTGGTTTTCAAACTCGGGCTGGGGCATGAGGAACTTTCAACATTGCATAAGGGGTCAGGTTGCCCTCAGACCATACGGTATAGAGGGTATACCCATTACCAATGTAGAGAATGCGTGTGCTGGTGGTTCAACAGCACTCCATGGCGCATGGAAGGATGTTGCACTTGGCGTTGCAGATATATCACTGGCTATAGGGGTTGAGAAGATATACGCAAAGAACAGGTACTCCATGTTTGCAGGTTTTATAAGCGGTATGGATACTGGAGAGATACTGAACATGATAGAGATAGCAGAACAGATGAATAAACAAACCTTTGACATTCCTGAAGAACAAATAGAGGCAAAGCGTAGAACAAAGAAGCATAGAAAACCAGTCAGCCTTAAAGAGCGGATAAGAGATTACTGGAATCAATTCACAATATTTATCATCCTTGGAGAGGCACTTGGGTATGACACTGTAAAAAAAATAGCAAAAAAGGGGCTGGGCAGTGATCATTCACCTTTTATGGATGTTTATGCATACATAGCAAGGGAGCATATGAAGAAATACGGCAGTACACAGAGACAGCTTGCAGCAATAGCAGCGAAAAATCACTGGCATTCTACAATGAATCCTAATGCCCAGTACACATTTGATCTGACCATTGATGATGTCCTTAAAGATAGGTTAATTTCCTATCCTCTTACACGGAGCATGTGTGCACCTATAGGCGATGGCTCTGCATCTGCTATTCTTGCCTCAGAAAGTGTAGTTAAAAGATTGGGTGTATCTAACCGGGCTATAAGGATAAAGGCATCTGTGCTTGCCTCTGGTAGGGCAAAAGCACCGGATGAACCTGATATTGGTGAAAGGGCTTCAAAGCGTGCTTATGAACAGGCTGGTATTGGACCAGCTGAAATTGATGTGGCAGAACTGCATGATGCTACAGCCTTTGGAGAACTTTTACAGAGTGAGTCACTTGGGTTTTTCCCAAAGGGAGAAGGTGGAATATATGCAGAAATTGGGGTTACTAAACTCGGTGGGAAAAAACCTATTAACACTTCTGGTGGCTTGCTATCAAGGGGACATCCAATAGGTGCTTCTGGTCTTGCTCAGATTCACGAGCTTGTAACCCAGCTCAGGGGTGAGGCAGGTAGAAGGCAGGTACCCAATGCTCGTATTGCTCTTGCTGAAAACGGTGGCGGAGCACTTGGTAACGAAGAGGCAGCCATGTGTATTCACATTCTTGAAAAGTAGATGAGGTAACCAGTTATGCGAACCTGTGTATCAAGGGTTTGGGCTATTTTTCAATTTTCTTTCAGCATACTGCGAGAGGTGATGCGCCTCTTGTTTGAAGAGATTAAACGAGGGAATTTCATAGAGACTATAAGGCTTTCGCGTAAGAATGGGCGTTTTACAATTGCTCATGACATCTCACATGCTGAACTTTTGCATGAGAAGGCACAGCAACATGGAGATAGAATATTTCTTAGTTTTTATGGACAGACATTTACATACAGTCAGATGGATAACAATGCCAATAGGATTGCAAACTATCTATTGAGTATAGGAGCAGGTCGGGGTGAGGCACTGGGGATCATGATGGCTAATTCTCCTCGCTGGCTTGATGTGTTTTTTGGAACACAGCGGATTGGTATGTGCGCAGTGCCTATTAATATCGCCTTAAAAGGTGACCAGTTAACCCACATATTAAACCATTCTGACGCGCATTTTTTATGCATAGATGATGATATTCTGCCTTATTATGAAAAGATTAAAGATAATCTTATTCACAAACCCAAAATTATTGTTAATATCAAAAACCATGTCCCTGACAGTAAGATACCAGAGGAATATTTTTTACTTGATAAGGCGTATGCTCAGGGGATCAGCATGTCAGCTCCGGACATTAAGCCCAGGGAGGGGGATATATGTCTGTTAATGTATACATCAGGGACAACAGGGCTTCCTAAAGGTGTTCCTACATACTATGGAAGAACAAACATAAGACTGATGTCTGTACTCAACCGTGCAACCTTACATGCTGATGATGTATACTATACCTGTTTACCTTTGTTTCATGCGAATGCGTTGATCCTTACTGTTATTGCAGCCCTGAATGCTGATGCCATGGTTGCACTTGGTACAAAATTCAGTGCAAGCAGATTCTGGGATGAAGTGCGTGTAACAGGTGCAACGATCTTTAACACCATAGGAGGTATTATACCCATTCTTATGAGACAACCGGAAAAGCCTTCTGATAGACAGCATAAGGTAAAAAGGGTTTTATCTGCTGCCTGCCCAGCGGATATGTGGGAGGCTTTTGAAAAAAGATTTGGTGTAAAAATCATAGAGGGTTATGGAGCTGTAGATACTGGAGGCTTTATCGTATTGAACTTTGGACAGGCTCCTGTTGGTAGTATGGGAAAACCTATCGGGGCAAAGTATCGTGTTGTTGATGATAGTATGAAGGACGTGCCTCCAGGTAAACCAGGTGAGCTGATCTTTTATACTGGTAAAGGCAATAAGAGGGCTGTTGAGTATTACAGGGATGAGAAGGCTACCTCTTCAAAGATTTCAGATGGCTGGCTTCACACAGGTGATCTTGTTTATACGGATAAAAAGGGGTACCTGTATTTTGTTGGTAGAAAAACAGAATCCATAAGGCGAAGGGGCGAGAATATATCTGCATACGAGGTTGAACAGGCTATACTACAGTATTCTGATGTACTGGAATGTGCTGTTTATGGTGTTCCATCAGAGCTTGGTGAGAATGATGTGATGGCTGCCATTGTAACTGTTGAGAACAAATCCATAGAACCAATGGAATTAAAGAAGTTCCTTGAGGATCGGATTGCTAAATTTGCAGTGCCTCGTTACTTCAGATTTTTACCGGAGTTACCCAAAACAGAAACTCAACGTGTTATTAAGGGCGTTCTGTCAAAAGAAGGGGTTACACCTGACACCATTGATCTGCAGAGAACGCAGGGTGCAGGTGCTAAATAATCAAAGGAGGTGTTATGATCTCAAAAATTGAACAGGAGGCTTTACTTAACAATGAACCTACGTTTGAAAACAGTTTTTGTAGTATTCAGGCTTTGCCAGGCATGCCAAAGGGTATGCTCAAAGAAACAAAACAGGCTGTTGCATTAGCCAGGAAGTTCAAAGAAGAGGTAGTAAAACCAATGGCTCTGGAACTGGATCGCAAAACACATGAGAACTCTGATTATTTACCATGGGATCTTATTCAGAAAGCGAATGAATGGGGATTTTACACCATGTTTATTCCAAAGATCTTTGGGGGTAGAGGCATTAACATGCCTGCTGCTTCTTATGTAATAGAAGAGATCTCTTCAGCATGCGTTGGTATTGCAAATGTTATCTTTGTTCATTATCTTGGTGTGGCCGGGATCCTTGCATCTGGTAATATTGCCCTTGCAAACAGGATCTTCAGGGAGGTTGTTGAGGGTGAAAGAACAGGAAAACCTTGTCTGATTTCCCTTGCGATCACAGAGCCAGGAGCAGGGACAGATGTTGAGGAGAACGAGCTTGTGGATCGTGCTCGCCTGAATTGTTATGCCAGAAAGGTGGATGGTGGTTACATTGTTAATGGCAGTAAAATTTTTATCTCCATGGGTCATGTTTCAACATGGTGCTGTCTGATAGCTTACTCGGATCAAAAAAAACCGTCAGAGAATACAATCTCTTTTGCTGTAAAAACAGGTACAAAGGGATTTTCTTTTGGTAAACACGAAGATAAGATGGGTCAGCGTGTGTGCCCTGCGAGTGAATTGATCTTTGAGGATTGTTTTATACCGGATGAATTTGTGTTATCTGATTCTAAAAATCTTTCATCTGACAAAAGAACAGTAAAGGAGATCATAGAGCAGTATATCCACTATGTTGTGGAGGTTACAAGGCCTGCTGTGGGTGCGTTTGGGACCGGTGTGGCAAGAGGGGCTTATGAGATAGCACTAAAGTTTGCAGGCGAAACAGAGGTGGATGGCAAACTGCTGATCAATCATGAATGGGCACAGAGCATGCTGGCAGAGATGTATAAAAATGTGGTAATTGGAAGGTTAAGCTATGTTGAGGCTAACTATGCGAATAGTTTACCAGGCGGTATATATAGCCTGCTTCAACAAAGGTTTATTTATTATTTCGTAAAGTACATGCCCGAAAGCATACTTAATCTTCTTGTTACTCCCTTTTTAAAAACAAAGTTATCTTCAAAGATCTTCAGGAAGGTGCTTGTGGAATCGCAATCTATAGATGAGCAGCATCGTGCGTCAGGATGGGCTTCTCTTGCAAAGATCGTTGGGACAGATATGGGTGTTAAGAATAGTCAGATGGCTCTGGAGATGATGGGTTATGCGGGTCTGAGACACGAAAATGGCGCAGAGAAATTTTTAAGGGATTCTAAACTTTTGCAGATCTATGAAGGGACGAATCAACTTAATCGTATTAATCTATTTGCAACCCATATTGGCAGTTCATTAAAACAGGTCCGTATCTTTGAGGAATAGGAGGCAGGTATGTTATCAGAGATAAAAAAGGAATTAAGTACGTTTGAAGAGCTGGCATATAACTTTGCCAGGAAAGAACTCGCGCCCAAAAGAAATGTGTATGATAGATATCCATTTGGTCCTTTTTATTACGATGTAATAACAAAGGCTTATGAAATAGGGTTCTTCAGTATTGCTTTACCAGAGGATTGTGGTGGTACTGGTTATGGATTATCCGCATTAAGTGTGATCCTTGAGCGCATCAGTGAGGTAGACGCAAGTCTGGCTGGTGTGATTTTAACAAATGCAATAGCTCAGGAGCTTATGCTTGTCTCTGGCAACAAAAAGCTTTTAACTGAGATTGCAGATCAGGCAAAGGATGCCACATCATTTTTGATCGCGTATCCGGCATTTTTAAATCCAGCTGAAACCAGGCTTAAATTAAAAGCTGCGAAAAATGATGAGCATTTCAGTCTCAACGGTTCAATGGATTTCCTGGTATTGGGAGGCATAGCAAAATACGCAGTGGTGCCAGCAAGCATTGAAGGCAAAGATGGATACGCATTTTTCTTTATTGATCTGTCTGATAAAAATATTACAAAGAGCAATACTGTATTCAGCCTTGGTTTGCATGCGTGCCCTGCTGTGGACATTACAATGACAGATACCAGAGCCGTACTATTAGGAGACGATGCTGGTGAAGAATATTTTGAACAGGTGTCAAAGCGCATGTGTACCGGAGTCTCTGCTATTCAGTGTGGTATAATGAAAGGTTGCTTTGAAGAAGCATTATCTTATAGTCAGCAGAGATTTCAGGGCGGAAAAGAGATCATCAAATGGTCAGGATTGAGAATGCTGTTGAGTGATATGGCTATTCAGACAAAGATAGCTGATATGGTTTTAACCTCATCTGTATTAGGCATTGAACAGGGGCTTCAGCAATCTGGTTTGTATTCAAAAGCAGGTGCATTACATGTATCTGAACTTGCATGCGAACTTACCACAAACGGCATTCAGGTTCTTGGAGGCTATGGCTATATGAAGGACTATGGACAGGAAAAGCGTTTTCGGGATGCTAAACAGGTTCAGACATTCTTTGGGCTTGTGCCCCTGCGTAAACTGAACATGGTAGGTGCAGTTTTAAAAATGTCTTAATTTGACGCACGACCCTTCCCTTCGGGTGGGTAACCCATCACTCATTACACAAACTTCCCTATTTCGCAAATGCATTTTTCGGGTTAACAGACTGCTCATAGGGGCAGATGTAAACTGCCCTTATGAGCCTTTTATCAAGCCTTCATCCTTTCCTGCCACAGCGGTGCCATCTTTTCTTGAAGTTCTCTATCGAAGTTTTCCATCCTGCGAAGATATTCAGGATCCTCAAGCGCTAATTTTGCATTCTCATCCTCTGGTCTGGCATCAGGTGTGAGGATCTTTTCTCTAAAGTCTCTATGATTATCCCTTATAGCACATGGTGTGAAGAAGTTGCCGGGTCTCTCTTTCATATATCCATAATCACTCTGCCATTTTCTCCCTCTTACAAACAGATCACTCATCAATGCATCAACGATTGTCTTATTCTGGTTGTAAAGGTTGTAAATGTTATCCTTGTAAAAAGGAACAAACACACATGGCATTATGTTTCCATTCCAATCAACATAGAAATATCCATTGGGTCTGCCATAGGCAATACACCCCCTTGAACCAGGTCCTGCATCCCAGAAGTCTGCAACAAAATACTGTTTGTTGAATAGGATATCCTCCCACTTTAATGTAAACTTGTATCTTTGATCCGGGGTTAACATAAGATCCATTGTGTCTTTAGCTCTGCCTATGGGCATAAGGTGGAATATCCACATATATGTTGCCCCAAGTTCTTCAAACCAATATTCATAAAATTCATCCTGCATAAGAATATCTATGTTTTCTCTTGTAGCAGTAACAGAAGCACCGAATGGAATTCCATATTCTTTAAGTTTTTCTATAGTCTGCAGGATCCTCCTGTAGACACCTTTTCCTCTTCTTTTGTCTGTTTGTTCCTCATAGCCTTCAACAGATATAGCCGGCGTCATGTTCGCCACATCTCTCAAACGTTTTAGATTATCATTGGTCATTACTGTTCCATTGGTGTAAACAAGAAAGAATGTATCCCTGAATTCTTCTGCCAGTGAAATTATATCCTTTTTGTCATCCTTCCACATGAAAGGCTCACCTCCAGAAATAACAGCAAATCTACTTCCACATGTATCGTGCATTTCTCTTATCAAGCGTTCCACAATATTATACGGTAAAGAAGCCAATGTTGTAGGATTGCTTGCAGCATAGCAGCCCGTGCATTTCAAATTGCATTTCTGCGTTGGAGATACAAGCACAAACCCTGGAGGTTCTACGCCATATTTTTCTTTGTAAGCCTCTATAGTTTCTTTAATACCCTCTCCATACAGTGGAGGTTTAACAAGGTTATCAACAAATGTTTGAACATATTCTTTTGATACAAATCCTCTGTCCACATTTTTTAGTCCCTGTTTCAGCAGATTAATAAAGAACTGGGATTGGACATTTGCAAGGTATTCAGATTTCGAGCCATACGTGAATTCCCATGTGCGAATTGAATTTCTGATACCATTGTTCACAGCGTTAACGAGCATGTTTCTGACCAGATTTTTGTTTGTTAACAACCTTATACCATTGAGTAACATGAACTTCCTTACCTCAGAAGCAAGCCGTGTCTTTTTTATGCTTGCAAAGGTTTTACTGCTTCCATTCATTTTACTACCTCCTTTTAAAAGTATTATTTCAAATACAATTTTCTCAACCAAAAAGGTTTATTGGTCGAACAAATAGCAAAAAAATTATTCTTGTTTAATACCTTTGAACAAGATACCTGATAATTTATTTATATAGCTCTCTATCTTACCGGGATCATGCTTGTTAAAAGCAGAAGGCTCAAAACCTTTCAAAGCTATTGTAATAGTAAATGCTGTGTCTTCTATATGTTCATCCCTCAGCCCCCCCTGTTGTATACTGCTGTGAAGGATATTCTTTATTACTTCAAATTCATATTGTCTATACCTTTCCTTTATCTTCTCTATGAATTGATAATGTCTGCCAAGATATTCATCCTTTAAGATGGTATAAAAATTCACCAGATGGTTAAGATTCTGCATCTTTGTTTTTATGTAAGCATACAACTTTCTTTGTGGTAGACTTTCTTGCTCAACAGCATTTGAAATCTGTTTCTTTAGCTCTTCTTCCTCTTTTTCTAAAACCTTTTCAAAGATCTCTTCCTTACTCTTGTAGTAATGGTATATAGAACTCTTTGCCCTGTTCACAGCAGAGGCAATTTCATTCATTGTGGTTTTTTTAAAACCGAATTTAGCAAAAATGTTCCTGGAAGCATCTATGATCTTCTCTCTTAGATCGTTCTCATTCATTGTATTTACCCCTATCTTTTTATCCATGTTTAACCTATTTGTTCGACCAATCAGGTCAATTATTTGATCAATTAATGCAAAATTATACCAATGTCAAGTAGTTGTTGGCTTAACTATTATCTTTTTGTTTATATTAAACTTCTTTTTAGGTGGAACTATTCAGAACATCGACAAGGATACTGTGAATGTGTGAGTTAGAAGCAACTATTTTATCTGTGTAAATAGAGTAAGGTTCTCCTTTAAAATTTGTAACACTCCCACCCGCCTCCTGCACTATAAGTGTTCCTGAAGCAACATCCCATGGTTTTAATTTGATCTCCCAGAAACCATCGAATCGTGCACACGCAACATAACACAGATCAAGCGCTGCAGAACCATCCCGCCTTATGGCTTGCGCTTTTTTAATAAACTTCACCCAGTTATCCAGATTATTTTCTTTTGATGTTCTTATATCATAGGGAAATCCAGTTGCGAGAAGCGATTGCTCAATAGTTTTAACATTTGAGACATGTATCCTTTTATTGTTCAGAAAAGCCCCTTTACCTTTCACAGCATAAAACAATTCTTTTCTTATAGGATCATACACAACACCTATTATAAGCGCCCCTTTGTGCTCTACAGCTATAGAAACAGAAACAAAAGGATAAGAATGAAAAAAATTTGTAGTACCATCAAGT
Organism: bacterium; assembly: GCA_049966275.1. Lineage (GTDB taxonomy): Bacteria > JAMCPX01 > JAMCPX01 > JAMCPX01 > JAMCPX01 > JBMFUY01. The sequence goes on from JBMFUY010000028.1 coordinate 10,265, forward strand.
GGATCAATGATCCATTTGTAATCTCCTTCTTTAGATATACCTCCAATCTCTTCTGATAGTATTGAATGTCCTGGAAAACTTCTGGTTATAGTGTTTATTATACATTCCTCTGAAAGCCTATCTACATCAGTTACCAGATCCACTGTTCCCTTGTATGAGACGCTTTTATATGTATCAATCCTTTTATTTATAATCTTTCCCGCAGACTTAGCTGCTCTGATAGCTATGTTCAGTAATTTTGCATGTGATATCATCTGTTAAACCTCATCAGCAAATTATCTCATTAAAACACTTTTTTGAAAATAACAAGAAATAATTTATATCAAGCAGATCCATTGCCTATTTTTTAGGCAGAATGTGCAGGATGCACTACTCATGTGGATCTCCAATGTATTTCAACTTACTTACTAACAATTTATTAACAATTAAGTTGAATGTTTAGACGCTTTATATTAGTTTAAATGGAAAAGGATTTTAAATGAGCGATGAAAAAACAACCTTAATAAATATAAATTTAAATGATTTTAAAAATGAAAGGCGAGCGTCGTGTATTATTATTGAAGGGGAGCAGATAGGTAGGGTTTTTAACCTTACAAAACAAAAAAACATAATTGGAAGGATCGCAGAAGCGGATATTCATCTAAATTCGCCAACTGTTTCAAGAAAACACGCAGAGATCATAATTGATGACAACAGTATCTTTATTAATGATTTAAACAGTAGCAATGGAACGTATGTAAACGGTAAAAAGGTAACAAAGACAGAGTTGCACGAAGGAGATATATTCTCAATAGGTACATACAAACTGAAGCTCATATCTTTATCAGAACATGATACAGAGTTTTTCAGACGTCTAAAGGAAAATGCTGAAAAGGATGCATTAACAGGTTTATACAACAAGGCTTCAATAATTAATATGCTTACAGCAATGCTTGACGAAGCAAAGCACTCGAATCGATATATTTCTATTGCAATGCTTGATATAGATCTCTTTAAAAAGATAAACGATATATACGGGCATCTGGCTGGTGATTCAGCGTTAAAAGACATAGCCACATTACTCATTTCTCAATTAAGATCTACAGACAGATTAGGCAGATTTGGTGGAGAAGAATTCTTAATTATATTTAAGGATACCCCTATTCATGATGCAGGCATCATTTCTGAGCGGCTACGCAAAACAATTGCAGGTTCTTATATTACTTATGGAGGCAAAAGGATCAATGTTACAGTAAGTATAGGGCTTGCATGTAATAAAAATGAGACAGAAGAGATAAACGATGCTGAATCCTTAATTAAAATCGCTGACGAAAAACTTTACATTGCAAAGGGAAAGGGACGGAACATAGTTGTAGCTTAAGCCGATTTCTGCCCTTCTATATCTTAAATATCAGTAAATTTTAACCTCAGACAGTTCAGTTTCTACTTCCCCAAAAATGTTTCAAAATGTTCTAAATAGGGGATTTACAGAGAGGGGGTATTCTGTTCTAAAATTTCTTTAAAGGAGGTTACAAAAATGAGAAAAAAGATGTTTAAATCAACTTCTCTTGTTAATGCCTATCATGTAGTTTTTGGGATTGGGGTTGTGATATTGGCTATATCTTTGTTTACAGGTAATGCAGTATCTGAGAAGGCACAACAACCACCTGCTGGTTCAACCTCAGAGGCAAGATGGTTTCCAACTTCAGAAATACTGACGAATGTATATCATGAGACATTACCCAAATCTGATGTGTTAACAAAGGCTTATCAGCTATCCTTACAGGGTTCCACAGCTTCAGAGGCTATAGCAGATATCAAAAAAGCTATTCAGATGTGTGAAGATTACATAAAGGCAAATCCGAACGACAATGAGGGCATTGCACAGGCTTATGGTATCATGGCTTATGGATATTTTAACATTGGAGAATTTGAAAGCAATGATGAGGCAAAGTTAAAGGCTTATGAACAGGGAAAGGATGCTGCACAGAAGGTAATAGACCTTGAGCCTAAAACATGGGATGGATGGGCATGGTATGCAAACAATCTTGGACGTATAAGTCAGTTAAAGGGTGTAATAAAATCCCTGTTCCTTCTTGAGCCATTCAAAAAACATATCTTTCAGGCAGAGAAACTATCACCAAATAATCCATTTATACTCGATGCAATTGGGGATATGTATAGACAGCTTCCATGGATAGCTGGTGGAAGCATGAGTAAGTCCAAGGAATATCTTGAAAGGTCTGTAAAGGCTGATCCAAATTTTACCCTTGCAAAGCTTGATCTGGGTATAACACTTCTTGAGGATGGTAAAAAAGAACAGGCAAAAGAACTCTTTACAGAGGTTGTAAATGCTCAAAACCCGTCCTGGAGAGCACACTGGCTTATATGGGAGAAACCAAAGGCAGAGGCGCTTTTGAATGATATGGATAATTACAAGAAGCTTCTGGATCAATGGCACATGCTAATATAACAAAGAGGGAAACATCTTGAGATACAGATACAGAACAATTCCTGACATGTTTTATAAGCAGGCAGAAACCTACAGCAACAGGGTGTGGCGTAGGTATAAAAAGGATGGCAGGTGGGTTGACATTACATGGAATGAAGCAAGAGAACAGATTGAAAACTTCGCAATGGGTTTGATAAGGCTCGGTATAAAACCAAAAGATAAGGTGGTCATCCTTTCAGAAAATCGTAATGAATGGTACATAAGTGATTTAGCAATTCAGAGCATTGGTGCTGTAGTTGTACCAATCTACCCTACAAGTACCTCTGACCAGATCATTTACATATTAAAAGATTTAAATGCTGCTGGTGTGATCCTTTCCACAAAACAACAATACCATAAAATAGAATGGAAATACTTAAAATCTATTGGACTGCAGTATACCATAATCATGGACAACAGTGTACCGAGTAATGAATCAGTTATAAGATTTGGGCACATTATAAGTTTTGGGAAGACTTCTGATTTAAGAAAAGAACTGCAGAATAGGCTATCAAACATATCTCCAAATGATGTTGCAACTATAATATACACATCCGGAACAACGGGTGATCCAAAGGGCGTTATGCTAACACATAAAAATATCATTTCTGACATTGAATCTACTTATGAAGTATTTGGCGATTCTCTGGGTGAGGAGGTGATAGTTTCTTTTTTACCCATAAGTCATCCTTTTGCCAGAACTGTGGATTACTATATGCCAATGTATCATGGAAGAGGTGTACAGGTTTTAGCAGAGGGTACTGATAAATTAGTAGATAATATTGCGGAGATCAAGCCCACGATGTTTGTATCTGTTCCAAGGGTTTTTGAAAAACTTTATACACAGATAATCAGTAGGACAGAGACATATAAAAAAGTAAAAAGAAGGATATTCTACTGGGCCATATCTATTGGCAAACACGCGGTTCCATACCTTATTGAAGGAAAATCTTTGCCTTTGAACCTTTCAATAAAATATAAAATCGCAAATAAACTTGTATTTGAAAAGGTCAGGCGATCGTTTGGGGACAGACTACGTTTTGCCATTTCTGGAGGCGCACCACTTTCTAAAGAACTGGGTGAGTTTTTCTTTGCTTTAGGGGTTAAAATTATAGAGGGTTATGGACTCACAGAAGCGTCACCTGTGTTAACAGTTAATCCACCTAACAGGATCAAATTTGGAACAGTTGGCAAGCCAATTCCTGGATGTGAATTGAGAATAGCCAGTGATGGTGAGATCCTGGCAAGGGGTCCAATGATAATGAAAGGTTATTATAAAGACCCTGATGCAACAAAAGAGGCAATAGATGAGAATGGGTGGTTACATACAGGTGATATCGGGTTCACAGATGAGGATGGTTATCTTCACATTACTGACAGGAAAAAGGACATCATTGTTACTGCCGGTGGGAAGAACATAGCCCCACAACCCATAGAGAACAGATTAAAGATGAACAAATACATAGAAGATGCTATTATCATTGGAGATAGGAAACCTTACTGTGTTGCATTGATAGTTCCATCGTTTGAGGCAATAATAGATGTAGCAAAGAAAAAAAACATTCCATTTACTGTTAAGGAAGAGTTACTTGAGGATCCACGTATAAAGGTAATTTTTGACGAGGCAATAGCGGATGTTAACAAAGGGCTTGCAAGATATGAGACAATAAAGAAGTTCGCGCTTATTCCAGAACTGTTCACACGGGAAACTGGCGAACTTACACCCACTTTAAAAATAAAAAGATGGGTAATAGCAAACAAGTATAAACATGTAATAGATCAACTTTATGAAGTATCTGGTTCGAAATTATTAGCACAAGTATAAAATGAATTAGGGGGATAAAAATGAAAAAACTGATGCTTATGTTGGTTACAGTGACCGTGCTTTTCAAGTTTGTATCTGCTGGTGTTGCATCCATGATGAATGCACCGGATGTTTACGGACTCACAGCGAGGGGCATGGGTGTGGGTAATGCAATGACAGCATGCCCCGGTGATATTTCAGATGCATACTATAATCCTGCAGGTGTTGCGCTCATAAATGCAGGTCAGATAAGCCTTGGTTATATATATGCAGACCCATCCCTTGAAATCACGGCTAATGGCAATACATACAATGATATAAAACCACTAAATAGAATCGCTGAAATAGGCTATGCCTTAAATCTATCAAGGCTTATGAATAGGCAGGTTGTTCTTGCACAGGAATTAAGTGTGGATAACAACTTAAGAACCCTTGCAGTATTTGACGATGGCGCAAATCCAAATGGTAATTTCTTCAGGTATGGATATACAAACCTGATGCTTCTGACATCCATGGGTATAAATGTTCTTCCATGGCTATATGTAGGCGGCGGAATATCAGCCTATCTTGGTGCAAATACAACTATGAATACAACTACGACGCTTAATGGACAGACAAGTAATTCATCAATCGCATTGAATACAAGCGGTAAGTTTTCTTCTCTGGCAGGTATTTTACTCAGTCCATTAGGCGGTCTGGTTACTGTAGGTATTACTTACAGAGAAGGTCATATCTTCAATCTTGGTCCTATATCTGCAATTGCAGCATCCACTGTTGGAGGTAGTCCACTTGTGAGTCTACCTCTTAACCTTTATTTTAAGGATGGATTTGTTCCAACACAATGGGCATTTGGATTTAGTTTTAGACCTTCAGATCGTTTACGTTTTCTGTTTGATCTCACATATTATCAATGGAGCTGGCTGAACAAGCTCGAATCATCAGGTGATTATGCAAAGACCGGCATAAACCTTGATATGAAGGATACTTATGCACCGAGGGTTGGGCTTGAGCTACAACCTTTAGATAATCTCTATGCAAGGGTAGGATATCAATACCTGCCTTCACCATTGCATGGCTCAACCGGGACATTAAACTGGGTTGATTCTCCTCAACAGGTATGGTCAATAGGTGTTGGTTATAATATCGCCCCTATAAGCCCGGAATATCCAATGAGTATAGATGCTGTTTATCAATATCATTATCTTAATAAAACCTCGTTCCCGTTCTCTTCAGGTTATATTGCACAGGCAAAGGGAGATATAAATGCATTGGGTATAACACTTACAATGAGGTATTAGGAGGGTCTATGAGGTATACAATATTTAAAATAACCAGTGCTGTAGTTGTTGCTATTGCACTATTCAGTGTTACGAGCTGTGGTAAGAAGACATCTCCACCTTCAGTTGCAGCTCCAGGACAGACAGGTGTTATTGCAACCCTTCCATGGGAAGGGGCGAGGCTTATGCCGCTCAATGCTCCAATAGTAATCAATTTCTCAAATCCTCTGAACCAGGACAAAAACGGCGCGGAGGTAAGCCTTGTTTCATCATCAGGACAGGCTATTCCCGGGCAGGTAAGCATACAATCAAATTATTTGTTTTTTACACCTTCCACCAGTCTCATGCCTCTCACTTACTATAGATTTACATTATCCGGGACGATTTATGATGAGAATAATAAACAGGTATTTTTACCGGCACAGGGATTAACATTCTCGTTTGAAACAGAAGGGCAATATGTACCGCTTGTGAATGTTCCTCCTGCACTTATAAACATATTCCCTGCACCAAATGGACCAATCTTTACAAATGCAGTATTCAGACTTACCTTTTCACAACCATTATCACAGGCATCTATTGCTTATGGGCAAAGCATAAAACTTTTTGATGCAACATCAAATACGCTTGTGCCCGTTAAGCTATTGCCTATAGGTAACAATGTTGTAATCCAGCCTGTTTCAGATCTAACAGCAGGACAGAACTATACGCTTACGATAACCAACAAACTTACAGGGATTAATGGACTGTCTGTAACTGCTCCTGGAATGGATAACAACGGTGTACTGAGCTATACATTTAAACCACTGCCAACAGGTAAACAAACAGACCTTACTATTTACCTGGATCCATCTGTTCAGCTTGATAACTCAGGAAATATTATCAATATGAACAATGTCAACGCCACCGGTATACCTGTGAATGCGAATATTGTTAGTTCTAAGATAGTGGGTACGTCCATCGCGTATCTTACAGGATACCTTCTTACTATAATGGGCGACGCAAGCGTAAATCCTGCCTTGAATCCCATTGCTATCCCTGCAGGTCAAAGGCTATATGGCTCTTCATTAGCCATAAATCTTGGGGGTGTAATACCAACAGGATTGATATCAAAAAAGCTTGCCATTACATTCCTTGATAACGCTTCTGTATTCATGGCAGGCAATGCGTATCAGGGTATAAACCCTCAGGCTCCGCCAGCCATGTATGCAATTGAAGATATTAACATGACTGCCCAGGACCCTATCACCAATGCTGTGCTCAATCAGAATCTTATGGGTGTTCAGCTCACCGGCACGGTTACCGTGGATAAAACAGATGGAAGTTTGATCATAAATTTCATGGGTGTAACAGAGCTCAGTGTTATGGGTATTGAAAAGGCACCTGTATTATTATTCTTGAGGTTCAGGTCAGTACCGGTTGGATGGGTAGCACCGAAGAGGGACAACACATTTGTTGCAACAGGCACAATACCTTACAATGGTGATGTCAGGATAGGCACTGATAGCGGATTTATTATCAACTTCTCAGGACCTGTTGATCCAGCTAACTTCCGCAATCTTATCAGCTTTGGGCCTACTGGTTCTACGATTGGTTATCAGACCATCTACAATGGCTCAAGCGTGATTGTACAGCCTTACAATCTTTTAAATCCCTTATGGCCTGTACCTCTTTCACCTTTAACAACATACGGTATAACAGCCTCTGCCGGGCTTGCCTCTATTATGGGCACATCTTTGAACCAAAATGCTGTGTTTAGTTTTACCACAGATGCACAGGAATACATGGGTGCTACACCGACAAAAGGAACATATTTTACACCTGTTATAGCCACAGTGTTTCCAGAAGATGGAGGTGTTCTCCCGTTGTTCACACATCCATATATAAGTTTAGATAAATTCATAGATCCAACATCAGTTGCTTATAATCAGAATGTGTTTGTTACAGATACAACTGCTGGCATACGGGTAACAGGCGGTGTTGTTGTAACAGGCAAGAAGATACAATTTATACCCTCACAGCCACTTATAAGCGGTGATCAGTATACCTTTGCAGTATCACATACAATTAAGGATATAGATGGCTATACACTTACGCAGGATGCTGCCATCCATTTTACAGCAGAATCAACCCCATGGTTCCCGATACTATCTCAAGAGCTTTCGCCTGTTGCAGACCGAAATCAGGATGCATATGTAGACGGTTTTGAGAATCCGACACCGGAAAATGCAATTGTGATGGGACAAACCCAAACATCCGGTACATTACTGGGATTGCTTCCCTTTACGGCGGTAATCCAGCCGCAGAGCCCGTCTTATCTTAGCGGTCAGTTGAATGCATTGGTAACAGGTATCACTGTTGATTCGACCGGTAACCCGCAGATGCAGTTTGTTGTGGACGATGGTGCAAAGCAGTTCGGAACAAACATAACCATTATCGGTACGGTTTATGTAACAGTAACAGGTCTCGGTCAGATTCAGATAGGGCAGACGAATGTAACCGGAAGGCTTATGCTTTCACTCCTGCCTTTCACAACAACGCAGGTATGGCCGTGTCCTACGATGAGCGATCTGGGCGGTGGCGTAAAGCTTGTCAGGCCTGCTTGCGGATACATTGCGTACGATACATCGG
>JBMFUY010000029.1:0-18292 GCA_049966275.1 bacterium
TTATTCCACAGTCTACTTGGATTTTTGTCAACATTTTGATATGCATTCCATTCATATCCTCCTACAAAAAACCTACCCAAAATTTGTATGAAAATAGACACCACTACCAAAACAACGAATAAGCATAAAATTATCTTCTTTTTTGGGTTCTTATCCCATTTGTGATCATAGCTCATTACGCTATAGCTAAATTATCACACCAATGAAAAATTGCAACCGGGTAGTAAAAAATGAAAAGGGTTATTACAATGACAACCGTAAACCTCCAATAATCCCTGATGTAATTCAGATCAATCTTTTTGTGTACTTTTCACCCTTTATAAAAGCCCAAAGAACCAGAAAGTTTTCTCATCCGCAATTTAGATTATACATAAACCGCTATATCCTGTATATATCCATTAAGAAGTCTGATGCACCTAAACTGATACTACCTGTTGATCTTACGACTTATTATATTCAATCCTTCTTTTAATTCCTGTGTTTTTAGTATGTACGACATTACCATGTATGATATTATACCGAGTGCCATGGCACTCAGGAGTAAGATGGTAAGTTTAAGTGCAGGGTAATGATAATGTAGGAGCATGATGTTTTTAAAGAAAAGCATTAGAATAATGCTCATTGTTATAGAAGATGTAAAAGCCTTTAAAAGAGAAACCAGTATACTTCTGAGCCCTATCATTCCAATCTTCTTTCTTAAAGCGTACAGCAGGTAGATTATATTAAAATACGCTGACAGGCTCGTTGCAAGTGCAAGTCCTTTGTACTCCATTCTGTTCATAAGCCATACGCTTAAAAGAAGGTTTATAATCACTGTAAAGAAGGCTATCAAAACAGGTGTTTTAGCATCCTTTAAAGCATAGAAAGCCTGTGTAATTACTCTTGAAAATGCAACAGGCCAGAGGCCTATAGCGTAAAAGATCAACGCATATGCAACTGCTACTGTATCCTCCATGCTAAACGAGCCTCTGTGAAAGAGTACAGAGATTATAGGTCTTGCAAGAATAATTAGCCCGAATGTTGCAGGGATTGTAACAAAGTTCAATAACTTTAAAGAAAAGCCAATAGATTCTTTCAGTTTATCAATGCTGTTTGTTGCTGTATCTCTTGACATTGTTGGTAATGCAGCAATGGCAATGGATACAGCAAAAATACCCTGGGGAAATTCAAATAGTCTGGAAGCATAATAAAGATAAGATATACTTCCTGTTTTTAGAAATGATGCAAGAACATTGCTTATGAATACATTGAGTTGATAAACTGCAGCTCCAAACATCATTGGCAAGAATAACATTACAGACTCTTTTAATGCGGGATGTTTATAATTAAAGTTTAAAGAAAACATGAATCCCTTTTTATGCATCAGGATAAATTGTGGAATAAGTTCCATTAAACCACCTACTATCACACCAATTGCCACTATGAAGATGGCATTCTTACCATGGTTGGCTATGAGTATGAATGTTATCATTGAGATGTTCAGTATTATGGGTGATAAAGCCGGGACAAAGAAGTATTTAAGGGAATTGAGTATGCCCATGCACAATGCTACAATGCTTACCAGAAGAATAAACGGGAACATAATCCTATTCAACGCTACAGTTAATCTGAACTTTTCAGGATGCAGCTCAAAGCCAGGCGCGAAAAGGTACACTAATTCTTTTGAAAAGATTATTCCGAGGATGGTTAAGGCAAGCAGAACCATCAATAGATATGTAAATGTTATATCAGAAACCTTTTTTGCTTCTTTGTCACCGTACTTCTCATGGTATAATGTAAACACAGGAATAAAGGCACTGCTCATTGCACCCTCTGCAACAAGTCTGCGCAAAAGATTGGGTATTCTGTATGCAACAAAAAACGCATCAGCTGATGTGATGGCTCCAAAGAAGTATGCAAAACTGATATCTCTTATCAATCCCAATATCCTGCTAAAAAGGGTCATTATACTGACAACACCCGCGCTTCTTGCTATGTCGGATTTGCTACTCATTCTATTATTCCTTCAAGGTACTGCGAGAGTTTGACAAGCGAACAAAGATTCATGAGCTCTTCGTCCATCACAAGATATGATAGGTAATACTTAATGTGTTTTGATCTGATCTTTGTTTTTAGATACTTTACCCATTCAATATCGTGTATGGCTATCCTATCCAGTGTAAGTATTTCATCAAGCATGATCCTTATGGGATGTTCTTTATCCATGGTATCCTGTAACTTGCTTATCTCCTTCCTTTGAGGGTCATTAAAAAATGGTTCATGGATCTTGTTTATGATAAAACCAGCAAAATTTATATTGTAATCCTTCATTATACTGTAAAAGTATATTGCCTCTTCTATTGCTTCATGTGTTGGAGCTGTTACCATGTAAAATTGAACTTTTTTTGATGATAGTAATGCATGCACTTCTTTAGCCCTTGCTTTAAAGCCTGAATACAGCTCATCAAATTCACTGAAAAACTCAATCAGCTCTTCAACAATTTCAAGTCCAACATAGTTTTTAAGTAACTTTAATACCCTTTGTGGAGCTCTATTTAATATGTTTAATCCTATGATCCCTATGTTTTTGGATGGCTTTATTAACCATTTTAACACCCCTGAACTTATCAATTGTATCAGTCTGTTAGGGGCTGTAAGGAAGTTTATAGCGTGCCGTGCAGGAGGGGTATCGACTACTATGAGATCATAATTGTATTCCTTTTTTATCTCGTATAGCTTCTCCATAGCCATGTAATCTTCAGAACCGGTAAGCTCACTGGAGACGTATTGATAATAACTATTGTTTAATATTGCTTCAGCCTTTTGTGGAGAAGATGAATATTTCCTTATGAGGTTATTAAATGTAGTCTTTGTCTCAAGGATCATGGCATCAAGGGTTATATTCTCATTTTTTATACAGGGTCTGAATGCCTGAACAGGTACAGGGGTAGGTGTGTTGGTCAGTTCTTTTATGCCCATTGCCTGTGCAAGTCGTCTTGCAGGATCTATGGTCATAACAAGGGTTTTCTTTCCCTTCAGTGCTGAAGATACAGCAATAGCTGATGAAATCGTTGTTTTACCAACCCCTCCTGTTCCAACACATACTATGACTTCAGGTGACTGTTTCATTATGCCTGGTTAATGGTCCGGTAAAGATGATGTGATAGCATTTGTGCAATGAATAGTTCATTACTGTTATTCTCAATCAGGGGTAATGTGAGTATTGGAGTGTTGTGTAGATTGTTTCTTAAATCATCTATAGCCTTTTTTTCTAATGTTACATATTTAATAAACTTTTCGATTGAGTTCATCAATTCACTCCTTACAGCCTTATTATCAATGATCGTATTTAAGCTGTCTTCATAGTATTTTTTATCAGTGATAGAAATGTTGCTGGATAAAGACATATTAATAATGATCAACTTTAAAACCGGATAACCCATTGCTGTAAGTTCTTTTCTGGCTTCCAGTGCTTCTGATATTGCCATTCTGTCACCAGTGGTAACAACCACTGTGGATGTTTTACCTGAGGCTATAAGGTTGTTGACCTTTTCTGCTTCTTTTTTTACAGGACCTATTTTGAACATGTTCATGATGGTCTGTGGGGTTTTTATGAATGAAATAAATTTCCCCAGTTGTGGCGCATCAACTATGATAGGATCGTATAAATAGTTTCCTTCGGTATCTCTCTGTTTTTCGAGATCGTAGATTTTGCCCACTGCTACCAATTCTTTAAGACCAGGGGCAGTATCAGAAAAATGGCGATAGAATTTTGTGTTCAGGACAAATGACGATAAAACCTCAAGTACCAGTTGTCTTTTTATATATTCAGCCAGAGCCTTATCAGAAGATATATTTATATACATGAAGTCTTTTTTTATCTCTGTAACCCTGTATATCTCTGCCTTTAAGTTAAAAATATGTTCAATCCTTCTATCCGGAAAAAATTCTATAAGCAAAGGTCTATAACCAGCCTCATGAAAAGCTATACCAATGGATGCAGAAAGTATACTTTTGCCAACGCCGCCTTTCCCTGTAATAAAGATGATCCTGTTTTTGGATAAATGTTCCAGCATAAATAAATACAACCAGAATGCTTAAAATAGAATGACCATGGTCTATGATATTTTAACTTTCCATATTAAGTGTGTTCCTTGAGCCATTCGTACACATAGTTTGCCACATCTTCCCAGCCTGGTTCACCTACAACCCAGTGCGCATGATGCTCAAACTCTTTGTATGTTGAGACTGATCCATACTTTTCAGCAACACGTTTAACTACAGATGCAGGGGTAATTCTATCCTCTTTACCTGCAATAACAAGTACCGGGCATTTCACCCTATTTTCATCTACCCTGGCAGCTTTTTTTCTATCAAATAGCCAGAAACCAATTTCAAATGCTGCGCGCCCGGACTCGTACACAAATCTTTTATAGGAACTCTTTTGCTCTTCCGGGGGTAAAAGGTGCATCATAGAGTAAACTGCCTCTTCAAATGTTTGTTTCATGGGCTTACGCCAGAAACCCCATCTCATCATCCCACTCCAGAAGCTTTTAATAACCGATGGCCTTAATGCAAGTATACCCGCTGGAGAAGCTGGCGTAAGTAAAATTATTGCTTTTGCAAGTCCTCTCCCGGCAAGCATCTGTGACAGTAATCCACCCATTGAGTGTCCCATAAGTATGGGGTTAGCTGGTAGCTCCTTTATCACCTTTTCAAGATCATCAGCATAATCAAGTAAGCTTGTTGTACCAAGTTCCTCAGGAGGTTTTGATTCAGGATCCACATTATGATACCTTAAAACAGGGGTTATACAGGTGTAACCTTTAGATTCAAAGAATTTTTTGTAACGTTCCCAGTACCAGCTACCTCCCCACATCCCGTGGATCATAACTATAGTATCTGCCATGGCTTACCTCCTATCTATGCATTTAGCAATTATTTTACTCTTCTGTCAATGTTAAGCAGGAGTTCATGACATATTGGACCGAATGAATTGAGATATGCCATTACGGGCAACCGGGGGCCCGCACACAGCGAAGCCGGGCCGGGCAATCTCTTTCTAAGGTAGATTGCTTCGCCGTTTTCAACTCCTTGCAATGACACCAGCATACCCGTCATTCCGGCATAGCCGAAGAATCTAAAGCCAGAGTCTCTTCGCGGAATTTATCCTGAGCGAAAAAAAGAGATTCTTCACTTCTTTCAGAATGACATAAAGCGAAGGACTCAGAGTGACAGAGGATGGATTCTTCACGGAGTTTACACTGAGTGAAACGAATATGTTCAGAATGACAAACTCGATACTTTTTAAATTGTCGGACAGCCTTCTTTATTGGTAAGGGGTATGCTTTGCCTCTTCACGTTATTTTGAAATGTCCTCTGGATTGCCCACCATGACTTTCGCTAAAATCTGACAAAAGGTTTTCAAATTCAAGAGAGTAAATCTGTTCAGTCCAAAATGTTAAGACCTCTGCAGCATAATGACAAATTCTGTATGATTTGCTATTACTCTCATAATAAAAGGAGGTAGCATGAAGCATAAGATTATATTACTGCTTATCATTATAGGTGTGTTTATACCGGCGAAAGCCAGGTGTGATCAAGGGCAGATCTCTTTAACAGTAAACCCTGGCTTTACGATATACACGAAGAATTCAGTGTACAATTTTAACAATGGACCAAAACTGGATATAGGCATAGGATATGATACATCCGACGAGACAAATATAGGTTTTGTTTTGGGATACAATAGATTTACAAATGCCATTGATAGCAACCTTTCCCTAAATCTTGGATATATAGGTATGGCAGTAAAGCAGTATCTTAACAGCGGTATATCAAAGGGGTATTTAACTGGTGGTTTAAATATTGATTATGCAAATTTCTCAGGAACACCATCTGTTTCTTCTGGTGTAACAAAACCATCAGATGATGCTGGAATAGGCTTTAATGTGGGTGCTGGCATTGATGTTATGGCGACATCAAGTTTTTTCTTTGGCCCTGTTATTAAATATGAAGGTGTCATACTGCAAAAAACATACCTTAGCCTTATTACGCTTCAATTATCCATTGGTCTTTTATTCTAACAGGCATAACATTGAGGCTTTATAGATTTTGTTGAAAATTCATGTGAAAAGTTTATTTAAAGGTCAGAGGTGATAGAGATGAACTCTATATATCTTTTGCTCGCTGGATTGGGTGTCTTTGCAATAGGATATAGATACTATTCAGCTTTCATAACAGCAAAGGTGTTAAGCTTCGACGAAACACGGAAAACCCCGGCATACACAAAGAACGATGGAAAGGATTTTGTCCCAACCAATAGATTTGTTCTTTTTGGGCATCATTTTGCAGCGATTGCAGGTGCTGGTCCATTGATAGGACCTGTGCTTGCTGCACAATTTGGCTTTTTGCCAGGCACGTTGTGGATCATCTTTGGTTCTGTTATTGCGGGTGCTGTGCATGATACTGTTGTTCTATTTGCCTCTGTCAGGAATGGTGGAGAGGCTCTTCATAACATTGCAAGAAGATACATGGGGAGACTCAGCGGGATCACCACTGCGCTGGCTACATTGTTTATCATTATCACGGCTCTGGCAGGGCTTGCCATTGCTGTGGTGAATTCTATGAATGAAAGTTCATGGGGAACATTTACAATAGGTTTTACAATACCTGTTGCCCTACTTGTTGGCTGGTATATGAAAAGCTTAAGGCCGGATAAGATTGCAGAAGCAAGTGTTATCGGGGTGGTGCTTGTTCTTGCTGGTGTGATAGTGGGCAGGGTTGTTCAACAATCGTCCATTTCATCATGGTTTATGTTTTCAAGGCACCAGCTCTCAGTGATGCTTGCAGTGTATGGATTTACAGCATCAGTATTACCTGTCTGGCTTTTGCTTGCCCCAAGGGATTATCTCAGCACATATATGAAACTTGGTACTATTGTATTACTTGCAATAGGTATATTTATTGCACATCCTGATATCCAGATGCCTGCCTTAACAAATTATATACATGGAGGTGGCCCAATAATACCTGGTAAAGTCTGGCCCTATGTGTTTATAACCATTGCATGCGGAGCTATATCAGGCTTTCATGCGCTTATAAGTTCAGGTACAACACCAAAGATGTTAAAGAATGAGAAGGATATAAGGTTCATTGGTTATGGAGCCATGATCACAGAGGGGTTTGTAGCATTGATGGCATTGATAGCAGCAAGTGTTCTGCCTCCTGGTGATTATTTTGCAATAAACACTGCCCCTGCAGTTTTTTCAAAACTTGGGTTGAGTACAATTCACATGAATGAGCTTTCAAGATTGGTAGGAGAAAATGTTGTTGGTAGACCAGGTGGTGCTGTATCACTTGCAGTCGGCATGGCATATATCTTCGGCAATATCCCTGGTTTGAAGACACTCATGTCTTACTGGTATCATTTTGCCATTATGTTTGAAGCTCTGTTTATCCTAACAACCATAGATGCAGGTACAAGGGTTGG
Organism: bacterium; assembly: GCA_049966275.1. Lineage (GTDB taxonomy): Bacteria > JAMCPX01 > JAMCPX01 > JAMCPX01 > JAMCPX01 > JBMFUY01. The sequence continues at coordinate 7,472 of JBMFUY010000029.1, forward strand.
CAGGTATATACTACAGGAATCAGCAGGTAGTATTATACCAAAGCTAAAAGAGATCTCATGGCTACCGGGTGTTATTATAACAAGTGCTGTGATATCCATATCATGGGGGTATCTGCTTTACTTTGGAAGCATAAGCACAATATGGCCCATGTTTGGTGTTGCAAACCAATTACTTGCTGTTATTGCTCTGACAATAGGTACTACCTTTATACTTCATCGTGCATCAAAAAAGATATACGGTCTGGTCACATTTATACCATTTGTTTTTATGTTCGCTGTTACATTCACTGCAGGACTTGAGAATATATTCAACATATACATAAAACAGAACACGACATCAGCTCATGTTAATATCTTTCTCACAGTATTAATGCTTGTGCTTGTTTTGCTTATAGCACTTGATGGCATAAGAAACTGGTACAGGATCCTTACAGGTAAGGCAGCACCAGTAAAAGAGGATCAACCTGCTGTACCCATACCAGACGAAATAAGACGCTCTATAGATAATTTAGAGTAAATTGAGCATTTATTGGTGTTTGTGTTTATTCTGTGGTGTTTTTGAGAACTTTCTTATAAGTATGGGCAGGGCAAAAATAGCAATTATAAGGAAAAAAGAGAGTAACGATATAAAATTCAACTTCATGTTTGCAAGCCTGTCACCAAGATAGCTCAATGCAAATGACCAGGGGGTCATACCAATGGCAGTGCCTATAAGGAAATCTGAAAACGTGATATTTGACAATCCAGCCCCGAGATTAAACACATCAAAAGGTAATGATGGCACAATTCTAAAGAATAGAACAACCTCAAGCCCATGGACATTGGTTAACCTATCAATGGTTTTGGCCTTATTACCAAGTATTTTTACAACAAAATCCCTGCCAAGTTTTCTGGATAACTGATAAGCTATACCAGCGCTTATTACAGAACCAATAATCGAATATATCGCTCCATAGAATGGACCGAAAACAAGCCCTGCTGCAAGTGCAAAAACAGAGGATGGGAATGGAATAATAGCCTTTACAGCAAATGCAAGGATGAACATCAATGGTGCCCAGTAACCAAATGATAAAAAGAATTCTTTAAGTTTATGAGGATCCGCGTACCTTTTGATAGGTGTATTGTATACAACAACTGTGGCTATTGCGAAAATAGATATGAGTACAAGTACCTTTATTACAGTTTTTTTATCAAGCCTATCTCTTAACAACTTGCCAATTTTCATATAGTGTGTGTATCAATAAAATAATATCTATGCAAACGAAATATAAGGAGCAACCTATATGAAGGTTATAGCTGTAATTCACAACCCCAGATCAAAAAAGAACATGAAACGCCCGCATATCGCTGATAAGGTAAAAGATATTCTTGGAAAATACGGAACTATTTTTGTGCCTTCATCACTCGATGAGTTGCTTGAGGTAGCAAAAGAGATCAAAAGGAATGGATATGAAGTCATAGGTATAAATGGTGGTGATGGTACTAACCACCAGATAATAACAAGGTTGATCACGGTTTATAAGGGTGAACGCTTGCCACTCATAGCACATCTAAGGGGTGGAACCATGAACACAGTATCAAATGCACTTTATGGCATAAAGGGTTCTGTTGCAGGTATAACACGGAAACTTGTGGACCATTACAAAGAGAATAAACCCTTTAAAACAAGAACCACCAAGGTATTAAAGATTAATGATAAGTATGGATTTATGTTTGGCATAGGGTTTGTTGCCAATCTAATGGATATCTATTATGAAGACGGAAAAACCGGTCCAATTAAAGCTCTGCAGATCATTTATAAAGCTATTGCATCTGCTATTCTATCCACAGACTACATAGAAAGATTGTTCAAGCCTGTTGTTGCAAAGGTTATAATAGATGGGAAAAAACTTGATTTCAAAGAGTACTCGGTTCTTGTATCCTCTGCTATAAGAAACATTGGGCTTAATTTTAGAGCAATATACAGGGCAGAAGAATTGCCAGATAAGATCCATGTGCTTGCAGGCAAAGTTACTGCGTTTGAGGTGATCGCAAGATTAAGAAAATTGTATGTTGGACATGAACCAGACTTTAAACACATAATTGATACGCTTGCCAAACATATAGAAATCCTTGCTGATACACCATTGAAATACACTATTGACGGTGATATGTACGAGGACACAAACATTGTATTAACCCCTGGTCCTCTGTTAAGCTACATACAATGGTAAAAAATTTTTTTACTGTGGTTGTTGACTGAAGAAAAACATAAGTGGTATAAAGATCCACAAATATGTTTTTAAAATATAGGCATGTATCTGTTTTTGTGGTGCAAACCTTTCTGTTGTTTATTTTATGTGGCATAGCAAATGCCTCAAACTCTACGGGAGTGCTACCATCCATTGAGTTGAAAAAATATCCGCAGATTACCTATACAACAAATACCGAATTTACCGGAACTGTTACTTCAACAACCTCTTCTGGTTTTGCTGAAGACCTGTACAGAATATGGGATAATAAAGGTAATACAGATGAAACTATGAAATTAGCAATGCAGGAATTAAATCGCGTGAAGCTCGACAATGGGTTCAAGGATCTTTACCCTTATAGTTTTGTTTTACTCAATGAATATAAAGATAGCCATAATCCGGTACTATTAAAGTATGCAACAATGCTATCCCCTTCTCTGCCGGATCCATACTTTGAATCTTCATACTATACACTTAAAAGTAAAATGACTATCAACGAAGGATTGATCGCTGAATTGTTTAAAGCTATTAATCTGTTTTTCAGTGATCCCTACAACATACTCAGGTTTATATCAAACAGGCTTATCAACATTATATTAAGTGTTCTATTAATATTTTTTATATTCTCCCTGATATTAATAATAAGGTATTCACCACAGATATTCGCATCCTTAAGAGCATCTTTGCCGGATTATATACCCACGTATGCTATTATACTGTTCTCTCTGGTTATTGTTTTATCTCCATTACTTTTTGGAATGAGAATTTTATGGCTGATAACTATCTGGCTCTTCATTACAGTTTTTTATCAAACTACAGCAGAACGTATTATCAGTGTTGGATTTATAGTGTTCATGGGCATACTAATATTTATACTGATCGTGATATTTGCAACCATACTGAAGCCTGTTGAACAGCCGTTTACAGGTATTATGGACATCAATTACGGGAACATTTCCACCCAGGATATAGATGGGCTTGAGGCTTATGCCAGCAAAAATCCATCAGACCTGTACAGTAATCTGTACATGGGTGTATATTATAAACGGATAGGAAAATTTACAGAGGCTTCATTCTATTTTAAAAATCTTAAAGACAATGGATACAGTGATCAACCAGAGGTTATGTGCGACATGGGCAATCTTGAGTATGCAATGGGGAATATTGCAGGTGCAGAGAACAGTTACAAAGAGGCACTTGCATATGCCCAGGATTTTTTTCCTGCCAGATACAATCTTGGTCAACTGTATATAATACAGGGGAATATTGCTGGAACAAATGAACTTGATATGGCAAAAAATATAAACCCTGAGATGTTCAGTTATTATGCCTCTATATATGAGAAGTCAAACATAAACAGGATATTTGTTGATGCCCTTCCAACACCCGCGGAGCTTGCATACACCATGTTTATAAATACACTTCATAGCCATACTGCCCTTGGGTTAGCCGATGTGGTTATTAGTAGATTTATAAAGTGGCCCTCAGCACACAATCTTCCATATTTTGGATTATGGGTTCTGTTTGTTTTTATGATAGCTGCTGCACTTTCAAGATTTGTAAAAAGGCATCTTCGTTGTAGAGCCTGTGGGAGGATATACAACCCTTTGAATAGAAATGACGAATATAGAGATAAACTCTGTACGGATTGCTTTAAATTCTATATAAAGAACGAAGTAAAAGACAACAGTAAGAAGGCTGAAATAACACGAAGGTCTTATAGATGGAAAGATAGATTGAGACTGGTAAATATTATTTCTTCTGTGTTGATCCCTGGCAGTGGTTACATCTTCAGGGGACAAACCATACGCGGTATGCTTCTGCTCTCCATCTTCTGTTATCTTGTTTTAGAATACATAACCTCGTTTGGATTTATATCCCCTATTTTCCCTGTATTTAATCCTTACATAAGTGTGCTTAAGCTTGCGGTACTTGTTTTGTTAATTATGGTATATACAATAAATATCCTGTTAGCTTTCAGGGTAGAGGCAAAATGGTATTGAAGGGTTCTATTGGAACATTTGATGTTATATCCATTATCCAGATGGTTACCTCTCAACAGGTTAGCGGGGTGCTCTATATACAGGGTAAAGAAAAAAAAGACGCGTTTGAGGTATGGATAGATAATGGTATGATCGTCATCGCAATGCCTGAATTAAAAATGCCCATTGCTTATGTGGTGGAAAGGCTTGAAAGAGCAGGGCTCATAAGTAAAGGACAGTACAAGGTATTGATGGATGATATAAAAAGGGGTGATGTTCGGTATATTGATATATCAAAACGATTTGCTGTTCCATTGTATATGTATAAAAGATTGTTATTGGCTATAACATACGAATCTTTGCACAGGATGTATGCCTTTAAAGAAGGCACTTACGAGTTTGAACAAAAAACAGTTGAGTATGATAGAGAACTTTTTCAACCCATGAACACAGAATTTATATTGATGGAAACCTCAAGAATTTTAGATGAGGTTATGCATAGCAGATGGAAGTACACGGACGATACTGTGTTTAAAAAAACCCCTTCAGCTCAGAGCGAAGCTATACAGCAGGGCAAAAAGGAACAGGAGAAAAAGCCAGAAGAGGCAACAGAAGAATTCGTGGTGGAACGATCAGCTACTCAGATAACCCCGGAAGGAAAGAACACGTACGCTGAAACCAATAAAACATCTCAGGAGATCGTACTTGAACTTATTGATGGTAAAAGAACACTTAAGGATATTTATTATGCCAGTCTGTTAAGTAGAAATGAGGTAATACTTGAGATCAACAATCTTCTGAATTCTGGAAGGATCGTGTTGGCTTCCAAACCAGTGGAAGATCAATTCTCAGGTAAGAAAGCTTTATTAACAAGGGTTGGTGATACCTTAAGAGCCTCACTTGTTTTGCTCATCAATGTTGTTATACTTATAACAATTCTTTATTACTCCAGGATAAACCCTTTAAATTACTATGGCACAAAAATAGATATAACATACAGTAACTTGTTGAAGTATATAGGTAAATACCAGCATATAAAATTATCCAATGCATTAGAGATCTATAGGCTTGAGTACGGTAGTTATCCTCAGACGCTTAAGGCATTGGTTGACAAAAACATATTAAAGCCAAAGGATTTGACATTTCCATATGGGAGTGAATACTATTATAGGGTAGAGAACAATAAGTATATATTGATCGTCCCAAAATACATAGCTAAATAGGTTATTAATGTAACTATGGAAATAAAAGAGGCAACCAAGGTATTTGAGTCCAATGACCTGGCAAGGATACTCTTTGGCGTAAACAACGAAAATCTCAAGGTTATAGAAAACAATCTTGGATTAAAGCTAAATGTTAGGGGCAATGTAGTAAATTACAATGGAGATAATGAATCCATTGAGTTTGTAAATAAGCTTCTAACAGAGCTTTACGCTGTTGTTGATAAAGGTTATGCAGTTGGTCCAAAGGATGTAATGAATGCTATAGACATCCTTAAGGAGGATCAGTCAGTAAATCTTACTACAATCTTCCTTGATGACTCATTTATAAATCTAAAGAAGAGAAAGATCATACCTAAAAGTCTTAACCAGAAGCTGTACCTTGAGGCGATAAAAAAGTATGATATTGTTATAGCCATTGGACCTGCTGGTACAGGCAAGACATACCTTGCAATGGCAATGGCTCTAATAATGCTCATTCGTAAAGAGGTAGACAGGATTATTCTTACAAGGCCAGCCATAGAGGCTGGCGAAAGGCTTGGTTTTTTACCGGGTGATATTTATGAAAAGGTCTCCCCATATCTCAGACCACTTTATGATGCTCTATACGATATGATGGACCAGGACAGGGCAAACGATCTGATATATAAAGGCGTTATTGAGGTTGCACCTCTTGCATTCATGAGAGGAAGGACCTTAAATGATTCCTTTATAATACTTGATGAAGCACAAAACACCACATCTGAACAGATGAAGATGTTTTTAACAAGAATAGGCTTTAGCTCTCGTGCTGTAGTAACAGGGGATATAACCCAAATAGATCTGCCACGTGATAAGCAATCAGGGCTTGTAGAAAGCATAGATATTCTATCCGGAATAGAGGGGATAAAGTTTATAAGATTTTCTGAGGTTGATATTGTACGAAACAAACTCATCCAAAATATAATCAAAGCATACGAACTCAAAGAGAATAAAAAACATCAGGATAAAAATCAAAATAGCCCCATAAGATGAATCTACTATCAACTGTAAAAGCCATTACAAAAGAAAAGTACAGTGTATTTAAAAATGCACTTCCGGTTATACGAAAGTCACCATATCTTGTTAAATCTATTTTTGTTTTGTTAATCAGTGTTATACTTAGCTTTATAATATCTCCCACAACCACCATGAACAGTATCAAGCATTATCATGTTGGAGATATTGCAAGACAGACCATCTATGCACCTCAGGATATTGAGGCAGTGGATGTTATAGGCACAGAGAAAAATACAGAAAGGATCTTAAGTCAGCAACCACCCATATTCAGATACAACCCATTTATAAAACCTCGCATGTACAATGCCCTTGTCCTCGTATTTAGTATTGGCAGAACCATGTATCAGGAACACAAGCCTGTTACAGAGATAACAGAGATGTTGAACAAACAAACAGGTCATCTTTTAGGTAAACCAATATCACAGGACACCATAATGTTCTTATACAAGAGGGGTTTTAGCAAAGTATACGAAGATAAACTGCTCAACATAATACAGAGATTCTATGACAGATATAAGATCGTTGATAATGTGGCATCCATTCAGGATGTCCAGAGTACAGGGTTGGTTTTGATAACACCAGGTATAGGAAAATTATACATACGGGATGTAAATAGCTTCATAGATCCAGAGGATGCGAAAAACATACTTTTCAATTTCGTTTCAGAAACATTTCCATTCCTATCTATTGAAGATCATATAATGCTCACCAACTTTATAAAAAACTTTGTCGTATCAGATGTAAATTTTGACAACGAGGCAACAGAGAACAATCTGGCCCGATTAAAGAGTTCCATAAAACCATATATAATGCATTTAAAAAAGGGAGAGGTTATTGTAAGGGAGGGGGAAAGAATAGATAGAAATATCTATGCGAAGTTAGTGGTTGTAATGAATAGTGCCCTTGCAAAACACTGGTATGTATTTGTGCTGTTTTATTCTATTATCTTTTTTGTGCTGATCTTTTCTGTACTTGAGTTTTCACAGAAGAATATAAGGAAGTTCAGTATAAACTTTAAAGACGGAGTATTCCTATCCATTGTGCTGATATTAACTGTGGTAATTGCAAAATTATCAACAATGTTGACAAGCATCAGCGAGATTGCATCTTTTAATATTCCACAGGAGGCGTATTATTACGCCGCGCCTATTGCGTTCGGTGGTATGCTTGTAAGGCTTATTCTGAACTCGGAGATAGCTGTGGGCTTCAGTATTGTTGCTGGTTTAAGCTCTGCAATGGCTGTATCCAACAATTTGTTCATTGTACTGTACTATATAATAAGTGGTATACTGGGTGCGCATACACTGGCAAAGTGTGAGCAACGAACCTCAATTATTAAAGGAGGCTTAATCGTTTCCGGGGTCAATGTGTTGCTTGTCAGTATGTTCTTGCTGATTCAGGGGAATCAACCCGCGAGCCAGTTTATGGTGAATATTATTATGGCGTTTTTTAGCGGAGTTACATCTGCTGTACTTGTCATTGGTTTAACACCTGTATTTGAATACTTATTCGACTATGCAACGGATATAAAATTACTTGAACTTGCAAACCTTGAAAATCCTCTTTTAAAGGAGTTGTTTGTAACTGCACCTGGTAGCTATAACCACAGCATGATGACAGCTACTCTTGCTGAAGCAGCTGCATCATCAATCCATGCCAATCCTTTGCTTGCAAGGGTGGCTTCATATTACCATGATATTGGTAAGATAAAGATGCCTGACTATTTTATAGAAAACCAGCAGTATATGCCTAATAAGCATGACAAGTTGTCTCCGAGTATGAGCAGTCTTATTATTATATCCCATGTGAAAGAGGGTAAAGAACTCGCAAAGGCAAATAAACTGCCAAAGAAAATTGTGGATATCATAATGCAACATCATGGCACAAGCCTGGTTAAATATTTTTATGAAAAGGCAAAAGAGAAGAATGGAAACAATATTCGAGAGGAAGAATATCATTATCCCGGTCCAAAGCCACAAACAAGAGAGGCAGGGATTGTAATGCTTGCGGATGCAGTGGAGGCTGCCTCAAGAACATTAACTGATCCAACACCAGCTAAAATAAAAGCCATGGTGGAAAAGATTGTAAATACAAGGTTTGAAGAAGGACAGCTTGATGAATGTACACTATCCTTGAGCGATCTTAATGCAATTAAGAAAAGTTTTGTCAAGGTTCTTTCTGCTATATTTCATAAGAGGGTCGATTATCCTGGTTTTAAATTTGATACAGCCCGGATTGAGAAAAATGGATATTCAAATATCCTTCCAATACAAAAAAAATAACAAATCCCTTAGGGCTGTATCCACTGAATTGAAAAGATTTGCTACCAAACTTGATACAGATAACAAAGTTCTTGTTGCGTTTGTTGACGATACAACTATTCAGCAAATTAATAAGAGGTTTAAACATCGTGATAGACCCACCAATGTTCTTTCGTTTGAGCTTGATCAAATGGATCCAGAGGATGGGAAGATAACGTTGGGAGAGATAATTATATCCGTTGATACTGCGGAAAGAGAGGCATCCGGAGCTGGTATACCCTTGATCAGAAGATTAATAGAGTTGTTTATTCATGGGTATGTTCATCTACTGGGTTATGATCATACATTAAGCCATAATGAGTATGTAAGGATGAAAAGGAAGGAGGATTCCTTTATGAGGTTGATTTACGCTAAGGACAGAAGAACTACGGGTAAGAAGGTATAGCAGTGGGTTTATTGCTATCTATCATCTCAGGCTTGTTAGCTGGATTTAGTTTTCCAAAGTATGGATATGCAATCCTTGCCTGGGTATCGTATGTTCCACTTCTGTTTTCAATAAAAACCATAAATGGTAAGAGGCCTGTTTTAAGGGCATATTTCTACGGATTTATATCTGGCTTTATTGCAAACATAATCCTGCTGTACTGGGTTGTAGTAGCCATGCACAGGTATGGAAATATAAATCTGATTGTTAGCATTTTTGGACTTTTTCTTCTTGCATCCATTTTGAGTGCCCTGTACTGGGGACCTTTTACCTTATTGATAAAGGTTTTTATGAACGATTCCAGAGCAGGAGAATTGATCTTTATCCCTGTCATCTGGGTTATTTTAGAATACATCCGAACATTTCTTTTCTCCGGGTTTCCATGGGAACTGCTTGGTTATTCACAGTATAAAAATCTGTCATTGATTCAGATAGCAAGATGGACATCTGTGTATGGGGTGTCGTTTTTGATCATGCTGTTCAATGTGATTGTGTATGAATTAATTGTATGGTGGTATAATGTTGAGAGTGTAAGAACAAAACAGTATCCCATGATGTTTGCAAAAACAATCATTGTTGTTCTGCTTATCACAGGTGTATTTGTTTATGGGGACATAACATTGAGTAATACAAACAGGGAGATCAAACAAGCCACTGATGTGCTCACAGTTGGACTTATTCAGGGCAATATAGATCAAAATCATAAGTGGGATCCGGTTTACCAGAATGAAACCATGACATCTTACTTTTCACTTTCACAGCAGGCGTACAATCTCGCACATCCTGAACTTATTATCTGGCCTGAGACTGCTACGCCGTTCTTCTTTCAGACAGAATACAATTATCGTGAACAATTGATACGTTTTGTGAAAGCTCATAATGTTTATTTGTTGTTTGGGAGTCCTGCTTTTGATTATACAAAAAATGGAATCAATTACTATAACAGTGCATTTATGCTTTCACCTGATGGTTCTGTAATAGGTCGTTATGATAAAAGACATCTTGTTCCCTTTGGTGAATACCTGCCGCTCAAGCATATATTCTTTTTCTTGAGGAAGCTTACAGAAGGTATAGGTGATTTTACACCGGGAAGGCAATATAACCTGCTTGAATTTCAGAATGTCAGGATCGGCACACTGATCTGCTATGAGATCATATTCCCGCAGCTCTCTGCACATGATGTCAGGGATGGGGCTAATTTGCTTGTTACAATTACTGATGATGCCTGGTTTGGTGACACATCAGCGCCTTACCAGCATCTCTCAATGGCGACGTTTAGAGCTGTTGAAAATAATAGATTTGTTGTAAGGGCAGCAAACACAGGGATAACAGCTGTTATATCTCCTACCGGTGAGATCATGAAATCCACCAAACTGTTTGTACCCGGTTTTATAGACTACAGGGTTGCCCTGTTAAAAGAAAAAACATTTTATACAGTTCATGGTGATATATTTGTTTTTGTCAGTATGGGAATTTTTGCAATTTTTATAATCAGGTACATTTATAGACACTTTACTGTATATCGGTTGGTTAACCCGAAAAATGCAATAGGAAAGTTTGCTCATTCGTTCAACCCTGCGATCCACCTAAGATACAAAGACTTTT
>JBMFUY010000030.1:0-17797 GCA_049966275.1 bacterium
AAAGTCTTTGTATCTTAGGTGGATCGCAGGGTTGAACGAATGAGCAAACTTTCCTATTGCATTTTTCGGGTTAACAAATTTATCATGCATTGAAAATGCTAAAACGATGTGTTAGGATTAATAAGAAATGGATTATATCGAGACTTTTAAAACCTATCTTGGTGTGGAAAAGGGTGCATCCAGAAACACCATAGATGCGTATGTTTCTGATCTTCAGCAATTTTTAACATTTTTAGCAAAAGTGCATCCGGATAAGACCATTGAAACCGTGGGTGTGCTGGAGATCAGAAGCTTTATATCTTCAATCTTAAAAACGGATAAAAAAACTACTGTCGGAAGAAAGCTTGCTGCGTTGAAGACGTTTTATAAATACCTGCTCAGGGAACACATTGTAGAGATGAACCCTGCAGATCTAATAGCAATTCCCAGAAAGGATAAGATACTACCAAAGTTTTTAAATGTTGATGAGGCTTTTACCCTTATAGAACAACCAGAGATTGATAAGTTTCTATCCTTGCGGGATAGAGCAATATTAGAGTTATTCTATGCAAGCGGTGTACGTGTTTCTGAACTTGTGGGACTGGATATTGAGAATATTGACATTAATATAGGATATATAAAGGTTAAGGGAAAAGGGAATAAGGAACGTGTTATTCCTATTAACAGGAAGGCTATTGATGTGATAAAGCTCTATCTTCATGAAAGAGCATATTTCTTAAATAATAAGCCAGACACCTCTGCTGTATTCCTTAATAAGTATGGGAAGCGCATTACACGAAGGGCTGTAGGAATGATAGTGAGAAAATACATGTTAAAGTCAGGTATAAACAAGCATATAAGTCCGCACGCGTTAAGGCATACATTTGCAACACATCTACTTGATGCTGGTGCGGATCTGAGGTTTATACAGGAATTGCTTGGGCATTCAAGTATTTCTACAACACAGATTTACACCCATACAAGTATGGACAGATTGATGAAGGTCTATGACAATGCACATCCAAGGGCACACAGGAAAAATAAACAATAATCCACTTGCAAAGATATAAGGCATAAAGGAGAGCTTATGTTTAAGGGAACTACAATTATCAGTGTGAGACACAATGGCAAGGTGGTTATGGCAGGTGATGGCCAGGTAACAATGGGTGATACTATAATGAAACACACTGCAAAAAAGGTAAGAAGGCTTTATAATGATACAGTGCTTGTTGGCTTTGCTGGCTCGACTGCTGACGCATTTACACTCTTCAGCAGATTTGAAAGCAAGTTAGAAGAATTCAGGGGAAACCTGATGAAGGCTGCTGTACAACTCGCAAAAGATTGGAGAACTGATAAAATCCTGAGAAGATTGGAGGCTTTGCTGATTGTTTCAGATAAAACAACATCACTGCTGCTTTCAGGAACAGGAGATGTGATAGAACCGGATGATAATATTATTGCAATAGGTTCTGGAGGAAGCTATGCATTATCCGCAGCACGAGCCATGATCAGATTTACGGATCTTGATGCACGGGCAATAGCAGAGAATGCCCTGAAGATCGCATCAGAAATATGTATTTACACCAATAGCAACCTTATTATAGAAGAGTTATAATTTATTAAAGGGGTAAACATAATGAGAAAGATAAGAAACGCGACAGTTGAAACAGACAAGCCTGAACAGCTTAGTTTGGCAGATACATTACAACCAGTAACAATAGTTCAGGAGCTTGACAGATACATTGTTGGTCAAAAAGAGGCAAAGAAGATGGTAGCCATAGCACTTCGCAACAGATGGAGAAGACAGCATGTGCCTGAGGAGATCCGGGATGAGATTGCACCGAAAAACATAATCATGATAGGCCCAACAGGTGTTGGCAAAACAGAGATCGCAAGAAGGTTAGCCAAACTTGCCCAGGCACCATTTATAAAAGTGGAAGCATCAAAGTACACAGAGGTGGGCTACGTTGGAAGGGATGTGGAATCCATAATAAGGGATATTGTAGAGATTGCAGTAAAGATGGTCAGGGAGGAAGAAGAAGAAAAATTGTTGCCAAAGGCAGAAGAACTAACAGAGGAAAGACTACTTGACCTCCTGTTACCAATAAAGAAAAAACCAAACAATAACAAACAGGAAACAGAGCCAAAGATACTTGAAGTAGTAGAAGATGCAAAAAGTACAAGAGAGAAATTCAGAGCCATGCTTAGAGAAGGGAAATTTGATAACAGGTATGTTGAAATGGATATTCAGTACATGCCCATGCCTGTTATAGAGGTTTTTTCCGGTATGGGTACAGATGAGATGGAGTTTAATTTAAGAGAGATGCTCGAAAATATAATGCCTAAAAAAACAAAGAGAAAAAAGATCAAGATCACAGAGGCAAGAGAGATCATCATGCAACAGGAATTGGAAAAGCTTGTTGATATGGATAAGGTTGTAAGAACCGCGATCAAAAGGGTTGAAGAGTCAGGCATAGTGTTTATTGATGAAATAGACAAGATTGCAAGCAGGGAATCCGGTTATGGACCGGATGTTTCAAGAGAAGGTGTGCAAAGGGATCTACTACCACTCGTGGAAGGCACAACCGTTATGACAAAGTACGGTATGGTTAGGACAGACCATATGCTGTTCATAGCTGCTGGTGCATTTCACGTTAGCAAACCATCTGACCTTATTCCTGAACTGCAGGGTAGATTCCCAATCAGAGTGGAGCTCGAGCCCCTTACAAAAGAGGACTTCGTAAGAATATTGACAGAACCGGATAATGCCCTCACAAAACAATACATAGAGATGATGAAAACTGAAAATGTTGAGCTCGTTTACACAAAGGAAGCCATTGAAAAGATCGCGGAAATAGCAAGTATAAGTAACGAAAGGATGGAAAATATAGGCGCAAGAAGATTGCACACTGTGATGGAAAGATTGCTGGAGGATATCTCGTTTGATACTTCAAAGTACAGAGGCACAAAGGTGGTAATTGATGAGAAGTACGTTGAAGAGAAACTAAATCCAATCCTCAAAAATGAGGATCTGAGCAAGTATATTTTATAAACATGAAAGAATACATACAAAAGGCATCTGTCCTTGTAGAGGCATTACCGTATATCAAAAACTTCTACGGAAAAACCTTTGTGTTCAAGTTCGGTGGGCATGCAATGCTTGATGAGGAACTGAAAAACAACTTTGCAAGGGACATCATACTTCTCTGGTACATAGGTATAAAGCCGGTTGTTGTGCACGGCGGTGGACCACAGATAGACGATCTGTTAAAACAATTGGGCAAGGAGAGTAAATTCATTGATGGGTTACGTGTAACAGACGAGAAAACAATGGAGGTTGTGGAGATGGTCCTTGTTGGTAAGATCAACAAGGAGATTGTGGGTTTGATCAACCATCTTGGTGGCAGGGCTGTTGGCATAAGTGGAAAGGATGGTAAACTTCTGATGGCAAAGATGGTAGAGATGAAGGATGGTAAAAATGGCGATATCCTTGATATGGGAAGAACAGGAGATATAGTAAGGGCTGATACCAAGATCATAAGAACCCTTGAGCAAAACCATTTTATTCCAGTTGTAGCACCTGTTGCTGTTGGCGATGATGGACTTGCTTTCAATGTTAATGCAGATGTCGCAGCAGCAAGGATTGCCTCATCGTTAAAAGCAGAAAAGCTCATCATGCTCACGGATGTTGATGGTGTGCTTGACAGCGAAGGAAAGTTACTGCCAGCAATCAATTCAAACGAGGTCGAACAGCTTATAAGTGCAGGCACGATAAAGGGTGGTATGATTCCAAAGGTGAGATATGCAGTCGAGGCGATAAAACATGGCGTGAAAAAGTGTCATATTATTGATGGCAGGATTCCCCATGCTGTACTGCTTGAGATATTCACACGCGAAGGCGTGGGCACAGAAATAAAATAATCAGATCTTCAAGCCTTTGGGCAGATAATTCTTTTCGTAGTATTCTAAATACTCTCCGGATTTGATCCTTGTCCACCAATCTCTGTTGTTCACATACCAGTCTATTGTTAACCTTAACCCCTCTTCAAGAGCAACACTGGGCTTCCAGCCAAGTGTGTTCATGATCTTCGAAGCATCAATTGCGTATCTTCTATCATGACCTGGCCTATCTTTTACGTATATTATCAATGACTCTGGTTTATTCATGAGCTTCAAAAGATGTTTTATCAGTGAGATGTTTGTGCTCTCATTACCAGCGCCTATATTGTAAACCTCGCCTATATTACCTCTGTGCAAAACAAGATCAATTGCCCGGGCGTTATCAGCCACGTATATCCAATCCCTCACATTCAAACCATCTCCGTATATTGGAACAGGTTTATCCTCGAGCAGATTTGTTATAGCAAGTGGCAGAAGCTTTTCAGGGAATTGATATGGACCATAATTATTGGATGTTCTTGTTACTATAACAGGAACATTAAAGGTTTTATAATATGCGAGTGCAATCATATCAGCAGATGCCTTACTTGCAGAATAAGGACTATTCGGATGTAAACATGTTGTTTCTGTAAATTTTCCTGTCTCTCCAAGAGAGCCATAAACCTCATCCGTGGAGATTTGAATAAACCTTGAAACATGCTTTTCTCTTGCCACATCCAGCAAAACCTGTGTGCCAAGCACGTTTGTTTTAATAAACGATGCTGGTTCAAGGATACTTCTATCTACATGTGATTCAGCTGCAAAGTTTACGATTGCATCTATACCCTTTTGCATAATCTCTGTAACAAGTCCAGCATCTGCAATATCACCCTTTACAAAGGTGTAATGTCTGTTGGTGTCAACGGATTTAAGGTTTTCAAGATTACCAGCGTATGTAAGCTTATCAAGGTTGATAATATCATAATCAGGATGGTGTTCTAACATATAAAGGATAAAATTTGATCCTATGAACCCGGCACCACCGGTAACAAGTATCCTCATTTGTTTAATCCCCCAAAATAAAAGCCTTTAGCCTGTTTATCCATCTTTTCTTGACCAATCATAAGGTATGTTGTTGTTGTGCGGATCAATTCTGTATTCATCAGGCTGTTTGTAGTTGTAAACGTTTGTTGGTATGTTAATAACTATTGCCTCTGTTTCACTTATACACTTGAAGCCATGGTAAACCATCTCAGGTATAACAATAAGTACAGGATTATGCTCTCCAACAAAAAACTGGTTCACCTCTCCCCTTGTTTTAGAACCCTCTCTATCATCATAGAGTACTATCTTCATCATTCCTTTAACAACTGTCATATTATCTGTCTGATGTTTGTGATAATGCCATGCCTTTACAACGCCAGGGTAAGCAGTGGTCATATAAACCTGACCAAACTTTATAAATATGTCATCATCAGAGCGCAGGATCTCCATTAATCTTCCTCTCTCATCGCATATTACCCTCAGATTCTTAACCTTAACACCATCTATCATTTTATCCTCCATTAACTTAATTAAGGCAGCCCCACTTTACTGTTATCACCAAGCAACAACCTGTAGACCTTTGGTTTCTCATTAAGCCTTCTTACCTCAACATTCCTTCCGATAAGGCTATCCTCTATCTTTATTCCAACGTCCTCTATAATACAGTTCTCAAGTATTATACTATGTTCAATCTCACTGTTTATTACCCGGGTTCCTGCAGATATAGATGTGAATGGTCCAATGTACGAATTTATGATCTTCGCACCCGCGCCTATTGCTGCTGGTCCACGCACAGTAGAGTTCTTAACAACAGCCCCCTTTTCTATCACAACCTTGAACTCTACACGGGAATGCTCATCTACCTCTCCTCTTATATCCATCTCGCACATATCCAGCATCATTCTGTTTGCCTCAAGCATATCTTCAAGCTTACCAGTATCCTTCCACCATCCTGTTACTATGTGTGGCAATACCTTAAAGTTGTTGTCTATGAGCCATTGTATGGCATCTGTGATTTCAAGCTCGCCTCTTCTTGATGGCTTTATTGCTCTGACTGCTGTATGTATATTTTTATCAAACATGTAAACACCGACCAGTGCAAGATCACTTTTGGGATGTTTTGGTTTCTCCTCAAGTCTTATTACCTTTGAATCTTTCAGTTCTGCCACACCAAACTGTGTTGGGTCTTTCACATGGGCAAGCAGTATCTGAGAATTTGGAGCCAATTGCTTGAATTGTTCCACAAGATTTGCAATACCATTCTTTATGAGGTTATCGCCAAGATACATGACAAATTCATCGTCCTTAAGATAATCCCTTGATATAAGCACAGCATGGGCAAGCCCTAATGGTTCGTCCTGTTTAATATATGTAACCTTTACCCCGAACTTCTTACCATCAGCTACAGCATTCTTTACCTCTTCTGCTGTATCTCCAACAACTATACCAATGTCTGTTATACCAGCATCCCTTATAGCCTCTATTGCATAAAACAGTATAGGTTTATTGGCTACCGGTATAAGCTGTTTTGCACTTGTATGGGTAATGGGCCTTAAGCGTGTTCCCTTTCCACCACTGAGTATAAGCGCTTTCATTATCTAAAAAAATCCTTTATTCTATCCCATAATGTAGGATGACCACTATAAACTGCCCTTAATTCCATTTCCTTTGCCTGACTCTTCAGGAATACATTCATTGGTACATCCCATTTAACATCCCTGCCATCTATATTGCCATTTGCAGAAATAACATGCGTTGGGAAATTTACATCAAATTTTATACCATAGTTTGTGAGAGAACCTTTAAGTATATTCTCATAACCTGTACCTGGTTTTGCATTTGCTGATTGTGCTTTATTCATGGAGTTGATCAAAGATATTACCAATTCATTGTTACCATCTGTTTTCTTAAGGCTGAAATGCATATTGTGCATCTGCACGTTGTTGATATTATCAAATTCCACCTTTCCTTCTACAATATAGTAACCCTTTTCATTGAATGTCTTAACACCTTTAACCTTTACCCCATGTAGCCCTGCAAACTGATCATTAAATTCCTTTGTTGTTAATGGGAATGTGATACCTGTTTGAACCATTGCATTACGTAGACTGTTCTGATCCCTCATGAGCGCCTCTGGTATATAATAGGCAAGATGCATACTGCCAGAGCCATTGAGTTTAAGTACAATATTTTCTTTCACATTTATACACCCGGAAAGCAAAAACAAACCAGCCAGTACTATATACTTTATGTGTTTTCTCATAAAATTTGTTTTACTGAAGTTTAACGTGTATGTCAAACTCCTCCTTATTCAGGTGCAATCATTTTTTCTGCTTCTTCTGGTTCATGGATAATGCTGCCTGTGCTGCAGCAAGTCTTGCTACAGGTATTCTATAGGGAGAACAGCTGACGTATGTTAAACCTATACTGTTGCAGAAATGTATGGTTTGAGGATCACCTCCATGTTCACCACATATACCAAGCTTTATATCAGGTCTTGTTTTTCTCCCCTTTTCAACAGCAATTCTTACAAGCTCACCAACACCCTTTACATCAATTGTAGCGAATGGATCAAATGCCAGAATATTCTGTGGTTTTACAGTGACGTGATAACCACAGACCTCACAAACTCCATCTTTGTTCAATTTCCCACCGCATACCGGGCAATGTTCAGAGTACGATCTGTAGAAGTTTATAAATTTTCCTGCATCGTCTCTTGAAAAGCCATATGTGGTCTGCGTGAGATCGTTTGTACCAAACGAGAAGAATTCTGCCTCTTTTGCAATCTCATCTGCTGTTATTGCTGCCCTTGGTAGTTCTATCATGGTGCCCACCATGAATTTGATCTTTCTTTTCTTCTCCTTCATCACTTCGTTGGCTGTTTGTAAAACAATCTCCTTCTGTGCATGCATCTCTTCAACCATACCAATAACAGGTAACATAATCTCAGGATAAACCTTTATACCCTGAGCAGTAAGCTCACACGCAGCCTCTATTATTGCCCTGACCTGCATCCTTGTTATATCAGGCATTATAATACCAAGCCTTGCACCCCTTAAACCAAGCATTGGATTAAACTCATGCAGTTCTTCTACCCTTGCAAGGAGCTTTTTCTTTTCTGCCAATAAAGCCTCATTGCCACCCTGAAGCTCTAACTTTGTTATCTCAACCATCAACTCTTCCCTCTTTGGGAGAAACTCATGGAGAGGTGGATCTAACAACCTTATTGTTACTGGCATGCCCTGCATTTCCTTTAATATGCCTATGAAGTCCTGTCTTTGCATGTTAAGAAGCATATCAAGGTATTTAAGTCTTTCCTCTCTTGTTTCTGCGAGGATCATACTCTGCATGATGCCTATCCTGTCCTCTGCAAAAAACATATGTTCTGTTCTGCACAAACCAATACCCTCTGCACCAAATGCCCTTGCCCTGTTAGCATCCCTTGGTGTATCAGCATTTGCTCGTACACCAAGTCTTCTGATATTGTCAGCCCATGTCATGATGGTCTTGAAGTCGCCGGTTAGATCAGGGTCCACAAAAGGAACCTTACCCAATATTACATCACCTGTTGTGCCATTGATGGATATGTAATCACCCTCTTTTAACAGTTTATCTCCCACCTTAACAGAGCGTGTCTTCTCATCTATCTCCAGCACCTCACATCCAACCACAGCTGGCTTTCCATACTGCCTTGCCACGACTGCAGCATGGGATGTCATGCCGCCTCTTCTTGTCAGAATTCCTTTAGATGCATCCATACCATGAATATCATCCGGGGATGTTTCCTCTCTCAAAAGGATCACAGGTTCCCCCTTTTGAGCCCATTCCACTGCTTTGTTTGCATCAAGTACAATCATGCCAGAGGCTGCACCAGGGGATGCTGCAAGTCCTTTTGCAATAACCTCATATTTTGCTTTGGGATCGAAAACTGGATGGAGTAATTGTTCAAGTTTATCCGGTTCTATTCTTTTTATTGCCTCTTCCTTTGTTATAAGCTTTTCTTTTACAAGATCTACTGCTATCTTAAGTGCTGCCTGTGGTGTTCGTTTACCTGTTCTTGTCTGAAGCATGTATAGTTTCTCATTTTCTATGGTAAACTCAAAATCCTGAACATCCCTGTAATGTTTCTCAAGCCTTGTTGTAATATCTTTGAGTTGTTTAAAAACAGCAGGCATCTCTTTTTCAAGTTCTGAGATGGGCTTTGGTGTTCTTATACCAGCAACAACATCCTCACCCTGAGCATTCGTAAGATATTCTCCATAAAACATCTTCTCACCTGTAGCAGGGTTACGTGTAAAACCTACACCTGTTGCTGATTTCTCACCTGTGTTACCAAACACCATTGTTTGCACGTTAACTGCAGTGCCAAGGTTTTCTGGTATATTGTTCTGTTTTCTATAATATATTGCCCTTTCATTATTCCAGGACTTGAAGACAGCCTCTATCGCCATAAATAGTTGTTGATAGGGATCCTGTGGAAATTCGATCTTTGCCTTTGATTTTATAATGCTCTTAAAATCCTCTACAACAGACTTCAATGCAGTTGGTGGTACTGATGTATCATCCTTTGCATTGAACTTCTTTTTGTATCCCTCAAAGATGTCTTCAAATACCTTTTTGCCCATACCCAGAACCACATCGCCAAACATATAGATAAATCTTCTATAGCTATCGTACGCAAATCTCTGATTACCTGTTTTCTCTGCCAATCCAACAACCGTTTGATCATTGAGCCCGAGGTTAAGAATAGTGTCCATCATTCCTGGCATGGAGAACTTCGCACCAGAACGAACGGATACAAGTAAAGGATTATCCTTTTTGCCAAACCCTTTACCTGTAACAGTTTCTAACCTCTTTATTGCCCTTTTAACCTCCTCTTTCAGATCAGAGGGGAGCTTCATGCCCTTTTTGAAATACTCGATACATACAGTGGTTGGAATGGTAAAACCTGGTGGAACAGGTATACCAGCCCTTGTCATCTCAGCAAGTCCTGCTCCCTTACCACCAAGCAGGTCCTTCATCTCACCATTGCCATCAGCCTTTCCTTTAGCAAAGAAGTATATACGCTTTATTTTCTGTGCCATAAAAAACCCCCTACAGTATTTTATTTATGTCTAAAATCTCCATAACAAGATTTTTAATATTTGCAAGTAGATTTAATCTGTTATTCCTTACCTTTTCATCCTCTGCCATTACAAGTACCTTATCAAAAAATGTATTTATAGGCTCTACAAGCACGCGAATTGCATCAATATAACCTTTGTAATCCCTTTTTGCAAGTAATGTTAAGACCTGTGGTCTTATTTCTAAGTACCTGTTATATAAATCTTTTTCTGGCGTCTCCACAAGTAAATCCATATCTACATCCTTATTAAAATGATTTTTTGATATATTCAATACCCTTTTAAACGCAAGCAGCACTGGTTCAAAATCCGGTTTGAATACAATATCCTTTAAAGCATCTATTCGGGCTATTGCATCAAGCAGGTTTGCTGGCTTTGTTGCAAGCACTGCACTGATAAGTTTATTTACAGGGCTGGGTTCTTTTGTTAACACTGATTCAGATGTTTCACCAGCATATCGCTCTCTCAATATCACCTCAAACCTGGTGTATAAATAATCCAATATCTGTCTTGATAGGTTATCCTTATCCTTTATATTCTGGTATTGATCCATACCTGCTTTTATAAGGCGTTTTATATCCAATTCTATGCTCTTTTCAATAATAGCATTGATAATACCTATTGCAGCACGCCTTAATCCGTAAGGATCCTGTGTGCCTGTTGGAACCTCACCTATACTGAAAAACCCTACAAGTGTGTCTATTCTGTCTGCTATAGAAACAATAGCCCCTGGCAGGGTTTGAGGTGTTTCCTTATTATTATGCTCGAAGATAGCATCCGCAACAGGCTTTGATGAGGGATCCTTCAACATTACATAATGTTTGCCAACAATGCCCTGAAGCTCAGGGAATTCAGATACAAGACGCGTTGAAAGGTCAGCCTTACAAAGGTTTGCTGCTCTAAGCGTTATATTGCGTTGCGTCTCATTCAGTCCTATCTCATTACACAGGAATGAAGCTATTTGAATAATACGATGTGTTTTGTCGTAAAGTGTTCCAAGTGCAGGATAAAATATCATACCCTTTAATAGTTCAACATAAGCATCCAGTGGCTGTTTTATATCCTGATGATAATAAAATTCAGCATCCTCAAGCCTTGCATGTAACACACGCTCATACCCCTTTTCTATAACATCATTGTCAGCATAAGGATTGTTACTTATACCTATGAAATAAGGCAAAAGTGCAAGCGTTTTATCCACAACAGGTATGTATTTCTGATGGGTTTTCATGACACTCATAATTACTTCCTGGGGCAGGTTCATGAATCGCCTATCAAAGCTGCCCACAATGGGTACAGGTGATTCTACAAGGTTTGTTATTGTATCAAGCAATCCCACATCATACAGAGGCTGACCGTTTAATTTTTCTGCTAAATTCTGCGATTGTTCCATGATCATCCTTTTCCTATTGTTCACATCAGGTGTGATCCCCTGCTCTTTCAAAACCTTTAGCCAGGTGTCAAAACCCGTGATCCTCTTTTTGTTTTTATTGCCTATTCTTAATCCATACGTATAAGCTTGAGCCTTTATATTGCCTATTGAAACAGGAATGACCCTATTATTATATAAAACAATAAGCCATCTTATAGGTCTGATGAATCTAATACCTGTATTGTCCCATCGCATGGTTTTACTGAATGGTATTTTAAGAATAAGATCCTTAATTCTGTCTTTTATCAGAGCCTTTGTTAATGTGCCGGGTTTTTTAACCTCAGCCTGAACAAACTCACCCTTTTCAAGCTTCACCACCTTTATATCCTTTATATCCACACCCTTTGAACGGGCAAAACCTATCAAAGCCTGTGTGGGATTGCCATTGCTATCAAAGGCAGCTGCCTTCTTTGGACCAACATACACAATCTTGCCTGGCTCACCTTTATCTGCAACATTTTTGATGTGTAAAGCCAATCGTCTTGGTGTGGAAAAGGTCTCTATGCCTTCAAAGTATATGCGCTCTGATTCAATCAACTGCTTTATGTTATCTGAAAGATACGCAGTAGCAACCTGGCTCTCTTTAACAGGTATCTCTTCAACACCAATCTCTACAAACAATTCTGACATAATCAGTCCTTTAAGCCCTGACCTTTATTTTCTCTATATCTTTGTGCAATAGCCTTTGCCATTGCCCTTACCCTGCCAATGTATTGAGCCCTCTGTGCAACTGAAATAGCCCTTCTTGCATCAAGCAGATTAAAGATATGAGAGCATTTCAATGTGCAATCGTATGCTGGTATGAACAGACCTTCACTGATGAGCCTCAAGCCTTCCTTCTCATACTCATTGAACAGCGTAATCAGCCTGTTTACATTTGCAGATTCAAAGTTATAAACAGATTGCTGTCTTTCATTCTCTTTAAACAGATCTCCATATTTAACACTACGATTCCATTGTAGATCAAATACATTCCCCATTTCCTGCAGGTACATTGCTATGCGTTCAATACCGTATGTGATCTCCACAGGTATGTCTGTAAGATCAATACCGCCCACCTGCTGGAAGTATGTGAACTGTGTGATCTCCATGCCATCAAGCCACACCTCCCATCCCAATCCCCATGCACCAAGTGTAGGTGACTCCCAATCATCCTCAACAAACCTGATATCATGCATCTTAACCTTTATACCAAGAGCCTCAAGACTTTTAAGATACATATTTTGAATATCATCCGGCGAAGGCTTTATAATAACCTGATACTGGAAGTATCGCTGAAGTCTATTGGGGTTTTCACCATACCTGCCATCAGTGGGCCTTCTTGAGGGTTGGACATACGCACATGCCCATGGTGCTTCATCAAGCGTTCTCAAAAACGTTGAAGGATGGAATGTGCCAGCACCAACCTCAATATCATAAGGTTGATCTATAACGCACCCTAATTTTCCCCAGAATTTATTCAGTCTGAATATTATATCCTGGACATACATAATACGGGGTATGTTACTCAAGAATAAATGCATTTGTCAACCCAGTTGATATTCAGTTAGATGAGTCTACACTTGTATACAAGTTTTTATTGACAAATTTTTTTTATGATTGCTACCTTGAAAAACATGAATGTAGCTTATTCTTTCAACGTTGTGGTTATTGGGGCAGGTATAGGTGGTTATACCGCTGCTATACGTGCGTCTCAGCTTGGTGCAAAGGTACTTGTCGTGGATAAATCTGGCATAGGTGGAACATGCCTGAACAAAGGATGCATTCCAACAAAAGCCTTTAAAGCTACATCGGATCTGCTCATGCGTGTAAAACATTTAGAGGATTTTGGATTGAAAGGCAACATTCAGATAAATCCTGATATAAAGGTTATTGTTCAGCGCAAGAATAGAATTGTTGATGAACTTGTAAGAGGAATAGAATTTCTTTTTAAGTCTTATGGAGTTGTATTTAAAAGGGCATTTGCTTCGTTTGTATCACAGAACAGGTTAAGGCTTACAAACGATGATGGGAAAGAAGAGTTTATAGAATCAGACAGTTTTATTATATGCACAGGCTCATTACCTGCAGATGTGCCTCAGCTAAAACCAGATGGCAAATTTGTACTTACAAGTGATGAGATACTGGATATTGATACTTTGCCAAAGAAACTTATAATAATAGGGGCAGGTGTAATCGGTATAGAATTTGCGTTCATCTTTGTTAGTATGGGTGTGGACATAACCATACTGGAGGTTATGCCAGGCATCCTGTTAACAGAAGACAGGGATACAGTAAACTTGATAACAAGAAGCCTGAAAAAACACGGGATCAAGATAAAAACAAATGTGAAGATCACGAAAGCTGAAACTCATAATCAGGGGATAGATGTTCACCTTGATACAGGCGAGGTAATACATGGTGACATGGTGCTTATAGCAGCTGGACGCAGGGTAAACACAGAAAGGTTAGGGCTTGAAAATACAGGTGTTAAAACAGGTGAAAGAAAGCAGATACTGGTAAATGAATTTTTGAAAACAACCGCAGACAGGATCTATGCCTGCGGAGATGTGATTGGTGGAAAGATGCTTGCACATGTGGCTTACAAAGAAGGGATCACAGCTGTTGCCAATTTATTGGAAGGCAAAAAACAAACAATAAACTACAATGCCATACCATCAGTAATATACTCAACACCAGAGGCTGCAAGCGTTGGTTTTTCAGAACAAAAAGCTATAGAGAATGGCTTTAATATAAAGATAGGTAGGTTTCCCTACAGGGCTTCAGGCAAGGCAAAAGCCTTTTCACAGATAGAAGGTGAAATAAAGCTCATAGTTGAAGACAAAACAGCTAAGATACTTGGAATGCATATAGTTGGTGATCATGCATCAGACATTATCACACAGGGAGCAATGGCTATTCAGAATGGATTAACGATCCACAGTTTAATTGACACTGTTGCAGCACACCCCACGTATTCAGAGATCGTTAAAGAAGCTGCGGATGACATTTTTTCAATGAGTATTCATCAACCTAAAAAATTGCGATAGGAGGTTTGAGTTTATGGCAGAGGAAATATGGTATAATGAACATCATCTCTGGGCTACAGTAGAAAACAACCATGCCTATATAGGTATATCCTACTATGCTCAGGAGGAACTTGGTGATATAACCTATATAGAATTGCCAGAGGTAGGTGACAAGATTGTTCAGGGCAAATCCTTTGGCCAGATAGAATCATCAAATACTGTTAATGATCTTATATCTCCACTTTCTGGTAAAGTTGTTGAGGTAAACAACGATGTGATCAATGATCCTTCAATAATAAATGAGGATCCTCTTGGGGATGGATGGCTTATAGAGATTGAGGGCGTTGATCGGAAAGAACTCAAGTCTTTATTAACTCAAGAAAAATATGAAAAATATATAAAGGAAGTGTCAAAATGAACAGGATAGTTAGAAAAAAACAATTATCTCAGGTTATAGCTCAGATAGAAGTTCAGGCTCCTTATATTGCAAGGGCACAGAAACCGGGTCAATTCGTAATAATAAGGATCGATGAGAAAGGAGAAAGAATACCTCTTACAATAGCCGATGCCAACAAAGAAGAGGGTACAATCACCATCATAGTGCAAGCCATAGGTAAAACCACAACGAAATTAAACGCCATGCAGGAAGGTGAAAATCTTGCTGATGTTGTGGGTCCTCTTGGAAAGCCTTCGCATATCCAGTACGTGGGAAGGGTTGTTACAATAGGTGGTGGAGTTGGAACTGCTATTGCCTGGCCCACAACAAGGGCATTTAAAAAAGCAGGTAATGAGGTTATCAGTATAATCGGTGCAAGAACCAAAGACCTTTTGATCCTTGAGAATGAGATGAAGGCAGTGTCTGATAGACTGATAGTAACAACAGACGATGGTAGTTATGCTAATAAAGGATTTGTTACAGATTCCCTCAAAGGATTGATAGAGAGTAATGTTATTCCAAATCTTGTGCTTGCAATAGGACCGGTTCCCATGATGAAGGCAGTTGCTGATCTTACAAAGCAATATGCAATACCTACAATTGTTAGCCTTAATCCTATAATGCTTGATGGTACAGGTATGTGTGGTGTATGCAGGGTATCTGTTGGTGGTAAAACTATGTTTGCGTGTGTTGATGGCCCTGAATTTGATGCACACCAGGTTGACTTTGCAGGACTCATGCAAAGGTTAAAGGTTTATCAGAAAGAAGAAAAATTGTCGTTAGAACTTTTTAAATCTTATGAAAGGGTAAGTTAACATGGCTAATTTAGACAAAAAAGAAAGATTAAAGATACCAAGGCAGAAAATGCCTGAACAGGAGCCTCTTGTAAGGATAACGAATTTTGAAGAGGTCAACTTTGGATTTACACCTAACATGGCAATGCTTGAGGCACAGAGATGTTTATTTTGCCCCAAACCTCCGTGTGTGGCTGGCTGCCCTGTTAATATAGACATACCAGGGTTTATTGCCCTTATCGCAGAAGGTAAGTTTACCGAGGCTGCAAAGAAGATAAAAGAAACAAATAGTCTACCTGCTATATGTGGAAGGGTTTGTCCTCAGGAAGAGCAGTGTGAAGGGGTATGTGTTATAGGCAAAAAAGGAGCTCCGGTAGCAATAGGGCATTTAGAAAGGTTCGCTGCTGATTGGGAAAGAACCCATGGAGAGATTACGATCCCGGAAAAGAAGCCATCCACAGGTAAAAAGGTTGCAGTGGTCGGTTCAGGTCCTGCTGGTTTAACTGTTGCATCAGAGCTTGTCCAGATGGGACATAGTGTTACTGTTTTTGAGGCACTGCATGTACCAGGTGGTGTACTTGCATACGGTATTCCAGAATTCAGGCTACCCAAAAGTATACTTGCAAGTGAAATTAATTACTTAAAGAACCTTGGCGTAGAAATAGTAACGGATTTTGTTGTTGGTAAAACAGCCACACTTGATGAGCTTTTAACCGATATGGGGTATGATGCAGCATTCATAGGAACCGGTGCAGGATTACCTATATTCTTGAACATACCTGGCGAAAATCTCAATGGTGTATACTCTGCAAACGAATACCTTACAAGGACAAATCTTATGAAATCCTATCTGTTCCCGGAGTATGATACACCTATTGCAAAGGCAAAGAATGTGGCTGTGTTTGGAGGCGGTAATACTGCTATGGATGCTGTTAGAACAGCAAAGCGATTTGGCACAGAACATGCATACCTAATATACAGAAGATCATGGGATGAGATGCCAGCAAGGTTAGAAGAAAGAAACCATGCAAAAGAAGAAGGGATTGAATTTATGTTTTTAACAGCACCCACAAGATTTATAGGCGATGAAAATGGCTGGGTAAAGGGTGTGGAGTGCATAAAAATGGAACTCGGTGAACCAGATGCCTCTGGAAGGAGACGCCCCATCCCGATAAAAGGCTCTGAATTCATAGTGGATGCTGAGCTCGCTGTGATCGCTGTGGGTAATGGTTCAAACCCGCTTATTCCACTTACAACGCCTGATATACAGACAAACAAATGGGGCAACATCATAGTTCAGGAAAAGAGTACATCCACAACAAAGAAGGGTGTGTTCGCAGGTGGAGACATAGTTAGAGGTGGAGCTACAGTAATACTTGCAATGGGTGATGGCAAGAGAGCTGCAAAAGAGATAGATGCATATCTAAAGTCTAAATAAAGGAGGTGACAAGAAATGAGATTAACAAGGGTATTTACAGTTCTGGCAACGATGATCCTGATAGCATCAGTGTCTTACACAGCAAAGGCAGCCCCAACGTATGTTGGTGTAAACCAGTGTAAGATGTGCCATATGAAACAGTACAATGTATGGAAGGACACAGCGCACGCCAAGGCATTTGACGCGTTAAAGCCAGCGGATCAGGCAAATCCCAAATGTATCAGCTGCCACACAACAGGAGATAATAAGGAGCTAAAAGGGGTTCAGTGTGAGGCATGTCATGGACCAGGAAGCGAGTACAAGTCCTTTGCTGTGATGAAGAATGTGAAAGAGGCTGAGGCAAAGGGCCTGGTTGCAAAGCCTGTTAACGTTTGTACAAAGTGCCACAACAAGAACAGCCCAACCTTCAAGGGATTTGACTTCAATACAGCATGGCCCAAGATCAAACACTGATTGTAATCTAAAATCTTATTAGATTTGTGTAATGGTATGGGGATTCCTGATAAAAGGATCCCCATAATTTTTGCCTGCATCTTTGAGTCTGAAAATGCCTTGCAACATAAACCCCCAAAATGCATTTTTTGGTAAACCCGAAAAATGCAATAGGAAAGTTTGCTCATTCGTTCGGGGTACCCATGCAGAGCATGGGTCGCACGATCCACCT
>JBMFUY010000031.1:0-17522 GCA_049966275.1 bacterium
TGACGCGGGGTTATCACTCATTACACAAACTTCCCTATTTTGCAAACGCATTTTTCGGGTTCACGCCTGTTCGTAAATTGTCAGGTGCAAGGTGTGCATACCGCCTTGTCATGTTTCCATCTTTGTGTCCCAGCAGTCGTTGAATCACATACAGGTCAACTCCATTCTGAACAAGGCAGCTTACAAAGGTATATCATGAAGAACCCCACCTTTATGGGTAGGGAACTCACGCAAATTAGATTTTAAGGCTTAAATTGTAATGTTTGAGGTGACCAGAAATTTACCTGCTGAACGTGCAGTTGTTTGGTTAACAATCTTCTTATTTCCTGTTTCTCTTCAGTATCAACAATGGGTTCAATATCAGATGTTTCTACACCTTTATCATCTTTGCTATTTTTTAAATCAACAACATACCCCACCACAAAAGCAAATCCGCACCCACCGGGTCCACAGCATGAAGTATCAACCACGCTGTAACCAGTATAATAGAAGACCTGCCTACCCTTGTAGGTAAGCAGATCTTCTTTTTCAAGTGAGTAATGACCGGATATTGCCTCCATCTCTTCACCTAAAGTGGGATGCGGGTATTTATATACATTCATTATGTTCCAGCTCAAATCACTATCTATGGTATATTAAATCCATTCTTAAGTTATTTAGCCCTGATTTAAATACCCTCTTTACCGATAATGGCTATACTCACAACATTCATAAATGGGAATCCTCCAAGGTTGTGTGTTAATCCGAGCCTGGGGTCTTTCAATTGCCTCTCCCCTGCCCTACCATGGAGCTGTAGATACATTTCGTAAAGCATTCTCAATCCAGAAGCCCCTATAGGATGACCAAAACATTTAAGTCCACCATCAACCTGTGCAGGAATGCCTCCACCCCTTAAATCAAAGAAACCATCCAATACATCCTTCGGAGCTTTCCCCCTTGGGGATATGCCAAGATCCTCATAGGTTATAAGCTCTGTTATGGAAAAACAATCGTGTAGTTCCATCATGCTTATTTCTTTCCTTGGGTCCTTGATACCAGCTTCTTTGTATGCAGCAACACTTGCTTTGGTTGTGCTTACAAAATATGTGCTGTCCCATTCATTGTACTGAACCTCTTCACCATTGCTCAAAGCCAGTTGCAAAGCTTTAACTGTAACAAGGTCCTTTTTACCTAACTTTCTGGCTATCTCAGGTGTTGTAACAATTGCTGCAGCAGCTCCATCACTCACACCACAACAATCATAAAGCCCGAGTGGATGAGCTACCATTGGTGAAGAGATTGCCTGATCCTCGGTAATAGGCGTACGAAGATGTGCCTTTGGATTCAATGCTCCGTTTGCATGGCTTTTTACTGATATATGAGCAAGAACCCTCTTCAGCTCATCAATAGAATACTTATACTTCGCTGCATATGCTGTTGCAAGCTGAGCAAAGGCACCAGGTGCAGTAAGGTTGGGCATCCATAACCAGTTAAGCGTTCCGCCATTTGAACCAGAGTTTGGAAGCCCACCGTATCCAATATCTTTTAACTTCTCCACGCCCAGAGCTAAGGCTATGTCATAAGCACCTGAAGCTACAGCATAAACAGCCCCTCTGAATGCCTCAGTACCACTTGCACAAAAGTTTTCTACCCTGGTGGCAGGTATATTCGGTAATCTAAGCGTCATGGATAAAGGAAGTGCACTCTTACCAACATGTATTTCATCAAAACAATCGCTAAACCACGCTGCCTGAATTTGATTCTTTTCTATGCCTGCATCTGCAATAGCCTCTTCAAATGCCTCCACCATGAGATCCTCTGCACCGGCATCCCATCGCTCCCCAAACTTTGTGCAACCCATACCTATTATTGCTACTTTATCTTTAATGCCTGTTGACATAATCAATCTCCTTTTTTATTATTTTGGTATTGCTTTCCAGAAATAGCCTGTAAACCCACGTTCCTTGTCATAATACTTCCTTCTGAACGATAATTTAACCGTTTGACCTACCTGAATATTCTCAAGATCACAATCTGTAAAATCAAGAAGTGTCCTTCCACCGCCTTCAAACTGTACCATACCATAGATCGCAGGCGGTTCCACTGACACAGCGAGATAATCACCTGTAAAGGACATGATCTTTGCCTCTTTATCTGCAAATTCATAATCAACCTGGGAATGGAATGCATTACATTTAGGGTTAACACAAACATTTGTTTTAGGATACTGCACTGTTCCGCATTTGGTACATTTACCACCAACAAAACCCAATATCATTTTCCTATTACGCCATAAAGTTGTAAGGGCTGTTTGTGTTGGAGCCTCTGCCCTTATACCTGTTTCTGCATTTATAAGCTCATTAAATTTTAGAAACTTCGCATAACTATTTTCCTCTTTTCGATTTTCAAGTGATCCTTTAATACCAATTCTTGGTGGTAGCTTGGTTATTGCATCAGTTACTTCAAACAACAAAGCATCACTACCCTGACCAAAGCTTGCCACAATGATCTTATCCCCTGGCTTGGATTGCTCAATGGCAGAAACAAGCATAACAAGAGGATGGGCTGCACCTGTTTCACCAGTAACCTCATGCATATTGTCAACTATCTGTTCTTTGGATGCTCCAATTTTCTTTCCTATACCTTTGTGTTCTCGTGATATAAAACATGGGTACACAACCTTGGAAACATCTTTTATAGACAGACCATACTTCTTCAGAAGACCATTTATTGATTGTGGAATAATCTTTGCGTAACCTTCATCCCTTATCCATCTTTCTTCCCATGTGTAATCAAACTCTTTAAACGTCCCTCTGTAATGATCAACGAAATCAAGAGAGATTGAATACGATCCCTTATATTCAGCTATAACATTTTCTGTACCGAGTAATAAAGACGCTGACCCATCACCAAACCACATTTCATAAAAACTTGCTGATCTTGTCTTCCTATGATCAGAAGCAGAGATCAACACATTTTTTTTCTCACCACTTTTTAAAGCCTCCAGACCGCTGATCAGGGCTGTTGTTCCTGCTTTTAATGAGGATGTAAAATCAGCAGTAACTATATCATCTTTTAAATTTAATGCAGTGGCAACTATCCCGGCGTTCTGGCGATCCGCGAATGAAGGGGTTGTTGTAGCAAGGAATAGTCCATCAATCTTTGATTTGTCAAATCCTGAAATACAATCTCGCGCTGAAGCAACAGCCATTGTTAAACTATCCTCATCCCAATTACACATAGAGCGTTCACCATTAGCAACCATCATCAAAGCAGGTATGTACCACCCCATTTCCTGAATCACTGACATTCTATTTAGTCTACGTCTTGGTATGTAACCACCGTATGATACTATACCAATCATGTAAGCCTCCTTTCATTTAGCTTGATATTTTCACATGAACATTTTTTGATAAAAAAGTCAATTAGATTTTGATCTCTTGACATTTAAAATTGAAAATGGACTATTTTTAGGTGATTTAAAATTGAAAAGTGGACTAATTAAAACGGCATCAATTAGTTTTAATAGATTCTCATATGAACTTATAAACCTTAACCCAAAAAAGCAATAATGTGGTAGGGGCTTAAAATTTTAAGCGCCTACGGGTTCGTTCGGGGTATCCATCACTCATTACACAAACTTCCCTATCTCAACAAATGCATTTTTCGAGTAAACAGGGATTGTCTGCTGTCTACTTATCCCATTTTCCTTGAGCGCGGAGCTGGTCTACGATCTCTTTTGCTTTTTCTTTTAGCGCAATATAATCTGTTTTTGCAACACGATTTAAAGGTATCTCGCCGGGTTTCAGAATTACAGCATGTGAAGGCCTGGAATAAGACGATATATCCTGACACGCGGATATCACATCGTCCGGGGTTACATGTTGTCCTTCGAGCACTTCTACAAAAGCCATTATCGCCTCGCCATATATTGCATGTTCTGTGCCTACCACAGCAACCATTGAAACCTTTCCCTTAAGCTTTTGTGCAATGTGATTTTCAATATCTTCAGGGTATACCTGATAGCCTTTGGGTTTTATCACGAATTTTGCTCTACCTGCAAAATGAAGTCCTTTTTCATCATAGGAGCCTAAGTCACCTGTGTAGCAGATACCTTCTTTTGAGATAGTTTTTGCAGTATTTTCAGGATCACCAAGGTATCCAAGAAATATCTGAGGACCTGAAAAACAGATCTCACCAATTTCCCCCTTTGGCTTTTCTTTACCCGCTGTGCCATCTGGATTCATGGGTTCCCTAATACTTATTGGGCAGAGTGGACTATCATATCCAATACCCTGTGCAAGCTCATCTACATCCGCATCTACGTTTGTATACGTACAGAAGCCAGCAAGCTCTGTGAGTCCATCACCCGTGCCTATTCTTGGAGCCATTTCCTTCATCCTTACAAGGAATTCCCTTGATACAGTCTGCCCCCCGTATATAGCAAAACGCAGGCTTGAAAGATCATAACTTTTGTATTCCGGCAATCTCCATTCCATATTAAACAGAGCAGGTATCTGTCCTAATATCGTAACCTTGTGTTTCTGAATTGCCTCAAGACTTAACTTTGGATCAAATATGTGAAGAAGCACGGATGTAGCCCCGGTAAAGATGGTTGTTGCGAGTTGTTCAGTTGTACATCCTACATGAGAAGGTGGCAGGTTTACTAACATTCTATCTGATTTCTTCATTTCAAAGCCAACAGATAACCCAATGTTCTGAATGAGGATATTTTCATGACAGATAAGTGCTGGTTTTGGAGAACCGGTAGATCCTGTTGTGAAGATTATCAAGCATGGATCTCGTTTACCAACGAGTCTATGTGCCTTTCTAACAGAGCCTGTAATAAGACTTTTTATAAAAACCTTTTTAATGTCTTTGACAAACTCATTAACCCCTACAGCACCCTTCATTATCAGTTCTGGTTCCTTCTGGAATTGCACCCAGTAATTTATATACTGTGAACCCTGCATCACCTCTTCTATTATGGGTCTGAAATCTACCAGTGGTGTTTTACCCAGGAAAAAGTATGCTTTAGGCTTTATTTTATCCATGCAGTATTGTATCTCTTTTGCTTTAAGCCTCAAATCAAGAGGGGCTATGATAGCGCCTATACGATAACAAGCATACATTAGATAAACGTGTTCTTTTAATAAGGGAAGACTCGTGGCAACAATATCACCCTTTTTAATACCAATAGACAATAGCTTTGCTGAAAAAGCAGATACAGCTGTATTAAACTGCTTCCATGTAACAGATTCACCTGTATTATGTTCTATAATCGCAATTTCATCAGGTTGTTCTTTCGCATATTTAGCTACATAATCAGCAGCATTGGGCAATAAGTTCTGATATAACTCTTTACACAATTTATCTTTTTCAGGTGACTTCATATGAAAATAGGTATCAAATTAAAAAAAATTTGTCAATACAAAAGCGTACTACATGTGAATGTGGTAACGCTTATATAATACCCTGGTCCATTTATACATTGACAGTATAGTTTTTCTTTATTCTCCGGTAATTGACAATAGCTACTTATTGCTGGTGGAGATAGAGGATCACCTGCGAGGATAGAAGATAAATCTGGTAATGGCACATGTGTTCCAAGTGTGTCGTTTATTGTCTGGATAAACACACTTGCAAGGATTGCATAACCTGTGTTTGTTAAATGTAAATCGTCAAGGCTATAAAATCCTCCCAAATGACGCATCTTAAGAGGTATTCCATCTACGATGTATTCCGGAAAACCTTCCTGATCAAAACTTATGCTCTGACCACTTATAGAAATGCCTCCTTTTACCAATTCACTGAAAGGTACAATATGAACATTTGGATACTGTGCAACAACCTTTGCGAATTCTTCATTGAACTGATCTATCCTTTGATTTGTCGATGCAAATGCTTCACATGCCTTTTGCTGACAGGTATCTGTGGTGAAGGTTGTACAGCTGTAATTGTTGACAGCACTTGCTGCCTGATCAAGGGCTTGTAAGGATATAGTACCAAATGTCTCTTTACATGCTGCAAGTGCATTTAAAGCATCCTGCTGATTGGATGGAAACATGCTTATATGCGGAACATTTGCAAGGAACACCTGTGCACCTGTAGATGCAAGGGCAGAAACAGCCTGGGTTATGTATAAAGTAAAATCCTGTAGTGTTGTATTATCTGTTATAAGGTCATTACCATATAGGTCAGTGCTGATAATTATGGATGGGTGCAGGTTTTGAGCCATTTGTATCTCTGGCAGTATATCCTTTGTTTCAAAAAGGTCATTATCAAATGGTGCAAAAAGAATGTTGCTTAAAACAATTATTCCGGTTACTCTACCTGTTTTTGATGCAGGTCCAAGAACCTCATCCTGAATAGTAGCTCCTGGAATAGCTATATTATAAGGTGTAACAGTTGGATCTTCAAAAAGCCTGGGTATATCTATCTTACCTGTCTGTGGATTTATTAAAGCATTCATAACAATCTTGAGTACATTTGCTGTGTTTAAGGTGAAATTGCCTGTTGTGTCCAGCCCGGCAAGCCCGGGGTCAGGTGGAACACCAGGCATCTTTATCAGAGGTATGGGGAAGTATGCACCAGCCTGCCTTGCAACCCAGCTTGCAGGACCATTGAGCTGAGCAACCTCATTATAGCTATCTGATTGGAAACCTGCTGTGTAGCTCGCTCCCATTGCTACAAATGTTTTGAAGTAATCACTCACAGGTGGTTTATATACGTATGCATTGGGTAGATAAGCACACGTACTTATATCGTTTGCAATGACAAGTGGATATGTGCCTGCTGTTGGTGTGCCTGCTGTTGTAAAGCTGATCGTTATCTCATTACCCTGTCTTGATGTAACAGAGATGCCCCTCGCCTTGTTACCCAAATACACTGTTGTTGGTGTAAAATCAGAACTGATGCCTGTTATTGTAGCGGTTACCTGTTGATCCCCGAACTGTGTGCCTGTGTCTGGTGAAATGCTAACGAGTCTGGTACCTGATAGGAAACTGTTGCAAACATGTGTATATGGGTTTGGTGAGGAACTACCACTTGAACAACTTGATATTACAATACTGAACAAAATGAACCAAAAACCTCTCAACCATTGTCTCACAAGCTTCATATTTAGCCCCTTTCTAATTAAATACTATTTTCTTTCATCCACTTAATTACTGGCAGGATCAAAAATGGTCCCACAATAATGCCCATACCATACAGTGCATACGCAACATGACTTGTTAGAAAATGAATACCATCATACTTACCAGGTGTCCATAAACTTCCTCCATGCATGGAAGCATCATAGAGAAACCTCTGCCAGCCTGTTCCATCCCACCCGTATGTTAAAATAAACAACATGATCACATAGCCTATGATTACCTGTAACCATGCATATTTAGTCTTACCTTTCTGGATAAATTTATAGCTGAGCCAGAATCCCAATACCCCCATAATGATGTCTGTTATTGCAAACAGCGTTACCAGCCAGGCTGGAATGTCAGCATGGGATGTGGCAACCTGCATGGTCTCCCATTGAGGAAATGCCCAGAGAAGGTATACACCTGATGGTGCAAACAGGCATGACAGGAATAATAAGGTATAAACAAAGTACCTGTTTGTAAAAGCACTTTTTTCTTTTGAGCTGTCATGGATCTTTTTTAATTGTTTTGCAGCTGAAGCTGCAAATGTTGCTCCAATTGCGTATGACCAGAATATGTCTACCTGGACCATAGTAATCTATCCTTCCGCTGGGTTCAGATTGAGCTGTTCTGCTTCATACGCCTCCATAGCCTTTACAGCCTCTTTTACATCATTGGACATTATGACAAGGTTATGGGTCTGTCCCTTTAGATCCATGATATGGTTTTTTAATTCTGCCTCCTTTGTAAAACCAAGTTTTTCAAATACCTTTATAGCACCCTTTTGATCAGCTGCCATCTGAGCCACTATCTTGGAAAGTTTCCTTTCAAGGGCAGCCAGAAATATCTCTCTGGAAAGTGCAAGACCCACACCCTTGTTTCTGTACGCCCTTGACACCACGATTCTGATCTCTCCAATGTGTCGTGACCACCCATAATCCTTCATATGGAGCGTTGCATCACCTATTATTTTATTGTCTTTATCAAACGCAAGTAATGGAAGCACAGAATTATAATCAAGTTCTTTAGCCCATGTCTCGATTACCTTTTTATCTGCAACATTATGTTTTAAAAATAGTCTGTCTTCTTCTGGAATGCGGGTAAAAAATTCATGTAAGGCGTTTACATCGTTTTTTGTCATTGCTCTAATGGATATAACAGAACCATCTTTTAAAGTGTACTTCTTCACAGAATTCTTATTCATATTACCCTCCTTTCATTTATTATTATCCTATAACACGCTATCAAAAGCAAGCTTTTGCATTGTTCTTTTGTAATATCAGCGCTGTTTACTTTGGAAATATATTTCAAAAAATAATATTGAAGGCTGAAGCAAGTTCGCCGGGACAGATCTTGATAAATGTACAGATGAATTTCGTGAATTATTTAGAACAGCTGATATGGTGATAGCAAAGTGGCAGGGTAACTATGAAACGCTGATGGATGTAGATAGACCTATTTACTTTTTGTTCAAAGTGAAGTGTGAACCCGAAAAATGCATTTGCGAAATAGGGAAGTTTGTGTAATGAGTGATGGGGTACCCACCCGAAGGGAAGGGTCACGCGTCAAATATAGGTATTCTTCGAATATTAGAAAAAAAGAAACGGAATGTGATTGCATATAAACATACAAAGGACTTAAACCTCCTTTACAGCAAAAAGTCTTTGTATCTTAGGTGGATCGCACGACCCTTCCCTTCGGGTGGGTACCCCGAACGAATGAGCAAACTTTCCTATTGCATTTTTCGGGTGAAACAATAGCACGCTGTTCCGGACTACCAATAGGTACAGGCGCCTTGTATCTCGATCAGAGATAGATAACACCTATATTTTTTGAAATACGGCTTTAACTAACAGAGCTGTAAAAAAAGTAAGTGCTAATCCTGCTACAATTGTTGGCGCAGTTGGTAAATCCATTTTGTAAGAAAGTGCCAGACCTACCATAGTGATAAGTAAGCCTATAGCCCAACCTATCAACAAAACCGTAAACGGCTTTTTTGAGAACAAACCACCTATAAGTGCCGGTATGATCAGAAACGAGAAGACTTGAAGAATACCAGCCATCATTACCGATTTAACAAGCACAATGGCAAAGGTAGCAAAGAATAGAAACTCAAGCATAAAGCCTCCCCTGCCTTCAAAAGTAAGAGCGAGGAATTGTCTGCGTAACAAAACATGCAAAATCCCTACAGAAGTATATAAAAGGAATGTCGTAAAAAGTTCTTTTGGTGTTACCCAGATGATATTACCGTTTAGAATTGTACTGAATTCTTCTAACCCATGTGGACTTCTATTAAGAATGAGCAAGGCAGCGGACACGGAAAAGATGTAGAGCACTCCTATAAATGCCTCTATATTTACAACTGTGGCAAGTCGTTTGGACATGGATAGAATAAGTGCTCCGAGCATGGCAAATGTTATGGTCAGAGGTATGTTGCCTTCCCTGCCAATTAAAAACGATAAAGCTATACCTATGCTTATAAACTGGGCAAGTGCCAGATCCACAAAGATTATACCTCGTCCGAGTATATGAATGCCAAAGTAGGCATGGATCAAGATCAGCAGCACTGATGCCAGAAAGGGGTATACGAGAAAACTTATAGTCATGATAATACCTTCTTTACTGGAGAGATTCCATAACTCTGTCCATGAATGAAAAATAGTTATCTGTATCAGGCATGGAACCGACATCATTAGGTAATACTATAACCTTTACGTCTGTTTTTTCAGAAAGCGACCTTGCATATTGAATAGGATACGCAGGTGTAATCAAGATGCCATCAGTCTTCGTAGCCTTCATAGTCTCTATCAGCTCTTCAATGTGTGCAGCTGATGGAGGGATACCTGGTTTTGGTTCCATGTATCCAACCATAATCAAACCGAATTCATTTGCAAGGTATGCAAAGTAGTTATGATAAGCAACGTATTTTTTCCCTTTAATCGGCAATGCATGCCACTGCCTTTCCTTTTCCATCATCTTTTCTGAGAAAGCCTTAAAGTTAGCCTTGTAAAATGCTGCATTAGAACTATCTACATCAGATAATAGATTGGTCATGCCCTGTGCTACCCTCAAGACATCAGAAGGCGAATAAAGATAGTGAGGGTTACCAAGTGGATGCACATCGCCCATGTTTCTGTCAACTGACGCGTTTTTTTCAAGTACCTTCACGAATTTAGAACAATCAAAATTGCCTGCTTTCCCTGGCATAATCTTTGGATTATTAGAAGATTGGATAAGCAGCGGCAGATAACCTATTTCAAGGTCAAGCCCATTATACATAAGAATATCCGCTTTTCTAACTGAGATAATCATGCTTGGTTTAGCTTCTATATAATGAGCATCCTGATTAGGTTTTACAAGCACAATTACTTTGATTTTATCTTTACCAATTTCTTTTACCACACTACCAATCCATGGCAGGGTAACCACTATATTCAATTCCGCAAAGGCTGAACCTGCTAAAAATAACCAAATCATAAAGCTAAAAAATAGTTTTTTCATTTTTTCCTCCTTTAAAAGGTGTGTGCAGGGTGTGCACCAATTGTAAAATCAAATTGAAGAAACACTTCATTATTAACTCGACCTCCAGGAACTGAATTATCCTGGCTGAACTGCAGTCTGATGTATGTAAATTCACTTGGGTTGAATTGGACAATACCACTTATGCGTTCTGGCTTTCCTCTTAAATTTTGTTGGACATTTTCCATCTTGAAGGTATCAAAAAATGGTGCCAGCATATCGTATCTTGAACCGAACTTCCAACGGTAAATCCTGTATATACCCTGTATGTAAAAGCCATCCTGTATTCGTTTTAAGGTACTATTGCTAAAGGTTGTAAGGTTAATAGCGTCTCCATATTGGTTCAGTAAAAGATATTCACCCTGGACTATAACATCCTGCCAGTTTGAGGGCTTCCATTTCCATACTGCTTCCATATCATATAATGTACTGTTTGCATCAACCTCTACATCCTGGACAACATTGGTGTTTCTTGTTTTGCCAAAAAGCACTGAAGGACCAAAATATATGGTTGAGTAGTCTCCGGTATCCAATGAACTTTTAATAAAAACAGAAAATGCATGTGGCCATTGTGAAGCATCCTGTCCAAACAGAAGGTCATTTTCTCCCTGAAGCACTTCAATACCAGTTAAAAGGTATACAGATAATGCTGGTAAATAGGTGAGCTGTATACCGTTTTCTCCACCCAATCCTTCTGGGCCAAGGAATGCCCTGTAAGGCAATGCTATATCTGAAAAATCCCAGGCATGCATATGCTGGGCATCAAGTCTGCTGAAATTGCTTTTGAATCGTCCACCTTTGATCTGCAATCCTGCTGGAAGCGATGTGGTAACAACATATGCCTCTTCTACACTTATTCCATTCACATCCATAGGGATGTTTGTGTATAAGGTAAAATAGGGATCAACAGGTGAATACAAAGAAAGCTCTGCTACTCGAAAGTTAAAGCCGTTGTGTAGCTCTATTCCATTTGTTGTAAAAAATGGAATATCTCTATCTTTCAATTCATCGTTGCTTAGATTTGAAGCATAGGCTACTGTGTCTACAACAAGAGATATGTTAGGGTTAGAAATAGAGCTACCCCCAAACAAACCGCTCCATGGTGTTGATGTGGCTTGTTCCTGTGCCAGGACCTCTGCGGTAAAAAGAAAAGGCACAAGCAAAATACTATAAAAGAAATTCATTTTTTTCATAATACCTCCCACAAAAATAGTTATAGTTGGAAAATACATAAAAGCGTACACAAATTACTCGCCAGCTATGTGCGTTGAAGAACAAATAAAAAACTGGATAGTACGCTTTACCCAAACTACTGGTGCGTAAATACTCTTTTATAGGAGTTGCGATGGAGGAGATCGGCTAATAGGTAAAAGGTAGATAAGATTCTCTAAGAAAGACTGCTCAAGCGGAATAAAAAATATAGCTTTTGTAAAGCAAGGCATGATACCAATAATTATGGGTGGTTGAGAAGAAGCATGCAAACTATGACTTACCACACAAATAGGACATTCATGATGCTC
Organism: bacterium; assembly: GCA_049966275.1. Taxonomy (GTDB): domain Bacteria; phylum JAMCPX01; class JAMCPX01; order JAMCPX01; family JAMCPX01; genus JBMFUY01. Next base: position 12,155 of record JBMFUY010000031.1, read on the forward strand.
TTTAAGATCACTATGGTGGTGCAACACCACAACTGACATAGAAAAAAGCATCATCAATATGAGAAAACCTGCTAATCTGGTATGTTTATGCATAATGTTTTTTTAAGCTTTATACACAGGTTCGTCAAGTTTTTGTAGAAGTCCATTGCATGTAATCCATGATAAAAGCAAAGAACTAAATATTCCATACACCCATTATCCCGAAAATTGCAATAAGGGAATTTTTTCATTCGCTCAATCCTACGATCCATCTGATTTATATAAGTTTCCTTATAGAAACGAGGTTTTAGTCCTATGTATGTTTATATGCTATTACCCGGTGTAGTTCCCTTAGCGGATTTTCGAAGAATACCTATATTTGACGCAGGCTTATCGCTCATTACAAAAATTCCCTTATTATTCAAACGCAATTTTCGGGTTATAAAGATTTTACTTGACAAGTATCTTTTGTTAGCTTAATTTAATATTGTTAGTTGAGGCTAAAATTATTAGCCAATATTAACAATTGAAAGGAGGATTGTATGGAGTACTGTTTAAGTGAGAGTTTAGAAGACTATCTTGTTGATATATTTGAAGAATTTAGTAAAGGTAATGTTGTAAGGATTAAAGATATTGCCAGAAAACGAGGGGTAAAGCTGCCATCGGTTGTAAGTGCGATTAAAGCATTAACAGAGAAACATATCCTTAACCACGAAAGATATGGATATGTTATGTTAACTGATTATGGTTTTGAACTTGCCCGCAATCTTTTCGAGAGAAAGAAAACACTTCTTTATTTTCTAATTAATACACTTGATGTACCTGAACATGTTGCTTTAAACGACGCACACAAGATGGAACACGGCTTATCAAAGGAGACCCTGGAATCCCTTATTTATCTCACAAATTTTATGAAGCAATCCACTATAGGTGATGAATTTAAACAATTTAAAGCATCACAGAAAGGCAAAAACAACCCTGTAGAGATAACCTTGAAAGACCTGAAGGTAGGTGAATATGCAAAGATCAAAGAGATCAAACAGGGAACCATAAAAAGCAGGTTATTAAGCATGGGCACTGTGCCTGGAACTGAGGTGAAGATTGAAAGAATAGCGCCCTTAGGAGATCCAATAGATGTTTTGATACGTGGATATCATCTCTCTTTGAGGAAAGAAGAAGCAGAAGACATTATTGTTGAGAGGATATGATGCCACTTGTGTTTACAAAAGAAAATGAAGAGGTTGAGGTTATATCAATAGAAGGTGGCCATGGAGTTTATACAAGGTTACAGGAGATGGGTATCTTACCCGGAACAAGGATCAGGGTGATTTCAAACTCAAATGGCCCAATCATCATAGGATTAAGAGACTCGAAAATCGCACTCGGAAGAGGGATTGGAATGAAGATTATTGTAAGGCAAATATAAGGAGAACTTTATTATGGAACAAAATAACATTTCAGAATCAAAAAATATAAGGATTGCACTTGCTGGCAATCCCAATTCTGGCAAGTCAACAATCTTTAATATACTTACAGGTGGTGATGCGCACATTGGTAATTGGCCTGGTGTAACAGTTGAGAAGAAAGAAGGAAGATTTAGCTATAAAGATTATGAGGTTAGTGTAACGGATTTACCAGGCATTTATAGCTTCATATCATACTCTATTGACGAGAGGATTGCGAGAGACTTTATCATTAAAGAAAAACCAGATGTTGTTGTCTGTATCGCTGATGCTACCAACCTTATGAGAAACCTTTATTTGTGTGTTCTATTTAGAGAGCTTGGTGTAAATGCCGTTCTTGACCTCAACATGTTCGATCTTATTGAAAGCAAATATGAGATCAACCTTAAGAAGATGGAAGAATTGCTTGGTATTCCTGTAGTAGCAACATCAGGTAAAAAAAGAACAGGTATTGATGAATTAAAAGAGACAATCGTTAAGGCAGCCACTCTTCATGTAGAACCACTGCATATAAATTATGGTGATAGCATTGAGCAGGTAATAAAAAAAATAGAGAGCGTATTGGATAAAGGATCCTTACCTTACAGCAAAAGGTTTACTGTGCTAAGCCTGTTACAGGGCGATCCTCAGGTTGTAGAAGATGTAAAAAAGGCAGGGCTTGAGGAGGCTTTGGAATCTGTACAAACAGAAGTAATTAACCTTGAAACCAAATTCAGTCTTAGCATTGAAACAGAGATTGTAGAAAAAAGATATGGATTCATTGAAAGCGTAATTAAACAGAGCGTTAAAAGAATTATCCCTGTTGAAGAAAAAATCTCTATCTCTGATAAAATTGATAAGGTTGTTATAAATAGATATCTTGGTATCCCAATCTTCGCCCTGTTTATGTGGATAACCTTTGATCTGACATTTAAGGTAGGTGGATTTTTTGCTGACTACTTTAAAGAATTTTTTGATTGGCTTGGAAACTTTCTATTGCCCTATCTCGAGCATGCAGGAGCAGGCAATATTGTTTCATCGTTTGTAAAAGATGGGTTAATAGGTGGTGTCGGAACTGTCATTACATTTTTACCAAATATTCTAATAATGTTTCTATTTCTTTCTTTCCTTGAAGATGTAGGTTACATGGCAAGGGCAGCATTTGTAATGGACAGAACAATGCACGCAATAGGCTTGCCTGGCAGGTCTTTTATACCAATGATTCTGGGGTTTGGGTGTAATGTTCCAGCAATTATGGCAACAAGAACTATATCAGATGATAGGGATAGACTTTTAACAATACTTATAAATCCATTTATGTCATGTACAGCCAGGCTTCCCATTTATGTGCTTTTAACCACCCTATTTTTTAAGGATCATCATCCCGGACTTGTGATATTTTCTCTGTACGCGTTAGGGGTTTTTGTGGGAATCCTTTCTGCAAAACTCTTTAGAACAACAATCCCGAGCCTCAAAGGAAAGGTATCACCACTTGTAATGGAACTACCACCATATAGAATGCCTTCTATAAAAGGTGTTTGGATACATACATGGGAAAGAGGTTCTCTGTTTCTAAAAAAGGCTGGTACTATTATTTTTGCAGGTGTTATATTAATCTGGTTGCTCGCAAGCATCCCATTTTCACAGCCGTATGCTGGTGAAGGCACTGTCGTCGGATATATAGGAAAGGCTATAGCCCCCATTTTAAAGCCTGCAGGCTTTGGCTTCTGGCAAGCAGGTGTTGCATTGATATTTGGACTCCTTGCAAAAGAGACTGTCGTAGGAACGCTTGGTACACTTTTGGGGTCAGAGTCCAATCTACCAATAGCCCTATCCAGTCTTTTTACCCCGCTTTCCTCTTATGCATTTATGGTTATGAGCCTGCTTTATATTCCATGTATAGCTTCAATAGGTGTTATCTATAGAGAAACAGGTTCTCTAAAATGGACTACCTTTTCTGTTTTATATAGCCTTTTTGTTGGGTGGGTTGTTTCAGTAATTGTATATCAGGTTGGAAGCCTGATAAACGTCTTCTAAAGGAGGTCAAAAAATGGCTTGGAATCAAGGTCTGGTTAAGCACGGTTTATGGCGAAATAACAGAATTATCCTGGCAATGAGCACAGCACTTGTTTTGTCCTTTATGCCAGTAAATATATTGTATGCTGATAATCACGATAAAGGTATGAAAGAGCAGATTGGACAAAAACTTACTATGGAAACCTTTACAAGTGAAGATGAAACAATAAAGCAAGGACTTAGAGAAGAACAGGCTGAAGAACAAACAGAGACAGAAAAGAATAAGGTTATAAGGCTACTTGGCCTTTATCTTGACAACCTTAACATCTCTGGAGGCATAAGCGCTGGTTGGTTTGATACCACAGAACCGGGTGCTGGTAATAAAGAAAGTAACTTTGTTTTGTCCAATCTTCTTCTGGATGTATCATCAGATATTGCTGGCGGGATTGCAGGCTTTAATATGGGGCTTGGAGGTGTGGCAACACCGTCTGTATTATCTTCACCAGATAAGGCACTGCCGGTATTTGATATTGAATACGCACAGATAAATCTCAAACCTGCAAACCAGATTTTATTGGAGGCAGGGCTTTTACGCCCCAATGCTGGTTATGAATGCACATATACCTTTAACAATCCCAATATACTTGTTGGTGCTCTTGCATCTCAACAGCCGTATAATGCTGCTGGCGCAAGGTTTACATACATATACAATGAGGATCTAAAGCTGTGGGCAGGGATGTACAGGCACAGGCTTGATGATGATGAATACAGAACAGATGATGTATATATAAATGAGTATGGTCAGCCAAGGAGCCTTGGTGCACAGGACTCGAGCTCTTATGAGCTGGGTGTAAATAGCTCTATCAAAGGAGTTGGGGTAAATCTTTATCACTATCACTTAAATGGTTTGAGACATTTGACAGGCATTGTGGTAGATTACAATGAGCTTAAACATATCTATCTTGCATTAAATGCAGATTACTGGAGGTGGAGCAGTAATGTGGAAGGATATTTTAAGGATAAATCCGCGCCAGGCGTCGCCATGTATATAGTTCCATCTGTTAAAAAGCTACTATTCCCTTTGCGACTTGAGTATATACATGAAGGGGAAAGCAGGATATACCTTGATAGCACTGATGCGAAGGCAATCTATGCTGTAACCTTTACACCAACCTACAACCTTTTAAACAATGTGTATATAAGGGCAGAAGTATCCTATGTTTATGCAAATGATGGCTTTCAGGATAACAAAGGCAATCCAGCAGATAGAAAATATAACTTTGCCATTGAGACAGGCATAAAGCTTTAAAAATTCAAGTAAGCCGTTTATAAAAAAAACGTTTTATAAGGGAAAGGTTGTTTGTTTTTAGAAAACACCTTAATAAGTTAACAACGCTGTTTTAGGGAGGTAAGGTAATGAAAAAGGTGTTTATTATAGGATGTGGTGCGTATATGGATTCTACGTATGGGTGCCCGGGAGAGTGGCGATGTTTAAAAGCAGCAGCTCTTGGTGAGTCTAAATTCCAAGAACCTGTGCAGGTAGTTGGTTTTGTGCGATGCGATTGTCCTGGCAGGGCATTGATACCCAATATTCAGATGAGCGTAAAACTTTCCGGGATTGTCCCGGATGCAATATATATAAGCAACTGCATGGGAGAGGCAAAGATAGGGTGTCATTATATGACTATAGATAAGGTTGCTGATCTTATAAAGAACGATATAAAAGTACCCGTTGTTGTTGGTACCCACGATTATAAGGTTCTATAGGTCAATTATGTTTTTCCTTTACCAGAAACATTCTTGGTAATCATGGGCTATAGAGGACACAGGTCAATTAGGTTTTTTTTAAAAATTCGAACTTCGTCTGGTAATTGCGTTAACCCGAAAAATGCGTTTGCAAAATAGGGAAGTTTGTGTAATGAGTGATGGGG
>JBMFUY010000032.1:0-17458 GCA_049966275.1 bacterium
CCAGCAATAACTGGAAGGGTTTGCCCACATCCCTGTGAAGGAGGCTGTAACAGAGAAGCGCTTGATGGCTCAGTTGGTATAAACGATATTGAACGATTTATCGGAACCTATGGCATAGAACATAAACTACAGCATAAGAAGATAACAGATCAAAGTTTTCCAGAAAAGATTGCAGTGATAGGTGCGGGTCCTGCAGGTATTTCCTGCGCCTATCATCTTGCAAGAAGAGGATACAGTGTTACGATCTTTGAAGCAAAAGAGAAGCCAGGGGGTATGCTCAGGTATGGTATACCAAGGTATAGGTTGCCGGATGAGATTATAGATGCTGAATATAATTCTATTATTAAAGACCTTGGTATTACACTTAAGCTGGGAGTGAAGGTGGGTAAGGATATTTCATACGAAGATCTTAAGAAAGAATTCAAGGTTATTTATATTGCCATAGGCGCACAGAAAGGAAGTAAACTCAATGTTCCTGGCGAGGATGCGGTAAACGTGCTAACAGGTGTAGACTTTCTTGAGCAAATAAACTCCGGGAAGAAAGTGGATATTGGTAATAAGGTATGTGTTATAGGTGGTGGAGATACTGCTATAGATGCTGCAAGGGTGTCCAGGCGACTTGGCGCGGATGTTACGATCCTTTACAGAAGGACGATCAATGAAATGCCTGCTATAAAGACAGAGGTTGAAGAGGCGCAGGAAGAAGGTATACATTTTGAATTCCTTACAGCGCCAGTGGAGATCATAAAAAATGGTGATAGGGCAACAGGTATAAAATGTATAAGAATGGAGCTTGGTTCACCTGATGCAAGTGGTAGACCAAGACCTGTTCCTGTAAAAGGTTCTGAATTCAATGTCGAAGCTACTGCTGTTATTACCGCTGTCAGTCAGATTGTGGATTTTACAGGGCTTGAGAAATTCAGGAATGAGAGAGGCTGGATAAGCGTGAATGATCATTATGAAACAGCAGAAAAGGATGTGTATGCAGGAGGAGATGTAACACAGGAGCTTGATATTGCTGCAACTGCAATAGGACTTGGTAGAAAGGCTGCACTGGCTATCGATAACTATTTACGGGGTAGAGAAGCACCTAAGGAAGTACCTCTACCGGAGATTTCCTACAAACAGATGAATCTGAGTTATTATGAGAAGCTGCCAAAGGTAAAGAAGCAGGTTTTGCCAGTCGCTGAAAGGATAAACAACTTTAGAGAGATAAGTTCTACAATCACAGAGGAACAGTTACGTGCAGAGGCAAAAAGATGCATGAGCTGTGGCCAGTGCTTCTTCTGTGAGAGGTGCTGGATGTTCTGTCAATACAATGCGGTTGTCAAACCAGCTGTAAAAGGTGAACCATATAAATTTAAGTTGGAGTTTTGTATAGGATGTAAGAAATGCGCAGAGCAATGTCCATGTGGATATATTGATATGATATAGTATGAAGCATGCCATGCAGTGTAATATAAAGAGAATAGTTATATCAGGTTTATCCGGCGGCTGTGGAAAAACATTTGTCAGCATAGGGATTGCCTCTGCATTGAAGAGGCAGGGCATGGAGGTTTTTCCTTTCAAAAAAGGTCCGGATTATATTGACTCTGCATGGCTTTCCGTTGCAGCAGAAGCACCGTGCTACAATCTTGATACATTTCTGATGGGTGAAAAGGGTGTAATTAATTCTTTTGAGACACACACAGGTGTTCATGATGTGTGTAGATTTTGTGATGCAGAGTCATGTTCAGCCTGTAACCGTTTAGAAGATTTCTTAAAAGATAGGATAGCAATTATCGAAGGAAACAGAGGACTCTTTGATGGAATGGATGAGAATGGAACATACAGCACAGCAGAGCTGTCCAAGCTATTAAAAACAGGGGTTGTACTTGTATTGGATAGTACAAAATCTACACGTACACTTGCAGCAGAAGTGCTTGGATGTCAGAAGATGGATAATGATGTGAGGATTGTTGCTGTTATACTGAATCGTGTTGCTGGTAAGAGACATGAGGAAATCGTTCGGACTTCAATAGAAAAGATCTGTGGGGTGCCGGTTATTGGAGCAATACCAAAGTTAGATGACAGCAAATTCCCGGAGAGACACCTTGGACTTATCACACCTGATGAATACCCTGGAACCAAAGATGCAATTACATACGCAACAAACGTTGCACAGTCTTATGTAGACATAAGGAGACTTATTGCTATCTCAAACACCAATGAAGCCTTAACTGTGAAAACAGTGGGTCGTTTGTCAGGTAATAAAAATAAGAATAAGAGTACAGTACGTATTGGAATTATAAGAGATGCAGCATTTTCCTTCTATTATCCTGACAACATAGAGGCGCTAAAAACTCTTGGAGCAGAAATAGTACATATAAGCGCATTAGAGGATCACACTCTACCGGATATTGATGCACTTTACATTGGTGGTGGTTTTCCCGAGACAAACGCTATAAAGCTGGCTCAAAATGAAAGTTTTAAAGTAGCAGTAAAAGAGGCAGTGGAAGATGGCCTGCCAGTATATGCAGAATGCGGCGGAGCGATCTATATGGGCAGGTCAATGACGTATAACAATCAAACCTATCCTATGACCGGTATTTTGCCATTGGAATTCTATTTTCTGAAAAAACCTCAAGGTCATGGTTATACAATACTTGAGTCTATAGAGGAAAATCCATTTTTTGAACTCCACAGCATTTTACATGGACATGAATTCCACTATTCAAAGGCAAACAGTGTAGATTCAAAAAAGATTAAGTTTGTTTTCAATGTTCGGAAGGGTTATGGATTTAATGGAGAAAGGGATGGGATCCTATATAAAAATTTACTGGCTATTTATTCTCATATCCATGCAGCTGGAACATCACAATGGGCAGCGAATCTTATAAAGTTGGCAGAAAGATTTTCAGAGTTAAAAAAGCATAAAAATTTTTTAAAGTATGAAAAGGAACTCTTTTATGATTATCAACAACAGCACATTGATATGTAATTTTTATTTAATTTAGAAAATCAAGGAGGTTGATATGGCAAAGGTAAATTTAGGTGGTTATGAAGTAGAAGTTGATGAGGATGGGTTCATCCAGGATCCTAATGTATGGAATGAAAAGATAGCAGAGGCTCTTGCTGCAACAGAAGATGTGCCAAAGATGACAGAAGAGCACTGGAAGGTTGTTAGATATTTAAGAGATTACTACCAGAAGTACAATATAGCGCCGATGATCAGAAAACTGTGTAAAGATACTCAGGTAGATCTGAAACACATGTATGAGCTATTCCCAACAGGTCCTGCAAAAGGTGCATGTAAGATCGCTGGATTACCCAAACCTACCGGGTGTGTATGATTTAATATACACATCTCTGGTTTGCTTCACAAACTGACTATTTATAGTGTGGTGAGGTGATTGATAGCTTGATTAAAAATGAATTCTGTCATTGCGAGCGTAACAGGACTGGATGATTTTAGAAGCCAAATAAAATTCGGTTTAATCTCGCAATGACAGATAACACTATAAAAAAATAGAAGAAAAGAGAGAACGCATGAAGTTGGCTGTTATTTTGTCAGAGAAGAGAGGCGCATTGTCAGGTAAGTGGTTTGATATGATTGTGGCTTCTTACCCGGAAAATACAGTAAATTTTTTAAAAAAGCAGAAGGACCAATTTGCAAACCCTGTTGGATACACCATAAGTAAGATGACAGGATCAGTGCTTGAAGTTTTGTGCAACAGATATCCAGTTGAGCACGCTTATGAAGCCATTGATAGGTTTGTGAGGATAAGAGCGGTTCAGGATTTTAGCCCTTCAGCAGCTCTTGATTTTCTTCCCATGCTAAAACAACTCCTTAAAGAGGTACTAAAAGAGGAAATAAAGGATGACACTACGTTTGAGGAATTTGCTCAGATAAATCAAACAATAGACAATCTGATGCTCAATGCATTTGAGAGTTACATGAAGTATAGAGAAAGGATTTATGAGTTAAAGGTAAACGAGTTTAAAAATATGGCATTCAGATTGTTAGAAAAGGCAAATCTTACGTTTGAATTTAAGGATGAAGAACCAGTGCAAAAATCTGAGGAAGATAATGTGAAGTGAGGTAATAATACATGAAACTCTTAATTGCTTTCATTGCTGTTCTGGTGCTTGTTGCAATACCATACATAGGTGTTAAATACGCTGGCATGTATTATGTGTTTGGTGTTGTGGTGCCGTATGCAGCAGTCCTTATATTTATTTCAGGATTTATTTACAGAGTGGTAAAATGGGCACAATCGCCTGTGCCGTTTCGTATACCTACTACATGCGGACAGGAAAAATCATTGCCATGGATCAAGCAGAACAAACTAGATAATCCCTCGAGTGCAATGGGTGTTATAGGAAGGATGGCGCTTGAGATCCTTTGCTTCCGTTCTTTATTCAGAAATACAAAAACAGAGTTAAGGGATGGACCAAGGCTTGCGTATGGCTCGGATAAATGGTTGTGGTTAGCAGCGATTGTATTCCATTGGTCATTCCTTGTCATACTTATAAGGCATTTTAGGTTGTTTTCACAGCCAGTACCATACTTTATAAATGTACTTGAAAACGTAGATGGCTTTCTGCAAATAGGACTTCCAACGCTTTATATAACAGATATATTATTACTTGCAGCAGTTTTGTATCTATTCTTAAGGCGTATAAGTATACCTCAGGTGCGGTATATTTCTTTAGCCTCTGATTATTTTCCTTTGTTTTTGATCTTTGGCATAGGTTTAACAGGTGTATTAATGAGGTATTTCTTCAGGGTAAACGTTGTTGATGTAAAAGAATTAGCCATGGGCTTAATATCCTTTAAACCAAAGGTATACACAACTATCGGGAGCTTATTCTTTATCCATTTGTTTTTGATCTCTACGTTGTTTGCATATTTTCCTTTTAGTAAACTCATGCATTTAGGTGGTGTGTTTCTCAGTCCAACGAGGAATTTAGCAAACAACAATAGAATGAAAAGGCATATAAATCCCTGGAACTACCCTGTTAAGGTTCATACCTATGAAGAGTATGAGGATGAATTCAGGGATAAAATGAAGGCTGCTGGTTTACCTGTAGAAAAGGAGTAAATATGGCTGAAGAATTAAAAAAAGATGAGCTTGTTAAGATAGATTATAAACCACCCAGAACAGATTGGATGGACACGCCTGTGCAATTCAGGCATGGAACATATATATATCCGGCAAAAGCAAAAAATCTAAAGTATCTTGATCTACCCAATCCAAGAGAATGGAGTCCAACGGATGAAGATTGGAAACTGCCAGAAAACTGGAAGGAAATAATACTTGATGGAATGAAAGAAAGGCTTGATAAGTATCGTTCATTTAAGGTTTTTATGGACATCTGTGTTCGTTGTGGAGCATGCGCTGATAAGTGTCACTTTTTCATTGGTGGTGGGGATCCGAAAAATATGCCAGTTCTTAGGGCAGAATTGATCCGCTCTATTTATAGGGGAAACTTTACAGCAGCAGGCAAAATACTTGGAAGGCTTAACGGTGCAAGGGAATTAACCAGGGATGTGATAAAAGAATGGTATTATTATTTTTATCAATGCACTGAGTGCAGAAGATGTTCTGTGTTCTGTCCATATGGAATTGATACTGCTGAGATCACGATGATGGCAAGAGAGCTCTTAAATCTGCTTGGCTGTAATGTAAACTGGGTGCTTGAACCTGTTGCAAATTGTTATAGAACCGGCAATCACCTGGGTATTCAACCTCATGCACTCATGGATATGTTTGAAATGATGCTTGATGATATATATGATAGAACCGGGATAAGGATTAAACCAAGCTTCAATAGAAAAGGCGCAGAGATCCTTTTTGTAACACCCTCAGCAGATTATTTTGCAGACCCGGGTATTTACACGTGTATGGGATACCTGATGTTGTTTCATGAACTTGATCTTGATTACACATGGAGTACGTATGCTTCTGAGGGTGGAAACTTTGGCTTGTTCACATCACACGAAATGATCAAGCGCTTGAATGCAAAGATCTATGCAGAGGCAAAACGCCTTGGGGTAAAATGGATACTTGGTGGCGAGTGTGGACATATGTGGCGTGTTATACATCAATACATGGATACAATGAATGGCCCTGCAGATTTTCTTGAAGAGCCAGTATCTCCTATCACAGGTACAAAGTTTGAAAATGCAAAATCAACAAAGATGGTTCATATAATGGAGTTTACAGCTGATCTTATAAGAAACAATAAATTGAAATTGGATCCAGGTAGAAATGACAAACTAAGGGTAACATTCCACGATTCATGTAACCCGTCAAGGGCAATGGGTATACTGGAAGAACCAAGGTACGTGATAAAACATGTGTGTAACAATTTCTTTGAGATGCCAGAGAATACCATAAGAGAGCAAACATTCTGCTGTGCAGGGGGTGCTGGATTGGGTACTGATGAAATGATGGAGATAAGGATGAGAGGTGGACTACCGCGTGCAAATGCAGTTCAATATGTACGCGAAAAACACGGGGTCAACAGGCTTACATGTATGTGTGCTATAGATAGGGCAACACTTACAACACTCATGGAATACTGGGTACCTGAGGTTAAGGTTACAGGTATTCATGAGCTTGTGGGCAATGCCCTTGTTATGAAAGGAGAGAAGGAACGGGTAGTGGATCTACGAGGTGAACCTCTTAAGATGGAAGAGAAAGGTGATGAACATGTACGATAGTGGCAAGATTATTACAGGATTGATCATATTTGTCGGTATCGTGGGTTTACCGATTTGGTACAACATAGGAAAGGCACAGGTAAAGCCAGAACCAAGTCTCAATACACCTGTTATACAGCAGATGAAGGTAAAACAATGCATTGAGCCAAAGCAATTTATGATAGATAACCACATGGAATTACTCAATGAGTGGCGTAATGCAGTTGTGAGAGATAATGATGATATTTATGTAAACACTACTGGTCAATATTTTACCATGAGTTTAGAAGACACATGTTTTCATTGTCATTCAAACGAAAAACAATTCTGTGATCAGTGTCATAGTTATGTGAACATAAAACCTTATTGCTGGGAATGCCATGTTAAACCAGAAGAGGAGATAGCACATGGACATTGATAAAAGACAATTTCTTAAAATACTCGGGATTTCAGGTGCTTTATGGTTGGGCACAAGACTGACTGGTGGACTATCTTCAATCTTTAAAATTGGGGATAAATTAGATGAAAAAGCCCTTGCTGATGCAGGTTTTGAGGTTAGCAAGATATTGCCTAACCCAAAAGCTTTAAAGGCAAAACAATGGGCAATGGCTATTGATCTTCGCAAATTTAAGACGCAGGATGATTATAAAAGATGTATTGATGTATGTAACAAGATCCACAATATACCAGACATTCCTACAAAACAGGATATCAAATGGATATGGGAAGAGCCTTATGATTCAGCCTTTCCTGAACAACACAATGAATATATAGAGGAGCAGATAAAGGATAAACCAGTGCTTTTGCTATGCAATCAATGTGAGTATCCACCATGCGTCAGGGTATGCCCTACAGGTGCCACCTTTAAAAGAAAAGATGGTATTGTTATGATGGATTATCATAGGTGTATTGGATGCAGATACTGTATGGCTGGTTGTCCTTATGGTTCGAGGAGCTTTAATTTTCAGGATCCAAGGCCCTTTATCAAAAAGATTGATCCTGATTATCCTACAAGGACAAAAGGTGTGGTGGAAAAGTGTGATTTCTGTGCAGAAAGGCTTGATCAGGGATTGTTACCCGCTTGTGTAGAAGCCTCGAATGGGGCAATGATCTTTGGGGATCTCAGAGATCCTGATTCGGATATAAGAAAGGTTTTGAGCAACAACTTCAGTATAAGGCGTAAACCAGAACTCGGAACCCAACCCAATGTGTTTTATATAATATGAGGTGGAAATTATGATTGAGAAGGCATTTTACGGAAGCAAAAAATACTGGATATGGTTAATATTCCTGTTAGCCCTTATAGGTGTATGTTTTCATTTTTACCTGATTCAGTTTACCGAAGGTTTAAAGATCACAGGTATGAGTAGAAACGTATCATGGGGGCTTTATATTGCCCAGTTTACCTATATGGTAGGGGTTGCTGCCTCAGCAGTAATGCTTGTCATACCTTATTATTTACATCACTATAAAACCTTTACAAAGATCGTTATTCTTGGGGAGTTTATGGCAATTGCAGCTGTTACTGTATGTGTACTTTTTATATTTGTGGATTTAGGACAGCCCATGAGGGTTATGAATGTGATCTTATACCCACAATTACACTCTGTTATGTTCTGGGATATGACAGTATTAACAGGGTACCTGATCCTTAACCTGTTAATTGGATGGACTACTCTGGAAGCAGAAAGAAAAGATGTACCACCGCCTTCGTGGGTAAAACCATTGATTTATTTGTCTGTTGTATGGGCAATCAGTATTCATACTGTAACAGCATTCTTATACGCAGGTCTTCCTGGTAGGTCATTCTGGCTATCAGCCATTATGGCAGCACGTTTCCTTGCTTCAGCATTTTGTTCAGGTCCGGCAATTTTACTTTTACTCGCATTCCTGGTTAAAAGACTTACAGATTACGACCCGGGTGAGGAACCTGTTGATGTACTAACCAAGATTATAACATATGCAATGAGCGCAAATATATTCTTTCTCTTGCTTGAAATATTTACAGCCTTTTATAGCCATATACCTGATGATATGAATTCATTTAAATATCTTTTTGTAGGGCTCGAAGGACACGCAGAACTTGTTCCATTCATGTGGACATCTGCAGTCCTCGGTATATTTTCTCTCGCGCTTTTGATACCTCCTGCAACAAGAAAAAATAGAGTGTCATTAATTATTGCCCTGATTGCCCTGGTCTTATCTACATGGATAGACAAAGGGCTTGGTTTGGTAGTGGCTGGTTTCATTCCGAATCCGTTTGACAAAATCACGCCGTATGCACCTACGTTCCCGGAGATCATGATTGCAATCGGTGTTTATGCAATAGGTATTCTTATACTAACCATATTGTGGAAGATTGCTATTTCTGTAAAACAAAGAACAGCAGAATAGCCTTTGCCAATCAAAAAGTGCAATAAAAAAATTTTTGTAAATCCTGCATCAGGATCAATGCAGAACATAAGCCTTTAATAAAATATCAAGAGCAGAGAAAAACAGCATAATACCACTTACACCAATATTGGTTTCATAAAAGGCTTTTTCCACTCTAGAAAAGTCATCCGGTTTAACAAGTCTGTGCTCGTATATAAGCAGGATTATTACAAAAGCAACCCCTAAAAAATACAATATATGCATTGGGTATACCAGACCAAACAGTATTAAGCATAACACCATAAGCCCGTGCATGAGCCTGGAAAAGAATATAGCCCTTTTTACACCAAAAATCACAGGAATGGAAAACAGGTGTGCCTTTTTATCGAAATCCAGGTCCATTAAGGAATAAAGTATATCAAAGCCTCCAACCCACAGTACCACAGCAAGGCTCAAAAGCATAATACTGAACGGTAGATTGCCCCTTATTGCAATCCATGCACCTGCTGGTGCCATTGCGTCCACAAATCCAAGAACAAAATGGCTTAGCCATGTAAACCGCTTAAGATAGGAATAAACAAAGATTACCGCAAGGGCAAAAAAACTTAAAATAAAGCTAAGTTTGTTTAACATGTACGCTGAAACGACAAACACAGCACAGGATATGATCAGCATGAGTATGGCAGATTGAATAGAGACCAATCCCTTTGGTATTGCTCTATTCATGGTTCTGGGATTACGGGCATCAATTTTTGCATCAACAATTCTATTCCAGAGCATTGCAACAGTTCTCGCAGACGTTAGGGCTACAAGTATCCAGAATAATTGATAAAGAGTAGGGATAACATTAGCAGCAAGCATCATGGCTATAATTGCAAATGGTATTGCAAATAGCGTATGTTCAAACTTGATCATGTCAAGCAGGATTTTAAATTTTTTGAATAAATTTTTTATAAAATTCATAAGGTTAAATCTATTATTAAAAAAGAACAAAAATCAATAGTTCTTTATCATAATATTCTTGACATATTTGTCAATTTCGCATAGCTTCACGATTATGAAGGCCGTTGGATTAACAGGCGGTATTGGAACCGGGAAATCTACAGTAGCTCACATGTTTGCAGACCTCGGGGCTACAGTTATTGATGCAGATAGCATAGCAAGACTTTATCTGGCAAAAGGTATGAAAGGCTATGAACAGGTTATAAATAGGTACGGGAAAGAAATACTCGATGATAATCTTGAGATTGATAGGCAGAAGGTAGCGGACATCGTGTTTAAGAATACTGATGAAAGAAAATGGCTTGAACAACTTGTTCATCCATACGTATTTGACAAAATCAAAGAGGAGATCAACCTAAAAAAGAACAGGGATGGTATCATTATAGTGGATATACCTTTGTTGTTTGAAACTGGTACAGATAACTGGTTAAGACCTGTGATTGTTGTATCCTGTGCTAAGAATGTTCAGGTAAGGCGTTTGAAGGCCAGAACGCCTGGCATGACAGATGAGCGTATACTTGAACGCATACATGCTCAGATGCCCATGGAAGAAAAAATAAAAAGGGCTGACTTTGTAATAGATAATTCTTTCAGTCTGGAGCATACAAAGGAACAGGTAGAGCATATATGGAATATACTTACGAGCAAAAATTAATGGAGGTATAATGACAGGATCTGTTCAGGACATACTTAACACCTTAACAAATCCACCAGCTGAGGATGGCGCTGATAAGATTATGAGCGCGGATGAGGCAATAAACAGGTTTATAAAGCCTGGTATGACAATCCATTTAGGTGTAACCAACAGTATACCATACGGATTGTCCTATGAGTTGATAAGAAGGTTTTATCAATCAAAGCCGGGTTTTAACATCATAACGCTTGGTGCAATTAACCATGTAATTGTGATGATGCATCTTGGTATGGTAAAAAAGGTTGTTACAACTTATTGCGGGGATCCATATCCATCACCAACACCTAACATTGTTGTTCAGAATCAATACTTAAACAAACAGATAGAGATAGAGAACTGGAGTATTCTTGCATTCACATTAAGGCTTATGGCTGGTGCAATGGGTGTTGGATTCTTACCTCTAAATTCCATAATGAACAGCACAATGGAGATAGAAAATCAGGATAGTTTTAAGAGAATGCCAATGCCGTTTGATCAATCAAAAGATATAGGTATGGTTAAAGCATTAAATCCTGATATATCCATTTATCATGCTTTTGCTGCGGATAGATCCGGACATGCTATATTTACGCCGCCTTATGCAGAGGAGTTTTACGGTGCTTATGCCAGTAAAAATGGGGTTATTCTCTCTGCTGAACATATAGTAGATTCTAATGTAATTAGAAAATATTCGCATCTTTCAAAATTACCCTCATACCTTGTGAGGGCAGTAGTGCCAATGGAGTTTGGAGCACACCCAAGCGGTATGGCAGAAAGTGGTTTTACAGAGTTTGATGGGTACAGTGAAGATTATGATTTTATTCTTGGCTTTAGAGAAGCTGCAAAATCCATAGATACGCTTGATAAATGGATAAGCGACTGGGTAATAGATGTAAAGAGCCATGATGGGTATTTACAAAAATTAGGCGGTAAAAGGTTGCTTTACTTAAAGGGTAAGGCAAAACCGCTTTCATGGATTGATGAATTCAAGGATATCAAAGATAGTATATCAACCTCTGAGCAGGCTTCAAAAGGGGAGTTGATGACAGCTATGGCTTCTACTATACTTGAAGAAAAGATCCTCAAGAATTCCTACAGTGCTATCCTTGCTGGTATTGGCAATTCTAATTTATCAGCATGGTTAACAGCTTTGAAACTTAAGGCTCAGGGTGTTGATGTGGAACTTATAGCAGAGGTTGGTTTTTATGGCTATTATCCAAGGCCTGGTAATCCATTCATTTTCAACTTTGCCAATATCCCCACGTGCAAGATGTTAACCAGTGCTTTTGATGCGCTGGGATTAATGGTCGGTGGCTATGCAAACAAAACCATTGGCATAATGGGCGCAGGACAGGTGGATAGGTATGGCAATGTTAACTCAACAAGGGTAGGGGATGTGTTTCTTGTAGGTTCTGGAGGCGGGAATGATGTTTCAGCTGGTGCAAGAGAAACCATCGTTGTTTGTCCATTGAATCCAATGCGCGTTGTGGATAAGGTCTCATACATAACAGCACCAGGAGAAAAGATTAGAACTCTGGTAACAGATATGGGTGTATTTGAAAAGGACCACAACAATGAGCTTGTCTTTACAAGATACCCATATAAAAAGGATATGGATATTGATGCACATATAAGAACTGTTAAAGAAAAAACAGGATGGGATGTTAAAATATCGCCTACTTTGAAGTCATTGGATTATCCTTCTGCTGAAACATTAATAACCATGAGGCTCTTTGATCCTAAAAAGGCATTTTTATAAACAATGAAACGGTATCTTTTTCTCATTGCAATAATCCTATTCTTTGTAAGACCAGCATTGGCTGATAGCCCTATCTCCGGGAGTATACTTGTTGATACAAGGGTGCAGACATCGAATGGTAGTCTATCAAGAGAGGAATATAGATTAACTGTAAAAGCTGCAAAACGGATCCACGAGCTTTATGCTTATGGTGAGGTGTGGCTCAGGGGCTTTGGCATAACACAACCAACCACATATCTACCATCATTACAGCAGTACAGCTCAAACCCACCCACGTATCTTGATGTAAGACAGGTATATGTTGAATTCTATAGCTTTCTTTTAAAAGACCTTGATGTGAAGATTGGAAAACAGATACTTAACTGGGGAACAGCAGATGAACTTAATGTTACAAACAATGTTAATCCTTATGACCTTGAAGACCCTTTTGCGTTCAATAATAAACTACCGGTGCCATTGCTTGTAGCAGAGTACTACTTTCCACATGAGATTTCTTTAACCGGTGTTGTTGAACCATTGTTTGTTCCAACTGTTCTGCCATCAGATAAATGGATAAATGCATTCATTACATCACAACCCATCCCTCCATGGCTACCGATCAATCAGATCAACATTAATGTTTCAGAGCCACAACAGTCAATGCCAGGTAATTTAAGTTACGGCTTCAGGATCGCTAAAAAAGCCCTTCTGGGTTATGATATTTCTTTAAGTTATTATGATGGTTTTTATACCATGCCTGTTTTAACAGGTGCAAATATTACTGCGGTATCAGGAAGTATTATAGCCAATGCAGACCTTTCTTTCCCAAGGTTATCTATCATAGGTGGAGACTTTGCAGGTTCTATTGGAGACCATGGGGTATGGGGCGAGGTTGCGCTGAACATACCACATGGTCCTATCAGGTTTAACAGCTATGTTTTGAATACACCTTATGCCCCGGCTTCATACAATATTGCAGTATCACCATTTGTAAAATATGTGCTTGGTACGGACTATACGTTTAACGATGGGACATACATGAACCTTCAGTTTCTGCACGGAGAATTTTATGAAATTGGTAACCAGCTTCAGAATTATATAGCTTTAATGGCTAATCGTAATTTCCTTTATGATACCATGCAGGCACAAATTTCTATAGTTTTTGAATTGGCACAGCACAATCTCACTGGCTTCATGTACTACCCTGAGCTGGATTGGATGCCTTATGATAATGTAAAGATTGCTATTGGAGGTTTCTGGTTCACAGGTGATAACAATACAGTGTTTGGCAATGTTACTCAGAACTCTGAGGTGTTTCTCAAGGCAAGTTATGTGTTTTAGTATTTCTAAACCTGAAAAATGCAAAAACTTCTCTTTTTTACCCAAAAAGGTTTTTAAATGTTCTAAAAGGGGTATTTACAGGTATTTATTAATATTGTAGAATATAACAATTAAGGAGGTGTGTATGGGGGTATTTAAAGATACAGATCACATGTACGATGTGCTTGGTGGACTATGGAAGGTTCTTTTTAATGAAGAAGAAAACGAGACATTCATCAAATTTTTGAAAGATGCAGGACTGAGCCCTGAGGAGATCAAAAAATATCAAAACGTTAAAAACGAAGCTGTGAAAAAATTTAATGATGCCAATATCACCATAAAATTTACACTGTCAGAACCAGAGGGAACGATATGGGTGATCCATGGAGATGAAAAACCAAGGGTAATACTTGGTAATTATGATGGTAAACCTGATGTTGAGATGATCCTATCAAGTGATAATGCCCACAAGTTCTGGTTGAAACAATTAAGTATTCCAGTTGCTCTTGCCACAAGGAAGATCAAAACAAAGGGTTCAGTCACAAAGGTTCTTGGTTTGATCCCGCTTGTGAATCCCATATTTGACCTGTATCCAAAATATTGTCAGCAAAAAGGGATACCCGTTTGATGTATGAATTTTGTATTTAAGAATATACTGATACAGGAAAAGGTTTTATTTATGTCAACTTATATTAAGTGCAGCATATTGTAATAAAAACAAGGAGGGATAAATGCCTTATAAAGATTTAAATTTAAATCTAACAGAGGATGAGGTTGCCATTAAAAATAGTGTTCATGAGTTTGCAAGGGATGTATTAAGGCCAGCAAGTATAAAGCTTGATAAGATGGAGCCAGAAGAAGTGATTAAAAAGGATTCCATATTCTGGGATGCGCTTAAACAGGCTTATGACATGGGATTACATACATTTTTACTTCCTGAATCTTATGGCGGACTGGGTTTATCACCACTCGGGGTTCATATAGTTGAAGAAGAGCTTGCATGGGGAAGCGTAGACTTTGCAATAGCACTGGGTGTAGCAACATTCCCTGCATTTCTTTCCATGCTTGCGCCAACAGACTATTTACTTGAGAACTTTGTGTATCCTTATACCAAGGATAAAGAGGCAAAATTTATAGGGTGCTGGGCTATCACACAACCCAATCATGGGTCAGACACGCTTGCAGTGGGTACAGAACAATTTAAAGATCCAAATATCAAAGGAGAAATCACTGCCAGATTGGATGGTAATGAATGGGTGATCAATGGAACTACATCATCATGGGTTTCATGTGGTACAATAGCCACACACGCTGCTGTTTTCCTGAACATAGATCCTTCAATGGGTATGGCTGGTGGAGGGATATGTATTGTTCCAACACATCTACCTGGTGTGAGTAAGGGTAAGCCTTTAAACAAATTGGGTCAGCGTGCATTGAATCAGGGTGAGATCATCTTTGAGGATGTCCGCGTACCCAGGGATAACATGATCATAGAGCAGGATGCTTATGAGGCTATAACAGATGTTACACTTGCTACTGCCAATGGCTCTATGGGCGCATTTTTTACAGGTGTGGCAAGGGCTGCGTATGAAGAGGCTTTAGCCTATGCCAAACAAAGGGTTCAGGGTGGGAAGTTATTGATAGAACATGAGTTCGTCCGGTATAAACTTTTACATATGTTCAAGCTTGTTGAGGCTGCAAGGGCGTTTTCCCGCAGTGTGTTAACCTACAACCTGACCAATTCCCCTCCTGACACAAAGTATTCAATTGCCTCAAAGATATTCTGTACTGAAGCAGCATTTGAAGTCGCAAACGAGGCATCAATGATACTTGGAGGCTATGGCTTGGCAAAGGATTACTATGTAGAGAAACTACTTAGAGATGCTCGAGCAGGACTGATAGAGGACGGTTCAAACCAATCTCTTGCTGTGTTTGCAGGTGAGCAGATTGTAAAAGGTGAAGAATAATGAATTTTTTGATGGATCTTTTAAATGTAAAACGTGATGAATCACCTGAGAAAGAGGTGTTTATCTTTGAATATGGAGAGCTTGGGGATGAGCATATAACTTACAACACCCTTTATGAAAACACTGTTAAGATCAGTAATGAACTAAAGCGAATAGGTATACAGCCAGGGGATACCTTTGGTATAATGATGAGGAATTATCCGGAGTTCATTTACTTACTTTTGTCAGCAGCCATGACCGGTGCAACAGCAGTTCCAATAGATCCACGTTCCAGAGGTGAAAGACTTAAATACATGCTTGGATTTTCAGGGGTTAAAGCTGTTTTTATTACAGAGGATCTGCTTACAGGTATAGAAGAGATAAGACATGAGTTGCCAGAGCTAAAACATGTGTACCTGCTCAGTAAACCAAACATAAGCGCAAAATCATATACAGATTATCCTTACATAAATGAGGTCTTACAAAAAAATGCTGTGGTTGAAATAAAACCTGTTGAGGTAGATATACATCATCCGTTCGAGATCATTTTTACCTCAGGAACAACCGGTGAACCAAAGGGGGTAGTTGTAAAGCAGGATCGTTTTGGTTCTTATGCACTACTTGCTCAGGTAGTCTGGCAGTATACAGAGCATGATATTTTATACACTGGTTTATCCTTTACGCATGGGAATGCTCAGGCAGTAACAATGGTTCCAGCGCTTGCTATGGGCATTAAGGCTGTGATAAGTCCACAGTTTACAAAAAGCCGGATATGGAACATCTGCAGAAAGTATGGCGTTACCACCTTCTCATTACTTGGTGGCATGATGTCAGGTATATATAATGAGCCAAGAAGACCTGATGATGCGGATAACCCTGTTAAGATCGTCATAAGCGCAGGCACTCCAAAGGCTATCTGGGAAGATTTTGAAAAGAGGTTCAATGTTAAGATCCATGAATGGTATGGCGCAGTAGAAGGTGGCTTTGCACATAAGCCCCCTGGAGAGGGTCCTATAGGCTCTTTTGGTAAACCGCTGGAAGGTTTAATGGAAATGAAGATCTTTGATGAGAACGACCATGAATGTCCGCCTTATGTAACAGGTGAGATCGTCTGGAGAATGACAGGTGAAAGGGCTGAGGTTACATACCTGAAAAATCCGAAGGCTTCAGAGGAAAAGACAAGAGGAGGATGGTTAAGAACAGGGGACATGGGGCATACAGACGAAAATGGATATTTCTTTTTTGATTATAGGAAAGGCGGAGGGTTGAGGAGACAGGGGGAGTTTATACAGCCAGACTATATAGAAAAGATCATAGGTGAACATCCGGATGTCTCAGAGGTCTGTGTTTATGGCATACCAGCTGCAACAGGTGCACCAGGGGAGAGTGATCTGGTTGCAGCCATTGCGCCATTTGAAGGTAAGACAATAGACCCGGCAGGCATTTATGAGTTATGCAAAAAGGAATTGCCTCCCAATCTTATACCTTCTTATATACAGATAGTTAAAGAAATTCCCAAGACCATTTCAGAAAAGCCACTTGATAATGAATTGAGAAAGGCTTTCAAACCTACTGCAAAGAACGTATATAAATTTTGATCCTGATTATAGAGATGAGATTCGCCTTGACGCTTATTGCAAAATTAACCCGAAAAATGCGTTTGCGAAATAGGGAAGTTTGTGTAATGAGTGATAACCCCGCGTCAAATATAGGTATTC
>JBMFUY010000033.1:0-17161 GCA_049966275.1 bacterium
AATACCTATATTTGACGCGGGGTTATCACTCATTACACAAACTTCCCTATTTCGCAAATGCATTTTTCGGGTTAAAAGGAATTCTACATTGTGTCTACTTGTGAACCTTAAATATCCATCACAGTACTTATCAGCCAGATCGCATATCCATCTTATCGTGTTTATGTTGACCAATCTTGGTGATCCCATACGGACTGAGTATATTTTATCTCCGGTCTCTGATACATGAACAAGTACACCAGGTTTTAAGATCTCATGATACTTCCATTTTCCATAGTTTTTCTTGATCACTGGATGTAAGAATTGATCATACTTTGGTGGACCAATATCCGTTCTTCTTTGTTCAGCCTGTACTGATTCCATAATATTTTTCCTCCTTTAAAATTATTTTTCTTCACCTTCTTCTTCGAAGTACTCTTCATAGAAGATAAATGGATTTGTTCTTGGGTTTGTTATCATCTGAGGTTTCGGCTCAACTCCTATTGCGTCAAGGAACTGCCCCATACCAACCCTCTGGATCAGTTCACCAATCCTTTCTCTGTTCTTCCCATACTCACCCCAGAAGTCCCATATTTTTTCTATAAGTTCCTTTAATTCTTTGTATGGTGGTTCCAGCTTCATAAATGGTATAAGCACGGATGACATCTGAGCACCCTGAAGTATAGGGGCTTTTGCACCGATAAGTATCGCGGCTCCCCTGTCTTTACCAGGTCTCAATGCCTTAGGCATAACGTTAATGCAATGCATACATTTGTTGCACCACTTATTTTGAATCTTTAGTTCATTCCCATCCCAGGACATACATTTGGTGGGACAGAGGTCACACACCTCTGTTTGTATATTTAACCCATTTTTAGCGTACTCACGCACTGCATTCTGATCTATCTGGATGTCGTCTTTCCATATACCAATAATAGACATATCAGCCCTTGCTATACTCGCCACACAATCATTTGGACAACCAGACATCTTAAACTTCCATTTGTATGGGAACTGTGGTCTATGAAGCACATCCTGATACTCCATGGTTAGATCGTATGTAAGGGCGAGCGTATCGTAGCACGCAAATTCACAACGTGCAGGACCCACACAACAGCTCGGCGTTCTTAACACTGAACCAGATCCACCAAGATCCCAACCTTTACTTGTCAATTTGGTAAATATAGGTTCAAGGTTTTCAGTTGAGGTTCCCAGCAATATCATATCACCTGTTGATCCATGCATGTTGGTCAAACCGGAACCGTGCTGCTCCCAGATATCACATATCTCTCTTAATGCCTTGGTTGTATAAAACCAACCAGATGGTTGATTAACACGAAGTGTATGGAAATGTGCAACATTTGGGAATTTTTCTGGCGAATCAGAATACCTACCAATAACTCCACCACCGTATCCCCTAACACCTACAAGACCACCATGCTTCCAGTGTGTAACCTTATCCTTATAAGATAGCTCAAGTTGTCCAAGCAGGTCCTTTGCCCTTGGATTCTTCTCTGCCATCTTTTTGATCTCTTTTACAAAGCTTGGCCATTTACCTTTTTCTAATTCGTCAAGCAATGGTGTATTTGTATTTTTTGTTTCGTTAGCCATTATTCCTCCTTTCGTTATTTCCTTATATTTTTTCTTTCCTATTCTTGTATACAATATACAGAATATTTGATGTGATGTCAAGTAAAATTTGAGCTTTACAAAAATGAACCCTCAATATAATCTGTATAAGTTGCTAACATATTGTTTTTTAAAAATTGTTTAACCTTTCTATTGAAATCCTATATGTTATGTAATATATTGTATACATGCAAAATTATTACGCTGGCATAAAAATAACTGATGGATATTTAAAATTTTGTGTTGGCAGTGAGGATCTTAAAAACCAGAATACACATAAAATATCCATGCCAAAGGATATCTCCTCATCGAAATTAATAGATGTAATAGAAGCAGGCTTTTCTACCCTCTTGCAAAAGGCTTCTGTAAATACTGAAGATGTTAATGCTGTAGGTGTAAGCATTCCTGCAACTATAAATTATAAAACGGGAGCGATAAATTGTTCCTCAGTTATACCACTTTTGAATGGTTTAAACATAAAAGAGGATTTAACAAAGACTCTTAAGAAGTTTGTAGTTGTTGAAACAGAGGCAAATATAAGGGCATTTGCAGAGTATAAGATTGGTCAGGCTTCTAATTACAAGAATTTTATCCTTATTATCCTGGACAAAAAGATAGGTGCTGGTATATATGTTAATGGCGGCCTTGTAAGAAATAAAGAAGGTGCAACTGCTGAACTCGGGCACATTATAATTGAACCACACGGTAGAAAATGTATGTGTTCAAATAGAGGTTGTCTGGAAGTCTATGCATCATCCGATGCTATTATAAGGTACTATAAGAAATACAAAAGAATACGTTCATCAGTAAATATAACTATAGATGATCTGTACAGACTCGCCCTGAAATCAGACAGTGCTGCCCTTGATGCATTTTATAGAATGGGCAATTATCTTGGCATTGCTTTAACAAATATTATAAACGTAACAAGTCCTGAAGCCATCATATTCGCCGGCGAGGTTAGCAAGGCATTGAGGTTCTTTTTACCTGCTGTTGAATCCACATTAAAAGCCCGCGCGTACTCACTTCCTTTAAATGGTATTGTGTACAAAAAGAGCACACTTGATGAAAATGATGAACTTATAGGACTTTTGCATTTTGCCAGGGATAGCTATAACAAGGCATACGATCTACGTATTTACGATGATATTTTTGTTCTCTAAAACTATGTAAAGTCAGCTTATTTCTTGCTATCTATAAATGATTTTATGGCTGACAATGTTTTAGATGATGCTTCTATCAACTCAAGACCGATTCCATTTACAACCCTGTCACTTGCTTCTTCCTTAAAAGCCCTTACCACCTTTGCCTTGCACTTATGAGACTCTATTTTACCATTCAATGGTAGATTCATTGTAATATCCAGCACTGTATTTATTGGTATCACATCTTTAGTAATTATGGATAACCCGGAATAACTCATATCCTTGGAAAAAGCAGAAACATTTTTTCCCTTATATGTGTATATTACCTCTATAGATATATCATACCTTTCTTCTTTTCTTATCTTTATATCTACAAATTTCTTGATCTCTTCCAGAAAGGAGGTTTCATTGATGGGTTTACGCACGAAATCATCACATCCAGCCTTCATGGATTCTGCTCTTTTATCTGTAGAGGTTACCATCACAACTGGAATCTTTTTTAACGCTGGATCGCTCTTTATTATCCTGCAGCACTCAATCCCACTCATTTTGGGCATTTCCAGATCAAGTAAAATAATGTCTGGTTTTTCTATTTTTGCCAGTTTCAATGCCTCTGCCCCATCCTTTGCTGTTATGATCTTTGATTCCGCCCTTCTTAAAAAAGAAACTTCAAGATCAAGGAAGTTCCTCATATCATCAACCAAAAGTATTTTTATCATAACAACCTCCTTTGCGTACTAACTCTTATACATAAGAACTGCTCATATTGTCAAATACAACGTATACCAATCTATTTCAACAACCCTTTTAATAAATTCTGGGCTGCAAGATTCCCACTGTTGATACAATCACTTATACCTATTCCATTGTATGCGCTTCCACAAACCTGTATGTTACCAATTTCCCCAAGCAATTGTTCTATAGTTTTAATCCTTGAACCATGACCTATTGTATATTGAGGCATCGCCTTTTCCCACCTATAAATACGGGTAAATATGGGTTCTGATGAGATACCCATAATCTCTCCAAGTTCGGTTTTGATTATATCTATAATTGTTTCATCTGACTCAAACACGATCTTCTGATTCCATGCTCCACCAATAAAACATCTTATAAGAACCGCGTCGTCTGGAGCACGATAAGAAAACTTTGAACTCGTCCATGTTGCTGCCATGATGTGTCTGTTTTCTTTTTTCGGGACAACAAATCCAAAACCTTTCAACCTATGGTTAAAATTTTCTTTTTTATAAGCTAAAGAGATCGTTGCTGTTGAGACATAAGGAATTGAGAGTAAGAGCTCAGATAGATCCTTGTTAATAGGTGAGACAAGTTCAGCAGAAACATATGCAGGTGTAGCCAGAATAATGCCCTCTGCTACAAGCAATTCTCCATTGGAAAGCGTTATGTAGTATGGAGGTTCATCATTGTTTTTCTTACGCTGGATTGATAAAGCCTTCACACCCATTTTAAAATCAACATCAGGAGAGTTCTTCTTTAATGCATCTGTAAGCTCTTTCAGACCATCTTTCATGGTCATAAACATTGAATTGGAATGCCCACCTGTTGTCGCACGCATTGCAGCCCGTGCTTTTATCATACCCCTGATCAGACTACCGTATTTTTGCTCCATATCAACAAACCTTGGGAAACTACTCTTAACACTCATGGTATCAGGATCACCTGCATGAACACCTGCAACAAGTGGTTCTGCAATCCTGTCCAGTGCCTCTTTACCAAACCGCCTTATTGTAAACTCAGAAAGGCTCTCGTCAACGCCGTCTGTTCGCCTGGGCACAAACAGTTCCATACCCATTCTTATCTTTCCAAAGAATGAAAACAAAGAACTTGTTACAAAAGGCATAAATTTTGTTGGTATCATCAGGATGACACCTTCTGGCAACCTGTGTAGTTTATTGTTCCACAGTACAAACGTTCCCTGATTTTCATTGTTTGTACCTATTAGTCTATCTGATAAACCAAGTTCTTTAACAAGCATGCCTGCATAAGGCTTTTCAACAAAAAAACAATCAGGTCCAGCCTCTATAACAAATCCGTTTACATGCTCTGTACGTATGGTGCCACCAATGTAATCGGATTTTTCTACAACTGTAATGTTAAGATCTATACCGCTCTGTACTTTTATCCTGTTTAGCCTGTATGCCGCTGTCAAACCGGATATCCCTGCACCTATTATTACAACAGATCGCTTCATGAATGTACAACCTCTTCTTTCAATGCCTGTATGAAATGCTCAGAAGTGTTTAGTGATGGTGTGCGAAAAAAGTTCAAGCCCAATGAAAGAGCATATTGTTTATACACAATATCAATATCGTAAAGTGTTTCCACATGATCTGATACAAAACCAAGCGGAACAACCACAACATCTTTATTACCCTGTTTTGCACACATATTTAGAACATCCTTTACATCCGGTCCAAGCCATTCCCCACCTGTTATACCGCGACTTTGAAACGCAAGTGTATAATTAGCTATGTTTACATCTTTTAGAATCAGGTTTAACGTTTGCTCAAGTTGCTCAACATAACCATCTAACTTTGCCATCTCAACAGGCAGGCTATGAGCACTGAAGATGAAAAATTGCTTATCAATAACGCTTATTGAATCCTTAATACTCTTCACAAATCCCTTTATAAGAAAAGGGTTTGTATTATAACTTTTTATAATTCTAACATTCAGGACTTTACCCGTGATAGCCTTATTAAGGCTCTGGATATATTTACCTGTGCTGGCACTGTTATAATAAGGGGTTAAGGGTAATGCAATGAGATTGGGTATTTCAAGTGACAGGATTTGTTCTACCGCGCGCTCTATAAGAGGCTCTGTATATTTCATACCAACAAATACCCTGTAAAGGGGCGTTTGCTTATTCAACTCTGATTCAAGTGCCTGGGCCTGTCTTTTGGTTATAGCCTTGAGTGGTGAGCCACCTCCGATCAGTTTGTACTTTTCTTTTACTGCTTCTATCTGGCGTGCAGAAACCTGTTTTGTATTCATAAGTGCTGCTAAAAATGGCTCCACCTCATCCAGGTTCTCAGGTCCACCAAATGCAAGCAACAGAACCGCGTTTTTATAATGTGTTGTTTCAGTCACCATAACACAGAGGTATATTCTCAGAAATTACCGAATAAATGCAAACAAAATAACAATGAAGCTTTTACATTACAGACATTTTGAGTAACCACAGCTCGGGCATGTGTAACACCCTTCTGATGGCATCATAACACTACCACATTCCGGACATGAGGGATAAAGCATATCCCCTTCAAGTACATAAGGTGTTTCCTTTATATTATGCTTTGCACTCATACCGGTTATACCTGAAAGCTCAATAGAGAATGTAGCCTTCTTTTCATCCTGTTTACCTCTTCGCTCTTCAAGATGTCTTTCTATTGCCTTTGCTATTGCATCCGCACATGATAATATAATACCCCCACCCCTTTCTCTGGCAGGTGCAGGGCATCTTACACCCTTTAACTGCTTGATTATTGTTTCACCATCAATACCGGATCTCAGTGCAAGTGATATAAGCCTTGAGATAGCCTCTGTTTGTGAAGAACTACATCCACCTGCTTTACCCATGGCTGCAAACACCTCAAATGGACCGTCCTCATCTTCGTTTATTGTGACATAAAGGTTACCACACCCTGTTGTCATACGTCTGGTTGTACCGGATATTACCTCTGGTCTTGGTTTTGGTGATGGGGTTGTTTTTTGTGTACCTTTATCTGATGTTGATTTTCCTTCCTTACCCATGACAGTGAGTACCTGTTCTTCCCTGCTTCCATCCCTGTAAACAGTAACCCCTTTGCATCCAAGCCTGTAAGCCAGCCAGTAAACCTCTTCTACATCCTTCTCTGTAGCATCGTTGTGAAAGTTAACAGTCTTGCTTACTGCATTATCAACATATTTCTGAAAAGCTGCCTGCATCTTTATATGCCATATAGGGGTTATATCATGGGCAACACCGAAAACCCTCTGCCATTTAACAGGAACCTCATCCACACCACGAGCACTTCCTCTTTCCACAATCTTTTTTACGAGTGTTTCTGAATAAAATTGTTCTCTTCTTGCAATTTCAAAAAACAATGGGTGCAGTTCTGGTAGTTTTGTATGCTCAAGCACATTACGTGTATATGCAAGCGCAAATACAGGTTCAATACCGCTCGAAACACCTGCAATTATACTGAGTGTACCGGTTGGAGCAATTGTTGTGATTGTAGCATTACGTAATGGTTTTGCACCAGGCACATCATAAATACTACCTTTAAAATTCGGGAATGCCCCTCTTTTCTCTGCAAGCTCACAGGAGGCTTCTCTACCATGTTCCTGTATTGTTCTCATTACAGTGTTAGCTATCTCAATAGCTTCATCAGAATCATAAGGCACTTCCAACTTTATAAGCATATCTGCAAATCCCATTACACCAAGCCCTATCTTCCTGTTAGCCCTGGTCATCTCTTCAATCTTAGGAAGGGGAAATCTATTTGCATCTATCACATTATCTAAAAAGTGAACCGCGTCATAGGTGATCCGTTTCAGTTTATCAAAATCTATCTGTTTATCCTTAACCATCAATGACAGATTTATAGAACCAAGATTGCATGACTCATACGGCAGAAGAGGTTGTTCACCACATGGATTTGTACTTTCTATCTCACCTATATGCGGCGTTGGATTTGCCCTGTTTATACGATCAAGAAATATTATACCAGGTTCACCTGTGAGCCATGCCTGATGCACAATACTATTGAAAACCTCTCTTGCATTTAATCTGCCAGCGGGCTGTTTTGTTCTTGGATTTATAAGCTCATAGTCACTGTTGTTTTCGACTGCCTTCATAAATTCCTCTGTAAGCGCGACAGAGATATTAAAGTTGTTCAATTTGTCTGTTTTTTCTTTAGCGTGTATAAAATCAAGTATATCAGGGTGATCAACCCTTAGTATACCCATATTCGCTCCACGCCTTGTACCACCCTGTTTTATGGTTTCTGTTGCAGCATCAAATACTGTCATAAATGATATAGGACCACTGGATATACCCTTTGTGGATAACACAACATCGTTCTTGGGCCTTATTCTTGAAAACGAAAAGCCTGTTCCTCCTCCGCTTTTGTGTATGAGTGCTGTATTCTTAATAGTTTCAAATATACTCTCCATAGAATCCTCAACAGGTAACACAAAACACGCGGATAGTTGCCCAAGCTCTCTGCCTGCATTCATAAGTGTTGGAGAGTTCGGAAGAAACTCAAGGTTTGCCATTATCTCATAAAACCTGTATGTAAGTTGTTCTATATCAGCAGAAGGGTCGTATATTGCATCTATCTTTGCTATATTGTAAGCAACACGTAAAAACATGTCCTCTGGTGTCTCAACAGGAATGCCTGACTCGTTTCTTTTTAAATACCTTTTTTCAAGCACTTTCTTTGAATTTTCTGTAAGATTTACCGTAAAAGGCGGTACCAAATGTTTAATATTTATATCAACAGCGTTACCCATACACCCTCCCATATATAGTGTGATTTATTATGCAGTCAACTATATATAGTTGTTTTTAACCTTGTCAATAGAAATTTTAAAATTTAAAATAACACAAAAATTTTGCTAAATTTTATAATACCTTACAAACAATCACTTGCAGTTTAAACCATTGTATAATACCATGAAAGCATGCATAATATATCCATTAATAAAAATATTACAAGAAAAAAATCTATAATAAAAAGAGGATATTTCTCACCAGAAACAAATACGCGGATGGATCAATAATATGCCTTTTTTAAAAAGATTTGTAAAAACACATCCTTATTTCTCTCTGTTTGTCGCTGTTATAACCATACTTCAAATACTACCCACAGGTACTTATGGCTTGCTCAACGCAGCAACCTATAAACCTGTTGAAGGTTTTAAGCTTTCAATACCGGTGCTCAACTATATCCTGGAGCCTTTCATAGGTATTCCCATTTATCTGAGTACTGATCATTATATAAGGCAGGAGGCTATTGGTTTGTTCGTATGGGGCTTATTATTTGTGTTGCTTTTTAATATTGTAAAAAAAAGATACACACGTATTATTACCTTTACTGCAGGCTATTTGATAGCGTTCTCATTGTTTATTGTATACCTGTTATTCACTCCATTCCCATTATTAAAGGTCATACCTCCAAAGGGTTATTGCCTTGTTGATCCACATTCACACACATTTTATTCCCATGATGGGATTGTAACCCCGGTGCAGAACATGCTCTGGCATGAAAAACAGGGATTTTCAGCATGGTTTGTAACAGAGCATTACAATATAAATGGTGGCATAGCAGAGCAGAATCTAACCATGTACACAGGTGTAAAATCCATGATTGGAGAAGAGATAAGGGCAAATGACGATCCACATTATTTCCTTGCACTTGGCATAACAAGCTCTGTTGCTGGCTGGTGCCCTGCATGCCCATCAACTGTAAAGGCTCTGGCTGATGCTGTCCATAAACAGGGCGGTGCATTGGTTCTTGCGCTATGGTGGTTAAACAACAGGATTGATTTAGGTCATTATATACATGATGGAGTGGATGCTATTGAAATAGCCAACGCAGGGCACAAACAGGCGCTTACCTCAAGTATAAGGCGCATGGCATATCAGTTCGCGAGAGAGTACAATGTACCATTACTTGCCTCAAGTGATTGGCATGGCTGGGGTAATTTTGCATATACATGGACAGCCTTTTATATACCAGGATTTACAGGGTATAGCCTTCCACAATTGCAGCATAAAATAATCTCCATGATAAGAAACAGGCAAACCAACAGTATAATTCCTATCATATATGATTATCCCCATCAGTACTGGGGCACAATCAGATTTGTGTTTGCACCATTTTTTGATTTTTATTACTATTTTTCTACACTTCCTCTTGCAGCCTATATCTCATGGTTGATATGGAGTTTTATCTTTTTATCAATCTCTGTCGGGTATAAGAGACTGCACAGGCAGTTCTTTCATGATAAACCTGCACTACTACCCTATGTTTGCTTTATCATACCAGCACTTATGTCCCTTTATTATGCCATAGGTATGATAACAAGGTTTACATTTATCCCTGTTGAGAACACACTTTTGTTGACAGTTATATACGTATTATTGTTTTATTCTATTGGTGTACTGATGATTATTATTATCTGGTTATACTATAGAGGAAGGTTGCGAAAGTACACATAAATGAAATAATAGGAGTTCAAAATGCTCGCAAAGATATTTATAAAACCTAAAAAGGGCATACTTGATCCACAGGGTAAGGCTGTATCCGGAGCACTTGGAAGACTTGGGTTTAAAAACATAAAGGATGTAAGGGTTGGTAAATATATAGAAATTGTACTGGATGATAAGGATATAGCATCAGCCAGGATCAATGTTCAGAAGATGTGCGAAACACTCCTTGTAAACAGGATAATTGAAGACTATACTTTTGATGTCACAGAGGAATAGGTATGTCTAAAATACGGGCAGGCGTGGTTGTGTTCCCTGGAACAAATTGTGACAGAGATACATATCATGCATTACAGATTACAGGTTTTGATGCCGACTATGTATGGTACGAGAGAAAATCACTAAAGGACTATCAGCTTGTGGTTATTCCGGGTGGATTTTCTTATGGAGATTATCTTAGAGCAGGTGCACTTGCGCGTTTTTCCCCTATCATGGAAACAATAAAAAGATATATTGAAAAAAAGGGGCTTGTTCTCGGCATTTGCAATGGATTCCAAATCTTATTAGAAGCCATGATCCTTCCTGGTGCTATGTTGAGGAACACTACCCTGAAATTTATCTGCAGGGATGTTTATATAAGGGTGGAGAGAACAGACACACCATTTACATCACTCTACAAAAAAGGTGAAGTCATAAGGATCCCCATAGCGCACGCAGAAGGTAATTATTATGGGAATAGCCAGACGATCGACCAGATAGAAAGGAAAAAACAGGTTGTATTCAGGTACGTTGATGAACATGGAAATCCTACAGAATATTCCAATCCAAATGGTTCTATAAACAACATAGCAGGTATATGTAATGCTGATGGCAATGTGCTTGCAATGATGCCACATCCTGAAAGAGCATCTGAGATGCTCCTTGGAAGTGAGGATGGGAAAAGAATATTTGTATCAATCAAAAAGGCACTGAGCTGATATGGATAATCTGAACAATATACTTAAAGAGTTAAATCTTACAGAGGACGAGTACAAAAAGATCGTGGCTGATTTAGGCAGAGAACCAAACATTACAGAACTCTGGATCTTCTCTGCAATGTGGAGTGAGCACTGCTCTTACAAGAGCTCAAAACCATATCTCAAGCGCATGCCTACCTCTGGTAAAAACGTACTTATAGGGCCCGGTGAGAATGCTGGTGTTGTATCCATAGGCGATGGGCTTGCAGTGGTTTTTAAGATGGAGAGCCATAATCATCCATCCTTTATAGAGCCATACAATGGTGCTGCAACAGGCGTTGGTGGTATTTTAAGGGACATCTTTACAATGGGCGCAAGGCCTGTTGCCATACTTGATTCTTTAAGGTTTGGTGAGCCAGACAGTGACAGGATGCGTTATCTTATTGATGGCGTTGTCTCTGGTATTGCTGGATATGGTAATTGTATGGGTATACCAACTGTTGGTGGAGAGGTATACTTTGATGCATCTTATGAGAATAACATCCTTGTTAATGCAATGGCAGTTGGTATAACCAGGGTGGACAGGATCTTCCTTGCAAAGGCATCAGGTATTGGTAATCCAGTGTTCTATGTTGGTTCAAAGACTGGCAGAGATGGTATACATGGAGCCACAATGGCATCTGCAAGTTTTACAGAAGAAACAGCAGAGTTAAAGCCAACCGTTCAGGTAGGGGACCCATTTATGGAGAAGCTTCTTATGGAAGCATGCCTTGAATTGATGCAGGGAAACCATATTGTGGCTATTCAGGATATGGGGGCAGCAGGACTTACGTCTTCCTCTGTTGAGATGGCGGCTAAAGGTGGGGTTGGCATAGAGATTGATCTGGATAAAGTACCAACAAGGGAAGAAGGCATGCTCCCTTATGAGCTAATGCTTTCAGAATCTCAGGAAAGAATGTTAATCATAGCAAAGAAGGGTCATGAGAGGGCAGTAGAAAACACATTTAAAAAATGGGGACTGGATGTTAGTCTGATCGGTAGACTCATAGAGCAAAATGAGATCATTGTTAAGGCTAATGATCAAATCCATGCACGATTACCCCTTGATCTGCTCACTGATAAAGCACCTGTTTATATTAGAGATGTTAGAATGCCTGAGTACATAAAGACCATTTCATACTCAAATGTGTTGAATGATATACCTGAGCCAGAAGACTATAAAGAAATGTTTTTAAAAATACTTTCATCCCCAACTATAAGTAGCAAAGCATGGATCTATGAACAATACGATCACAGTGTTGGGACTGATACTGTTGTAAAACCAGGGGCTGATGCTGCAATCATACGTATAAAAGGCACACATAAGGGCATAGCATTAACAACGGATGGAAACTCCAGATACACATATCTAAATCCATATACAGGTGCGCAGATAGCTGTCTGTGAATCCGCTATCAACGTAGCATGTGTGGGTGCTAAACCTCTTGCAATCACAGATTGCCTTAATTTCGGAAACCCTGAAAATCCAGAGGTCATGTGGCAATTCATAGAATCAATAAATGGTATTACCTCTGCATGCCTTACAATGGACATACCTGTTGTGAGCGGCAATGTCAGTTTTTACAACGAGACAGAAGGCAGATCCATCTACCCAACCCCGGTGATAGGTATGGTTGGACTCATAGATGATATAAGGAACAAAATAACCCCGGGTTTTAAAGATGATGGAGACATGATCATATTGCTTGGTGAAACACTTGATGAGTGTGGTGGTAGTGAGTATCTTAAGCTTGTAACAGGTAGAATATATGGCAGACCTCCAGATGTATCCCCATATAATCAAAAAAGGCTCGTGGAGTTAATACTTGCTATGAATAAGCTTCATATTGTCAAATCTGCTTCGGATTGTTCAGAAGGTGGGCTTGCAGTAACGATTGCACAGTGTGCGATAACCGGAAACAGAGGAGCAAAGCTGAACATAAAATGGCATTATAGACCGGATATAGAGCTTTTCTCAGAATCACAACATAGAGTTATTATTACATCATCTGAAAAGCATATTGATAAAGTGAGAGAGATGGCAAGGAATTATGGCGTACCATCTCAGGTCATCGGGATTGTAAAAGGAAGGCATCTGAGTGTGGATAAACTTTTTTCTGTATCTATAGAAACATTAAAAGATGTTTATAACAAAGGACTTTAATCCATGGATGAGTTAAAAGAAGATTGTGGTATATTTGGTGTATGGAACCATCCTGAAGCCGCCAAACTAACATACCTTGGGCTGTATTCACTTCAGCATCGCGGACAGGAGAGTGCTGGTATAGCGGTGTCTGATGGATTGAAATTGTATTCATACAAGCAGATGGGACTGGTGAACGATGTTTTTAATGAACACATACTTTCAGTACTTCGTGGCAGGCATGCCATAGGTCACGTTAGATATTCTACTTATGGTTCAAGTGAACTCAGAAACGCTCAACCATTTGCAATAGAGTATAAGGAAGGTAGCATTGCGATTGCTCACAATGGGAACATAGTAAACTATGAGGCAATACGTTCAAGGCTTGAAGCAGAAGGCTCTATCTTTCAATCAACCATGGATACAGAGGTGATTGTTCATCTGATAGCAAAATCAGATGGAAACACAACCCATGAGAGGCTTGCATCTGCATTAAAACAGCTCAGGGGGGCTTACTCCATAGTACTTTTAACAGAAAAAGAACTTATAGCCGCAAGGGATCCCTATGGCTTCAGACCGCTTGTTATAGGAGAGCTTGATGGCAGTATGATCTTTGCCTCAGAGACCTGTGCACTTGATCTGATCGGAGCAAAGTATATAAGGGATGTTTTGCCAGGTGAATTACTCGTGGTGAAGGATAATCATATAAGTAGTTACATGTTTTCTAACAGAATAACAAGACAGGCTCAGTGTATATTTGAACACATATACTTTGCAAGACCAGACAGTATAATCTTTGGCAAAAGTGTTTACAGTATAAGAACAGCACTTGGCAGGATGCTTGGTAAAGAATCCCCTGTTGACGCTGAT
Source organism: bacterium (assembly GCA_049966275.1). GTDB lineage: Bacteria > JAMCPX01 > JAMCPX01 > JAMCPX01 > JAMCPX01 > JBMFUY01. The sequence goes on from JBMFUY010000033.1 coordinate 13,978, forward strand.
ATGGTTGTACCAATCCCTGACTCCGGTGTGCCAGCTGCAATAGGTTTTTCTCAGCAAACAGGCATTCCGTTTCAAATGGCTCTGATAAGGAACCATTATGTTGGAAGAACTTTTATACAGCCATACCAGGCTATAAGGAATTTTAATGTAAAGGTTAAACTCAATCCAATATCCCACATAATAGCTGGCAAAAAGGTTGTTGTGATAGATGACTCTATTGTACGTGGAACAACGAGTAAGACACTTGTAAAGATGATAAGGGATGCAGGTGCAAAAGAGGTACATATGCGAATAAGTTCACCTCCTATAGATTATTCCTGCTATTACGGTATTGATACACCAACACGCACTGAACTTATAGCATCGAACCACACTGTAAAAGAGATAGAAAGGTTTATAGATGCGGATAGCTTATGTTATTTAAGCATCGAAGGGTTAAGGGCTGTTGCCGGACAGGATGCGGATAATTTCTGTTATGCATGTTTTACAGGAGATTATCCTGAACCATTTGAACTTGTAAAAAGGGACCATCAACTCATTTTGTTTGATGAAGGGAGATTAAATGGAGGATAAAAAGCAGAGGCTATTGGAGCTTATAAAATCCTTATCGTATGAGAAAAGAGAGGTTGTACTCACATCAGGGAAAAAGAGCAATTATTATATAGATGGCAAACAAACCACTCTTGATCCAGAAGGGGCTTATCTTGTTGGTGATCTGTTCACGGACATTATAAAAAGGGAATTTAGCAATGCAAGAGGTGTAGGAGGTATCACGCTTGGTGCTGATCCCATTATATCAGCTGTTATGATTGTTGGATATGAAAAAGGACTCAGACTTAAAGGCTTTATTGTGAGAAAAGAGCCAAAGGGGCATGGCACAGGAGCCTGGATAGAGGGTATAAAGGGGTTTAAATCAAACGACCCTGTTGTTATCGTTGAGGATGTAGTTACAACAGGCGGTTCTGCAATAAAGGCTGTGGAAAAGGCACGTGAGGCAGGGCTTGATGTACTTGGTATAATCGCAATAGTTGACAGGCTGGAAGGTGGCAGGGAATTCATAGAATCAAAGGGATACAGATTATTCTCCTTGTTTACAAAGGTAGACCTTGGTGAATAGATTGCGCCCATCAATTATATTACTAACTATATTTATTACTGGATGTAGTGTTGTTACTCGTAATGCTGCATCAGGTTATTTCAAAGATACAATTGACAGGAATATGAAGAGGGTTGCAATAGAAAGGGATTTTTCTCTAATATTATCCATGGATGTGATCCACATAAATGAAGAGGTAAGAAAGGCTTACACAGATGAGTATGCAAGGCTTTACCTCCTTTCCCCCCAGGAAAAAGAAAACATGCTTGCAGAACAGCAGGAACAGGAACAAAGATGGGAAGCATTTTATCTCATAGTATACACAGCACCCAATCTGGATACTTCGTTAGCAGATACTGATTCTATATGGAAGCTGTATCTTAAAACAGACGATCATCTTGAACCACCTGCATCTATAAATGAGATCACAATGCAAAGAGAACTTATAAAAGGATTTTTCCCATGGATCAGTTCATGGGACAGGGTTTATCTTGTAAGGTTTAAGAAACAACCAGTCAATAACAACACCATTACTTTCATAGTAACAGGCATACTTGGTAAGGGTGAAGCAACGTTTAAAGGAGGCTAATAGTGGAACTACTCGCAAAAGGCGGTATTTTTGTTTACCTGATATTGGTATTTTCCATCTTCTCAATAGGTATTTTCCTGGAAAAACTCTGGTCACTCAGAATATCAAAGATTTTGCCTTACAATTTTTTAATAGCTATAGAGGGACTACTGAAAAACCATGACCTCGAGAAGTCTATTGAGCTGTGTAAAAGGGATAATAGCCCTATTGCAAGGATCGTGCTTGTTGCTATAAATAATATAGGCAAAGACCCTGAAACAATAAGAGGATTGGTAGAAGCAGCAGGCAAAGAGGAGGTCTTGAAATTAAGCAGGCTTGAGGAAGGTATGTCTGCAGTGGCAGCCACAACACCTTTGTTGGGCTTGTTAGGTACTGTATTTGGTATTATCAAGGCTTTCAATGTTATAGCAGCAGGTGGTATAGGGAATCCATCCCTTCTTGCAACCGGTATATCAGAAGCGCTGTTTGCAACTGCTGCTGGTTTGAGCGCTGCTGTTGTATCATATATTGCTTACAAGTACATAGATGGAAAATTGACAAAGATCTCTATTGAATTGGCAAATTCAGCCATGCGCATACTGTCTATACTGCCCATGAAAGGTAATGATACACTTTAAACTATGGATTTTAATATAAAGAAAAAACACGAACTTCATATAGATGTCATAAACATGGTAGACGTGTTTCTGAATCTGCTGATCTTTTTTATGCTCTCAACATCCTTTATTTCTTCTCCAGGCATAAAGATAAATCTACCCCATGGCAAAGGTGATGTTATAATAAAACCAAAGGGTGATATAAGGATCTATATAGATGCTAAAGGTGCTATCTTTTATGATAAGAAGCAGATGGATATATCAGAGTTGAAATCCACACTGGATAATGTCGGAAAAACAGCACCTGATACGCTTGTTATAATAGCAGCTGATAAAGATGTTTTACATGGAAGGGTTGTTGAGGTTATGGAGGCAGCACGTTCTGCTGGCTTGCATAAACTTGCCATTGCAACAACAGAAAATGTAAAAGGTCCTTAACCCCAAAAGTGCGTTTGCGAAATAGGGAAGTTTGTGTAATGAGTGATGGGGTACCCCGAACGAATGAGCAATTTTCCCTATTGCACTTTTTGGGTTTAGCAAAAGGGGGACAGAGTGATTTGGCATTAGCGTCATCCCGCTTTAATAAAGAGGAACAGAGGGTGTTTCGTATAATTCCCCTTTGGCAAAAGGGGTGGACTGCCGAAGGCAGGACGGGGTATTCTATTCCTGTCATTGCGACGCCAAAGGCGGGCACACAGCGAAGCTGGGTCTGGCAATCTGACACCCTCAAATCCCACTTCTGACAAAGACAAAAGTGAGAACCTGAAATTTCTCCAGTTAAACTACAGGGCTTTCACACAGATTTGATATTTTCTTTATTCTTTCGTATTAACCCGAAAAATGCAATAGGAAAGTTTGCTCATTCGTTCGGGGTACCCATGCAGAGCATGGGTCGCACGATCC
>JBMFUY010000034.1:0-17137 GCA_049966275.1 bacterium
CGGGGTTATCACTCATTACACAAACTTCCCTATTTCGCAAACGCATTTTTCGGGTTAATAATTGCCGGGGAAGGGAATTGAACCCTTATGTCCCGAAGGACGGGGGATTTTGAGTCCCCTGCGTCTACCAGTTCCGCCACCCCGGCTCAGGTGCCTTATCCCTATAAACCATATGAAAAATATTATCAACTTTTTTGGTAATTTATAAGCGGTTTAATCTAACTTATAATAGCCTTCTGCAAAGAGATGAGCCTGTAAACCCTCGGGCATCTGCTGCTAATAACTTCTATCCTGGTATTTCTCTCTCACTTTTGTCTTTGTCACCCTTTTCGTTGACCTCCGGTAAGCTGAACAAATTTATTTATAAAACTTAGTGCTTTTGCAGTGGAGCCCGGGTAGACTGATAGTTTGTTTTTACGTATACCCTTTATTGACTCCTTAACAACATCTGCTGGTTTGTCCACAACAAGTCTTATTACCCTTTTTGTTGGTTTCTGGCCGAAATCCTCTGATTGTAATAATGGTGTATCAGCCCAGAAAGGATAAATAATAGTTACGTTAATACCATTTGATTTCACCTCTCTGTACAGAGAAAGACCAAATCCCCTTATACCAAATTTTGAAACTGCGTATGCAGTGCTATATGATGTACCAACAAATCCTGCAACAGAGGACATCAGTACAATGTGCCCCTGCCTCCTTTTGAGCATATCAGGTAAAAACAGATATGTTAATCGCATGGTTGAAAGAAGGTTTAATTCCATCAATTTCTCCCACCTCTCAATTGGAACCTCATGAAACTTACCATATAAAATAATACCAGCATTATTTATCAGTACATCAAGATCAGTAGTGAGTTTTTTGCATGCACTATAAAGTTGCTCACATCCCTTTCTATCTGAAAGGTCTGAACTGATAGTACCAATGATCCTGCCTTCAGATGGTATTAGACTTAACTGCTTTACTATATTGTCAAGTTTTGCAGTATTCCTACCGGTAAGGATAAGATATGCACCATGAGCATAGAGTTGTTTCGCAAATTCCTGTCCAAACCCTCCAGTGGCGCCGGTTATTAAAACTGTCTTATGTTTTAATGATTTCACTATTTCTCCCCTGCCCTACTTTTGGGCATTATTTCACATCATAGTTTTTTGTTTGTCAAATGGAGGAATTAAGGATTATATATTTCAGCTGTATCTGCGAAGGTTATGCTTCCCTTTAAAGGATTTATATTTATAAAACCTGAAATTAGCAAAGCAGAACCATTCAACAAACTCTGTGCTGCATAACCAGCCCGCAAAGTAGTTAACAATGTTTTCTTTACAAATGATTTGGAGGACACGCTAAATATTTCTGCTGATGTTGTCGTTGTAAATGTAGCAGTGGTAATGCCACCTCCAATCAGAATTGTGTTGTCTCCAAGTAATACATCAGAAAATATTGCTCGTGGCGACTCCATCTGTCTGTAGCCTGCAAATACCCCCCTGGTTGAATCCATAATTGCAAGTGTTCCCAGAGGCTCTCCATCCTTCCCAATACCACCATTTAGTATAATCTCCTCTGTTGCAGGAACAAACAGAGAGGCTGTAAAATAAGCCTGCCAGACAATATTATTGTACAAAGAAAATCCGTTTGATAATTGAAAGATCTCTATTTTGTCGCTGGAGATATTGCCGCCTGCAAGCAGAACCCTATCCACTGGATAGGTGATACCGGATTGAAATACCCTTGAAATAACCATTTGATATAAAATGTCATTATCTGCTTTGAGATCTATAAGCTCTGCACTGTTTGTAGGTCCGTTTACACCTATTCCACCTGCAACAAGTAGGTTATCTTTAATAAGATTTGTAGTGTGCCCAGCCCTTGGCATTAACAATGAGCGCGCCTTAAAAAAGCTGTTTGATACAGGATCGTAAATCTCTATTGACGCCTTTACATTTTGAGGCGGTATCACAATAGAGCATGTTGTTATAGAACAACTTACATTTACTGTATCTGTTCCACCAATGACAACGATATTACCGTTGTCCAGTATACTGGCAGTGAAAAAGGATCGCGGTTCTATCATCTGAGGTCCCTGTGAGAATTTACCTGTACCAGGATTGTATAACTCGGTCTGAGATGTTGCCTTAAATTGAACACAGCCATTGCCACATAAAGAATATTGTTCTGTGATACCACCAAGGATTATGTATCTCCCATCTGGCAAAGGACACGATATGGCAAATGCGCGAGGTAAAACCTTATCTTCAAGCTGGGTAAATACACCTGTATCCGTAATAAGTATATCAACAGGATTTATACTATTGGCATTAATTTTAACACCTGTTGTTTTTCCTTTAGCAATAATATTATGAGATGCATCTTCCACCTCCACACTAACAGTCCGATCATTACCTGCAGGTATACCACTTATAGTTGTTCCTGAAGGATTTGTCGTAACATCCACATTCTTGATAATGGGAGTGAAATCAGTACCGGTAATAGTTACAACGATTGTCTTGGCAGCAATTGGTAAACTCGTCGTTTTTAACGTAGTTCTTGTTCGTTGAGGCACATAATGAGCATTTATAGAAGCAACACCATAGTTTTGCACATTATTGCATGATAAAACAGATGAGAATAACAGAACCAGTAAACTACCACAAAGGTTTTTCATATATGTTCCAATCTTGTAGCCAGAATAAATACTAACCTCCCTTCCCATTTCAATGTAAAATGATCTCTTTGATCTGTTTGTTCTTAGTATCTGAAACAAAAAGGTTACCATTGCTATCAAAAGCAATACCATAAGGGCTATCAACACGGACATAAGGTGAAACTACGCCTGTGGGACTAATAGTAAAGATCATGCCTGCATTTTGATCCGCGACATATAGATTGGATTGACTATCAAGTGCAAGCCCAATAGGCAATCCAAAACCAGAGGCAAAAATATCAACTCCACTGCCCTGGACTACCTTTGCAACGGTTCCATTTGAACTGTTGGCAACATACAGATTACCGGGTGACAATAACACAACACCCATTGGGCCGGATAAACCAATTGCAAATGTAGATACATTACCAAGATTATCTATTATGGATAATGTTCCATTAAGATAATTCCCAACATAAAGCAAACCGTTAAAACTGTCATACGCAATCCCGGTAGGACCATTTAAGCCTGTTGCAAATGTGCTAAGATTGTTATTGGAGAGCTTGAGAATTGTACTATTGCTGAAACTCGAAAGGAACACGTTGTTTGCATTATCAAACGAAAACCATGCCGGAGAGGTTATATTTACAGCGAAATTCGTAAGCGAGCCGGATGCTTCGAGACGAAAGATGCTGTCATTGATGCTATCAGCAATATAGATCAGCCCATCTATGCCTTTTGTTAAGCCCTTAGGTGCATTGAAACCAGATGCATATACAATTGCAGGATGGATCAGCCTGTATACCTTGCCTGCTGATTCGCTTGCCACATATACATATCCTGCATTATCAATAGCTATACCCGTTGGGTGCTGGATACCATCAGCAATAGTGTAAACCTGTTTACCAGAGGTAACCAAAGATATGCTATTACCACTGTAGTTGGAGACATACAGACTACCCATGCTATCGAACACTATTCCGTAAGGTTGATTAAAACCTGATGCATAAGTGATAACAGATGTACCTGCTGGTGTTATTTGCGAGATCGTTCCATTCCCGGTATTGGCAACATACACCCTGCCTGATTGATCTATTGTTATGCCATTTGGTAAACTGAATCCACTGGCAAAACTATTAAGAACAAAGCTAAAGAGGGAAGAGAATGAAGGTGCCAATGTAAACACTTTTCCGTTAGCAACATCCGCTATATAAAGTAGCTGAGTAACAGAACTAAATGCAATGCCTGAAGGTTTACTAAGAGCCAAATATACAAGGCAGTTTCCCAATATAGATGCATTACCATCATATGTAACCTCTGATATAGAAGAGACTCCTGTGTTTGGAACAGTAGTAACAAACAAATCACCATGAAAGCCTATAGTTATCCCCATAGGCATCATATTGCTATTACCACAGATAGTATAATCAAATGGTTTTACAAAAGATTTTGTCTCACCGTTTAAAGTTACTACAGAGATTGAGCCACCAGTGTAGGATGATTTATTACCCTGGTTCGTCACAAACATTGTGCCGGATGGGCTGAATGTGATGCCATAAGGGTTATAAAGGCCTTTTGCATAAACCTGATAGCCATTGTCTATCTTCGAAATGGTGTTAGCATCAAAATTTGAAGCATATATGTAACCAGATGGGTCCATTACCAGACCATGAGGATTGGATAGTCCTGTAGCATAGGTAATGGTAAACCCAGATGGTGATAAGACCTTAATAATGTTATTATTTGATGTGATATAAAGATTGTAAGCACTATCACTCAGCATATACCCTGGCGCATTGAGGCCGGTAATATACGTTGTTACAACACCTAACAGATTAACTATACTTATTGTACCGTTCCCTCTATTAACGACCCAAAATGTCTTACCCCCTGTCGGTCCAGTAAAAACAATGCCCATTGGCTTATTAAAGCCTGTAGCGAATGTTGACACTACGTTGCCCAGATCAATCTTTGAAATGGTGTTATTGCCGTAATTCGTCACATACATATTGCCTGCATCATCAAAAACCATCCCTGCTGGTTGAGAAAAACCCGAGGCGAATGTATAGCCTGTAACTGGAGTGCCGAGTGTGAGCCTCTGGATAGTCCCATCTCCTTCACACGCGACAAAAAGTGTTGAAGGAGCGTGGTAGTATAAACCCATTGGATGTGACAGACCTTTGTACAGAGTCGTCTGAGTAATCCCTCCAGGCAAAACCTTTATAATGGTACCATCCGTGTAATTCGCAACATACATATTTCCATTTTCATCCATTGCAAGCCCTGTTGGCTGATTTATGGAATAGAATGTTTTTGTTACTGTAAATCCCTGGGCTGACGAAACAATATTATCAATCTTGACTGTCACCTCACCCTTTACAGCATTTTCAGGAACCCTTGCTTTTATAAAATTATCTGACCAGCTTGTTACTTCTGCAGGTATACCTGAAAAAGTAACAATGCTTGTTCCCTGATTAGAACCGAACAAATTACCGTATATTGAAATCTCATCTCCCCTTTCAGCTGTATCCGGTTTAACAGAAAATATAGACGGGTGCACTGTCAGTGTAATACCATTACTCACAGTATTATTTACCATCATGTTAAGAAGGCCTGTTGCTACATGGGTTATATTACCTATAGTTAAAGTTATTGAGTTGTTTGACCATGACACAACAGGTAAAATAATGCCTGCATAATTTATAGTGTTACCGTTCTGTGTGTTACCAAAGCTTGTTCCTGTGATAACAAGTGTATCATTTAATGTTACATCCGTTTTATCAATACCAGAGATAAATGGAAGAATAGTAAAGTCAGTACTGGTTATAGATGTACCCGAGACAACATTTATCTTTGTGCTACCAGCAGTAATATCTGGCACTTCAAAACTGATCGAAGTGTCTGACCATGAACTTATAGGTGCTACAGTATCTCCCAATTTAATTGTCCCATGTGAAGAACCAAATCCAGAACCGGAAATAACAACAGATGTTCCAGCAATACCAGAAACAGGGGTAACACTGTTAATAATCATTTTGCTGTTATACATTTCATTGTTTTGTGGTTGTTTGGATGAACTCTGTTTACCTGAGCACGCGGTTAATACACTCAATCCGATGAAACTTACAATCCAGATCATTTTCGTATATACTTTCAACATATATCCTCCTTATTTACGATTTTTATGCGTTACTGTGATTGTTGTCAAGTTTTTTCTTCACGTCCGTTATTTAGCTTGAAATAAGGTTGTAAATATGATATGGTAACCAAATATGGAGGGTGAGTATGAGTGAAAATATTCCTCAGATCCTTTTTGATAGAGCAATGAATCATCCTGACGAGCCTGCTTTAATGTTCAAAGAAAAAGGACAGTATGTTACAAAGTCTGTAAAATGGTTCTGGGACAGGGTAGAAAGGATTGCCTCTGGCTTGCTCTTTTTAGGAATTAATGAAATGGATAAGGTGGCAATAATGAGCTCCACACGTGTTGAATGGACACTTACTGATCTTGCTATTATCTCCCTGCATTGTGTAACAGCTACCATATATCCTTCCTTGCTCGAAAACGATGTTAAATACATACTGGACAATTCAGATTCAAAATATGTGTTTGTAGAAAACACATCAATGTTAAAACGTGTGCTCAATGTGAAAAAAGAATTGCCAGAACTTAAAAAGGTTATTTTGTTTGAGGATTCTGCAATAAACAATGAAGATGTCTTAACACTAAAACAACTGGAACAATTAGGCGAAGCCCATCCTGACATCAATGAAATAAAAAGGCGTATGAACAACATTAAAATGGAAGATACTGCAACCATTATTTACACCTCAGGGACCACAGGCCCACCAAAAGGGGCAGAGATTCTACACAGAAACATTATTGCCAATTTGAAAGATGTTAAGTCTTTAGAGGTCAATCTTCCTGGTGATATCACACTTGCCTACTTACCACTTGCTCACGCTTATGAGAGAATAAACCAATTCGGGGCTATCTATGCAAATGTGATCTATGCCTTTGCAGAAAATCTTGATACTGTTGCAAAAAATATTGAAGAGGTGCGTCCCACCATACTTCCAGGAGTCCCAAGGGTTTATGAAAAGATCTATGCCCGTATTATGAACGAACTTGATAGTGGATCTAAAATAAAGAAAAGGTTGTTCTTCTGGGCTTTAAATACAGGTAAAGCCTCTCTCCCTTATAGGCTTAAGAAAAAAAGGATGCCATTTGGTCTTAATCTAAAATATAAGATTGCAAAGATGCTTGTTTTTAATAAACTGAGCAAGAAACTTGGCGGAAGATTGAGAATAGGTATTACAGCAGCAGCGCCACTATCACCTACTATTATAGAATTCTTCAATGCACTTGGTATCCCTATATATGAAGGCTACGGAATGACAGAGACATTTGCACCTGCAATTATGAGTTATGAAGGTACTTTTAAGATAGGATATGTTGGTAAAGCACTTCCAAGTATGCAGGTTAAGATTGCAAATGATAATGAAGTATTGCTAAAAGGACCAGCAGTATTTAAAGGATATTATAAAAAACCTGAAGGAACACCAGCATGGATAGATGAAGATGGCTGGTTACACACAGGTGATCTTGGAGAAATGGATGACGAGGGATTTGTAAGAATTACTGGAAGAAAAAAAGACCTGATAATTACAGCTGGTGGTAAAAACATCACCCCACAAAACATAGAAAATCTATTTACTTCAGATGCGTATATTTCCCATTGTGTTGTTTATGGTGATAATAAAAAATATCTGACAGCAGTACTCTCTTTGAATAGTCAGGAAATAATTGCATGGGCAAAACAGAACAACATTTCATTTACTGATTATGCGGACCTGATGAAAAATAAGAATGTGTATGAATTCATAAAACAAAAGGTCGACAAATTCAATGAACAGTTAGCATCCTTTGAGACTATAAAGAAATTCATCATATCGGATCATGAATTCACAATAGAGTCTGGCGAACTCACTCCAACAATGAAGGTAAAAAAGAACAAGGTGCTAGAAAGATTCAAAGATCAATTAGATAGATTATATGAAAATGATTGAATCTATGCTGGCTTGTGTAAATTGGTAAGGTATTTATTTCCAGCCATTCAACAGCCTTGGCATGAGTTCAAAACCATTCTCTATGAGTAGACCACTTTTTTCTGCCCCAAACTCATCATACGAATAACTATTGTTAACATTGTTTTCTGAATCGTAAAACAGAAATGGAACAGGCTCATCTGTGTGTGTTTTGCGAGCTATAGGTGTCCTGTGATCCGGCATTATAAGCATTCTAAATGCGTCCAATTGTTTCATTCCATCAATCACACCACCAACTACCTTCTCGTCAAAATCCTCTATTGCCTTTATCTTTAGCTCAATGTCTCCATTGTGCCCTGCTTCATCCGGCGCTTCCACATGTATGTAAATAAGGTCATGATCTTTTAATGCTCTTACGCCGTATTCTGCCTTACCCTTATAATTTGTATCGACCCAGCCGGTTATGCCAGGTACGTTTATTATATCAAATCCTGCAAGCTTTGCTATACCTCTTACAAGGTCCACAGCTGATATACATGCCCCTTTTAGATTATACAGATCCTTAAATTTTGGTAATTGCATTGCCCTGCCAAGCCCCCATATCCATATACTATTGGCTGGTGCTTTGCCCTGAGCTTTTCTTTTGATATTCACTGGATGGGATTCTAATATGTCCCAGGATGCCTTCATTAAAGAGATCAATTCCTCTGCCCCCTGTCCTCTGGGCATATAATTGTCTATTTTTTGATCCGTAATATCATGAGGGGGAAATGTTTCTATATTATCCTTGCCTTTATGCCACACTATAAGATGCCTGTAGCTAACGCCAGGGTAAAATACCAATCCATCATGCTTTAAAGATGATGAAACCGCATCTATGAGTTGTTTAGCCTCATCAGTGGTAATATGACCGGCACTGTAATCTTTCATTGTTATACTACTGCCATGCCTGTCAAGAGTGACAAGGTTACACCTGCATGCAACATCATCCTTTCCCAGAGGTATGTCCTGGCCCGCTGCTTCTATGGGAGCTCTACCTGTATAATATTTTTTGGGGTCATAACCAAATATAGACATATTACCAACATCACTTCCAGGATGCATGCCTGGAGGTATGGTGCGAACCATACCAACGATGCTTTTCTTTGCAAGCTCATTTATATATTTCTTTCTGGCAGTAGTAAGCGGCGTTCCCCCGTTCAATTTATCAATGGGATAATCTGCCATCCCATCACCCTGCAGGATAATATATTTCATATTTTGCTCCTATTCTCTTTATCTGTAATAATTTTATATAATTTCATTTACAAAGAAAATCAACCACTCGTGCAGGACAGTTTAGAATCTGGAAAAAGTATAGGATCAAAATTAGATGACACATTATTTCAGTATGCCATGGTTATTGACCAAAAAATGCAATAGGAAAGTTTGCTCATTCGTTCGGGGGTACCCCATCATTCATTACACAAACTTCCCTATTTCGCAAACGCATTTTTTGGCTTAATCTTTACCTGACTTATTGCAAGGCTATATGGATTCACATCAGGGAAGCCTGCCTCCATGTAAAACGGCTCGTATGGTCCCTGTTCCACATGCAGTACAATGGTACTATTCCCATTTGGCAGGTACACAGATGGTATTGTGATCCTGCCTACATTAGGCGGAACAATAGAAGATATATCAATATGTGTTATAAGTGTTGCATCAAGAAACACATCTAAATCAGTAATTTTGGCAAATGGCCTGAACACAGAAAATTCAATCTCTGCCGGGCCACCCTGCCAATGGGAAAGCCTTATTTCAGCATCATTGGACATCCATCTATAAGCAATCCCATTTTCATAGTACTTTGGAGGGTACCATCCATTTCCAAGATAGATTATTGGTTTAAACTCAAATTTATCATCATGTGGCACAGAAAACACGGCTATACTGCTGCTATCTATAAATGGATGACCAAATACCTTTTCAAGTAATTTATAGAGGGCTTTTTCAGTATTCCTGTCAAAGCTCGTAGATAAAAAATTCCTGTGCAAAATAACAACAGATACATCATTGTCTTCTAATGCCTTTAATCCGTATGGTATATAGTTTGTAATGGGTCTATCAATAATATCGCCATAACTTAAAGCCTCTGGCTCACTGAATACCTGCAGCAATGGGTTTAGCAGCGTAAAATCATCCGCATGATTGGGTGTCCTTGGTATATGACCGTAGACTATAGGCTTGTGATGATAGGTCTGATAATACATGTAAATATATGAATAACCGACATACGGAAGCTCAAATTCATTGCCTGACGGCAGTTCATAAATAGCCCTTATATTCTTTTCATGTTTTATAGTTTTGTATACAGCAGGTATAACTGCATCAGATGTACTGAATGGCATACCAGGTGTAGCTTCAAGTGGTATGATCACAGACAAAAATATCGTTGCAATGACACTGGAGACATTCCTTCGCATTATTACAGATAGACCCGAGGCAACAAAGATAGCCAACATTAATTCTACACAAAGGCTATATCTATTTGGAAACCTTAAAAATTTAAGAATTGGTGTCTTCCAGAGTAGATAATATGGCATTGGTATAAAATGATAGGCATTGTGAAAATTAACAAGCACAGGGCCATTTATCTGGAGATAAGGTCCCAATGAAAAAATAAAGGCTGCAATAAGAAAAAATATAAACAAACCTTTAAACCTGAGTCTGGATATGAATATTCCTATAATGCCTAATATCAGTACAACATAGCCTATAAAATAATGTGCGATGGTAGGGTTCAGTCTATTATACGCATAAACCCTGCCCCACAAAAAATCGCTGTGTGTAGGTAAAAAATAGCCAAGCAAATCCTCTGAATACAGTAATGCATCATTTGACATGGTATGGGCTGAACTCAATCCTTCCACAGTCTTCACCATTGGAAGGTAAAAGAATGATGACACTACAATGGTTATAGTCCCTGAAAGGAAAAGTCCCCAAAACCTTTTTTCCGTGAAGATCAATGTACGGTTAAACAAAAGGGCATAAATAATAAATACAACAGCAAAGGTGAAAAGAACGTATATTGCTATATATGGATCCGAAAGTGCAACAAGGATTGCAAAGCATGTCATAAGGATAAAACTTTTTATATCCTGCCTTTCAATAAAATTCAGAAAAAACATTAAAAACAATGGAATAAATTCAATGGTTGAAAGTCCGAGCATGCCACTGCTCACAACAAAATGATAAGCAGAAAACGTGTAAACAACACCGCCTACAAAAGCAGGCAGGTCATCCTTTATTAGCTTTCTTAAAAAGATAAAGGCAAAAAATCCTGATAACACGAAATGCGTAAGTATCAGAAGATTATATGTAACAAGATTGCCAAATATGGATTGAAACGGTATGGAACCAAGCTCATTGATAGGCGTTGACCACACCATCGGGATATTATGCATTGGATAATAGATCGTATTGTTTATAAGTGGGTTTGTATGAAGCGTGAAGATTGCATACTTAAACCACCATATATCCCACAAAAACATATACGCATCGCCTCCACCTATAACCCTGGTATCAAGGTGAAGGATAATAGGATACGTAAATATAATGGTAAGAACACAGTATAATATAAAAGCCAGCCATGCAGAAAGGTGATAATGCGACTTTTTATTACCAGCGGTTATGTAATTACCTGTTAAAGGTTTCCTCATTCCTTCCTCTCAAATTTCTGTAATCCTCGTGTAAACCAGAATCCAGTTTTTTGCTCTTACAGAATCATTAACCCAAAAAATGCAATAGGGAAGTTTGCTCATTCGTTCGGGGTACCCATCACTCATTACACAAACTTCCCTATTTCGCAAACGCATTTTTTGGCTTAACCTTTTAGCCGATTACCCCTACTATTGCCTTTCACCATGCGCGGTATTTCTCTCCTCCAGTGCCGTCAACTTTTTGCCCTTTGTCTCCGGGAATACCCATATCCATAAACCAGCAAGTACTGCAAATAAAGCTGCAATGGAAATACCACCACCAAGCCCATAATACCTTGCAACAATAACTATAACAACTGGCGTGAAGAACTGTACCCCTCTTGCAAGGTTGAACGCACTCCCCATTGCAGTATTGCGGATCTTTGTAGGAAACAACTCAGACATAATCGGACCATACCCGCCAAAAAATCCTGTACCAAAGCCTACCATAAACATAAAGGCAAGTATTATGTAGGGATAATGTGCAATTACATCCCACATCAATGTAATCATGATAAGACCCGTAGCCATGAGGAATGCATAGATTGTAAATGCAGGTCTTCTACCCAATCGATCCGCGACAAATCCAAAGGTTGCATAACCGATAAAGCCACCTGTTTGTGTTATAATCATCCATAAACCAGACTTTGTCATTGAAAAATGCCTCTGCTCGTAAAGATAACCAGGCAGCCATGCATACGTGAACCAGTATGCAGACATAATGAATATTGCTAGTAAGAGTGACTTCAAAAAGGTTACCAGGTATTCTGACGAAAACAGAGACATGAACCTGCTACCACTCTCCTCTTCAATAGCAACCTTTGATAATTTTCCGCTCCTTATTATACGATTGCGTTCTTCCCACAGATCCGATTCCGGGAGTTTTTTTCTTATAATAATAACCAATATAGCAGGCAACACAGAAACCATAAATGATAAACGCCAACCAATTATAGGTGATACAAAACCGCCAACCAATGCTGCAAGTGCCACACCTACAGGTGCACCTGTTTGCATGAATGCTCCGAATCTGCCTCTAACCTTCGGGGGAAATGTTTCACCCACATAGGTTTGTCCGGTTGCCCATTCACCACCTACACCAATGCCTGTAATGATCCTGAACAAAACCATGAAATAGAAATCAGGTGCAAGACCACTCAAGAACGTTCCTATACTGTAAGTAAGTATTGTCCATTGAAGTACGCTTCTTCTGCCAAATCGATCCGCAAGTATGCCAAAGATAATACCTCCAATAGCGGTTGCAGCAAGTGATGTACCAAGTATGTAAGAAAGGTGCAGATTGGATAGATGCAGCTCTTTACCAATAGGGATAAGCAGGAATGTGTACAGAGTAAGGTCATAGAAATCAAACACCCACCCTGCCCAGCTCATTAAAAGGATGTGGTAATGCTCTTTTGTCGGCTTTTCATATTCACTTAAAAGCTTTTTCTCAGACACGAGATAATATATAGATGTTCTGGCAGTGTTTGGCAAGAAAAAGTGATGGGGACCCCAGCATTCATTACACAAACTTTCCTATTTCGCAAACGCATTTTTTGAGTTAATGTAATTTATTCTTTCAGTTACAGACGGATGCGAATAATAAAAAGCACTGTAAACAGGATGCGGATGCAGATTTGACAGATTATCTTTTGAAAGCTTTACAAGGGCATCAATCAAAGAGCGTTTATCACCTATCAGGTTACATGCAAATGTATCGGCTTCTTTCTCATGCCTCCTTGAAAGGAAGCTAAATAATGGTGTAAAAAAGAAACTAACAATTGTGCCAGGTAAAAACAGAATAACAATCTTTGCAAACAAACTGTCACCCTGTATATTAAAAAGCAGAAGTAAAACATTACCCTGTATTAGTTTAAACGATACATACAAGACAATCAGGGCAAAGATCTCTATGAAAAACATCTGCTTTAAAACATGTTTCTTTTTCCAGTGACCAAGTTCGTGGCCTAATACTGCAAGGATCTCGGCTTTATTGAGGGATTGAAGTAGCGTGTCGTAAAGGACCACCCTTTTTACTTTTCCAATACCTGTAAAATATGCATTTGTATGCTTCGTACGTTTTGAGGCATCCATCTTAAGGATCTTGCTGATCTTTATACCAACCTTATCTGTTAATCCTTCTATTCCTTTGATAAGTTCATTATCATCAATTGGTGAAAACTTATTAAATAATGGTTCTATCACATATGGGGATATGTACATAAGAAAAATACTGAACAGAAAGAAGAATAGCCACACCCAGAACCACCAGTGTAATGGGCTTTTTTGGATGATCAAGAGTGCAATGGCTACAACCAACGATAATAGGATCGTTGAGATTAACAGTGACTTGGCAAAATCTTTGAACCAGAGTTTTAAGGTCATTGTATTAAATCCATATTTATTTTCTATCCTGAATGTCTGATAAAGGCTAAATGGTATTGAAAGAAACATATCAGCGTAAATTAGAATTAAAAAAAATAAAATACCTGTTGATAAAAAGCTCAAATGCAAAGATGTGATCCATGTATTATAAAGGTTTAAAATCCCTCCAAAGAAAAATAATAGTATCAAAATGTCGTTAAAAACAGAAGTGAATATACCCCAAATCGTTGTTTCCATGGTATAATCATTAACCTTTTTTAACAACTCCTGATCTATACTACCATCAAACTCAGCAGGTACAACATTACCATATCTTTTTAGATAGGAGATCTTAAGATACTCAAGTCCATACCTTAAAGCAGCAACAAAGATATACACAATGAGTATTAATATGGTATATTCTTTCATGGTAACAATGTTTATGATAGAAAAATTATTTTTCCGGTGCCCTACAACATCTAAATCCAACTTCATTACTTGTAGAGTTCGGAAGCATATTGTATCTGTAAGCACACCTTGTTGCCCAATCAGGCTTTGTAAAAGACCCGCCCTTTACAACCTTATCTGTGGTATCCTCTGATGAAAAAACAGAATTGGTCCATTCCATTACATTACCACTCATATCGTACACACCGTATTCACTTACACATCTCTTATAAGTTCCAGAAGGAGCGATAGAGCGATTGGTTCCATCACTATTTTGTGTGTTGCATCTCGAAGCATTCCATGTATTGCCATAAGGATATTTGAAATCTGAAGGCCCTTTACAGGCCTTTTCCCACTCTTCTTCTGTACACAATCGCTTTCCTTCATCCTTGCATAATCTCTCAGCTGTATAAAAGCTTACATTTACTTTTGGCGTGTATCCTTCTTTGTTTGGATATTCATATTTATCAATACAGAATGCATTTACATACACCTTTACATCTGGTTTCTCAGAAAAGTCCCTCAATGGATCTGATGGACTACTACCCATTATAAAATAACCTGCTGGTATGTACACCATCCCTTCCGGGCATTTGGGAGGCGGTGTCTTTGGTACTACAGCGGCTATTTTCTTCTCTGGTTTGGTTTTTTCAACCTTTTTTTCTACCTCTTCCTGTTTCGGAACAACAGGCTTTTCTTCGGGTGGTTTGACCTCTGCTACTGTTTCACTAACATGTGAAGTTGCTATTTGCGCAGGCTTTGTAAAGCTTTCTGCTGGTTTTGTTGTTACTGGTATACCTGCTGGAACCTGCTTTTGAGAGCTCTTTAATAAAAACCATGCTACAACAGCCAGTATTCCTATTGCTACCGCACCTATACCTACAATAATAGGTAAAATTGATTTCTTTTCCTTCTCTAATTTAACCGGGGCAGGTGTCTGAACCTGCAATGGTTGTGAAGGTGCAGCAGCTTTAATCTCCTGTGATGTAGGTCGTACTTCTGTTACCTTTTGTGTTTCAGGTAAAGGTTCTACATGTTGTTCCACAACCTTATCTGGAGGTTTTGTCTCCCTTGCCCCTGTTCCCTGTATCTCCTGGGTAACACTTTCTAAATGCCTGGCAAGATCTGTTAGATTTATTTCTTGCTCTGGTTGCTTTTGTTCAACCAATCCTTCTGGTGGTTGTGTAATTTCTTTCTCCGGTGGTGTAGCCTCCTGCCGTGATAACTCACTGATTGAAGCTTTTTGTTCTTTTAACTCTTCTGTAATGGCTTCCTTTCCCTCAACCTCTTTACGTTCTAATTCTTCTTTTATTTTCTGTGGTTCAACCACAGCCTCAGTCTGTACAGGGGGTTCGGGGATCTTATGGCTCTCTTCAACAGGTTGAGCTGGTTGTTCTTCACTGATTGCCTTTTCGTGTTCAGGTTCTGGCGGAATAATGGTTTCTGATTCTGGTTTTTCTATAATAGGTGGCGCAGATGCAGGTTGGGTCTTCTCTTCTTCGGGTACAGTTTTCTGTTTACCAGCTTCTGTTTCTGAAACTGATGGCTTCTCAATATACATCAGAAGTTCCTCGTCTATCTCTGTTTGTAGGGTCCCGGATTGTTCTGTCTCAACCGGTTGTTTTGTTATCCATGGCTGTTCTTCAAATTCAACAGGCTTCAGACCAAAAGATTTAAGAAGACTTTTATAAAACTCTGATATGAACTGTGTTCTCTGTTCTGGATCCTGGGCTATAGCGCGTAAAACCGCATTGTCAACATCCTTTGGAAGTGCGGAATTATGTTTACTTGGTGGATTCACAATACCAGCAGGTATTATACCTGTTAACATTTCATAAACAATAACCCCCAATGAGTATATATCACTTGCTTTAGATAAAGCCCCACCTATAACAACCTCAGGTGCTATATACTTGTAAGCATCGCCTAAATCCTGTTGTATTGATGTAAAATCAAGGGGTGAGAATGCAGTTGTTATACCAAGTTCTGTAATTTTGATACCATTGGGTAATATAAAAATATTTTCTGGTTTTAAATTTCCATGGAGAAGTCCATTGTTATGCGCTATTATAAGGACCTTACAGATCTGGGTTAAAATAGACTCCAGCTCCTCACCTTTAAAGAATTGCTTCATTTCCTTTCTAACATCCAGCAATTTTCTTAATGTTAAACCCTCGATGTTTTCAGTTACAATATACACAACACCATTGTCTTCACCGTATTCTTGAATTGTCGCCACTTCACTTAGATTCAAACTGAGGATCTTTTTAACAATATCAAAGAATAATTTCTTGTTGTCTTCGGATGTTATAAGAAAAGAATGGAATTGCTTTAATATAAATATCTTTTTTTTATCTTTATCCCTAACCTTATAGGTAAACCCCGTGCCTTTTTTACCAAGTAAAGCCCTTACCTCATAGCGATCTTTTATAGTATCACCTATATTATATTCTTTTTGTCTAACCTGTGTACTGGATAAATTATCACTTTGCTTGCTTCCTTTATTCGTCTTTGGAACAAGTATCTGGCCACAGTAAGGACAGACTTCGGTACCGGATGGCACTTCTTTTAGACATTTAAAACACCTCACCCTTAGGGCCTCCTTTTTACATTTAATTATAGATTAATAGCACAATTAAACAGATAATCAAGAAAGTCTTCCACACAACAAGGATAAAATTCACAAGCCATCTCAAAATCTTCTCCTTATATGTGCATCTGAGAATATGTTTGAGAATAAGAAAATTTTTGTAAAAATAGGGAGATAAAATGGAATTATCCGAACACAAACTCCCCCATTTCGCAAACGCATTTTTGGGTTAACCCGAAAAATGCAATAGGAAAGTTTGCTCATTCGTTCGGGGTACCCATGCAGAGCATGGGTCGTGCGATCCAC
>JBMFUY010000035.1:0-16975 GCA_049966275.1 bacterium
AAAAGTCTTTGTATCTTAGGTGGATCGCAGGGTTGAACGAATGAGCAAACTTTCCTATTGCATTTTTCGGGTTAACTACCCTGTCTGCTTTGCAAACATGACTTTTATGAAAAGAAGAATTGGTAAGGATCCTTCACGTAGTTTACACTGAGTGAAACGCGAATGTGTTCAGAATGACAAATTCCAGGTTTTTGAATTGTTGAACACCTTTTTCAAAGGCGGGAAAGTATCCTGCCACATTTCTGCCCACCCACACAAAAGCCTCAAGAACCAAAATTTCTTATTGGAATTTGTCAGGCTAAAACACTTCTATTCTGTACACAGTGTTAGGATCCGCAGGTTTACCCTGTAAGGTGAATATAGTTTTTCCGTTCACCTCACCATTTACACTGAATGAAGAACCGCTGATCATTCCACACCCAAGGGCTCCATTATCTGCTGAACTGCAGGACTGTAAAGGTTTTCCATCCTGATTTAACAGGCTAACAACCTGTCCAGAATTCAGGACAGAACCTGATGAACTCAATGTAAATGTTGAGCCATCATAAACCTTAAAACTTCCATCAGCACCAGGGTATACACGTATTGTCTGTGCTGTAATCACATCTGCAAGGGTTGTTACTGTAATTGTTGTACCCGTTATTAATGTATCCGGTGCCTGCGTGAGCATGGGTATGATGGAACCTGCCGGTACATACACAGGTATACTGTCCATAGGTGCATCTACTGTGATATTTACACCACCTGCAACTGTATTACCACCATTGAAAGGATACCAGCTGCCTGCAGGTAAATACAGGGTCCTGGTTGTAGCCCCCTGAACAATAACAGGTGCCACAAGCATATTATCGCCAAACATGTATTCATCACCAATGGTTGCAGTTTTCGGATCTTTGTAATACTTCAGCCATAGTGCTTGCATAATGGGTGTGCCATTCTCATGGGCTTGCGTTATGTACGTGTAGATGTAAGGAAAAAGCAGAACATGAAGGGTTGCGTATTTTTTAAACATATTGATTGTATCCTGATCCTTATTCCAGTTCCAATTTGTATAATAATCAAATCCATTGTGTGTCCTCATAACCGGTGTAAAACAACCAAGCTCTGTCCATCTGAAATATAACTCCTTTGTTGAAGGTGGATTGGCTATACTTGCAAACCCTGCTATATCATGCGTAAAAATAGGAACACCTGATATACCCATGTTAATAGCAGCATAGATAACTGTTGGTAATCCAAAGGTTGGATCAAAATCTGTATTTTGATCCCCAGCCCATACAACAGGTTGATATTGCTGGGATCCAAGATATCCTGAACGCATGAAGAATACAAAATCACCGGACGGTATTGCTGTTGACATTGCTTTATAATTCAATTTTGCCCAGAGTACTGGATACTCATTATGAAGCATTGTTGCAGGACCAGCCTGCATATATGAATCAAAGGGCAAATATTCGCCAAAGTCAGCCATCCAGCCACTGAACCCGAGCGTCGTGGCGCTCTGCATGTAACCTTCAACCCATGTATTTGCAGCAGGATTGGTCAAATCCACCATGCTCTGAGGACTGCCGTGAAAACTGGCAAATGTATAAGTCTGACCCGCACTGTTGGTTATCAGATAACCGCCTGTTGTTGCCTCTGTCCACTGATCCAGCGCCTCATCAACAAAGCTGTTAAAGTAGGCCAGTGCCTTGAATCCCATACTATTTAGTGTCATGTTAACACCAGCCATATCAGGATAAAGCGTAAAATCAGGCGTCCAGTGATATGGTAGATCATAGCCATTACCAATACTCTGACCACCTACCCAGTCCTGATACCATATTGCAGAAGATGGTATATTATTTGCACGAAGTTGATCCGCATTGGTTGTGAGAGAAACACTACCGCCCTCGACAGAGATCCATGGTCCAATAACCCATGGTGGTGAAAGGGGTTGTCTTCCAACAATACCAGTAAAATCCTGAATAATATGCACAGGGTCTACATCGGATATCAAAATGATATCCATATTCCTGTTCCACAGCTCTATACTTGCCCTGTTTGGATCCGAAGCACACAGATCAAATTTACTGTATGCTGTAGAACTTATTAGTATACCAGCAGGTTTGCTTGTAAGCATAAATGGTTCAGGAAAATAAGTTGGATGAAGTGCTGCCTGAAAGTTTAATGTACTCGGTACGTCCTGAAGGAATCCATGATCCTGGGCCCATATACCGACGATATTGCCCTTTTGATCAAAATTATTGAATTGCTCTCCAAGCCCGTAAAAATGATCGTTGCTGTTGCATGAAAGATTGAGCATAATCCTGTTTGAGGGAGACAATGACGCGTTAGAGGGTGCTGTTATGGAGATGCCAAGCATATTGTCATTTATGGGAGATATTACAATAAAACCTGGAATATAGTTCTGAATGGTGTTGCCGGACACCATATTTACCACAATGCTTAACTGGTTATTGGTTGAAGAAATCACAGTAAACGAAACAGGCTTTATCCATGTTGCTGTTTCAGTAATAGCAAAAGAACCAAAGGTTTCTTTCACATAAGGAATACCGCTGCCAAATACAAACGTATCATTGTAACCTGGCAGGATTGTTCTACCATACTGGTCTATTACAGATAATCCTGTACCATCAATCCGAACATTAAATGTACCAAGTTTGTAAGATATTCCCTTAGATGATGAACCACCACACCCTATCCCAGCCAATATAAAGAATAACACAACGCCGGTTAAATAATATTTTATCTTCATGTCATACCCCCTTATTCATGTTACCGGCAGGTACATAATCTTAAAAAACATTTGGTAACTATTCGTATACCTTTTCTTCCTCTTTTTCCGCCTCAGGTGCATCTGCCTCAAGATTCCTTATAGAAGCTTTTTCATTCAACACCTCTTTATAGTACTCATGCTGGATTATAAGGTTCATAATCTCACTTGTACCTGTCCATATCAACGAAAGTCTTGCGTCCCTCAAAGCCCTTTCAACAGGATAAATATTGGTATAACCTATACCTCCAAGGATCTGCATAGCATTATTTGTAACCCTCCATGCCATCTCTGTTGCATATCTTTTTGCCTCTGAGACAAGCCTTCTTGTTGTGCCTGTGCTTCCATACTGATCAACAGATCTCGCGGCAGCATGAACAAGTGCACTTGCAGCATCAAGTTCCATTATACTATCAGCGATCTTAAAGTTTACGCCCTGAAATGCCCTGATCTTCTGACCAAATGCCTTTCTTCTGTCAGAGTATCTTGCAGCAATCTTCAGAAGTTCCCTTGCACCTCCAAGTGCTCCTGCTGCTGATGTCATCCTTTCAGGGATCATCATCTGATTAAAGATAAGCCCTCCTGCACCCTCTGCACCAACCACATTCTCTGCTGGCACTTTAACATTTTTAAACAGGATCCTTCCAGCGCCACCACCGCGCGTCCCCAGCAAACCATAAACATGCTTGACCTCCACTCCCATGTCGCGCTCCACTATAAACACACTTAATGAATTTTGAGGCTTTGCCTTTTCATCTGTCTTTGCATATACAAGAAACACATCAGCTCCTTCTGCACCAACCACAAATCTTTTTTGCCCATTCAAAATGTAATAGTCTCCTTCTTTTCTTGCCGTGGTTGTAGCACCAAAGAAATCAGACCCACCACGAGGTTCTGTAAGAGCCTCTGCACAGAACATCTTACCCTCAATTATTGGCTTCAAATATTTTTTACGCTGTTCATCACTACCAAACACCTGAATTGCTTCGCCTACAATGCTTACGAGAGAATACAAACATGCAAGGGATGTTCCAAGTATGCCTATCTCCTCAAGGGCTATAATCTCATCCTCCCATTTAAGTCCTCTGCCTCCAAATTCAGGTGAAAATCTAAGCCCGAGCAATCTTCTTTTTGCAGCTTCTCTGACATATTCTGCAGGATAAATAACCTTATCAGCATCCATATCAAGAAGTAATTGTTTTGGTACAGATTTAACAAAATCCCTTACCTCGTTCAAAAGCTCATTCTTTTTTTGATCCATATAAACATCCAGCATATAGCCTCCTTTTACAAACATTTATATTTTTACCAATTCCTGATAATTGTCAACGAATTGCTGAAGTCCATAGACTTTTCTGATAATATGTGTTCATGATACATGAAATGATTATATTATTCTTTAATCGGGTATTATATGAAAAACAAAGAGGTTGCAGTTGTAACAGGTGCTAATAAAGGGCTTGGATTTGAAACATGCCGTCAATTAAAAGAACTCGGAATGTATGTGATTCTTACAGCAAGGGATGAAATCAAAGCAAAAAGATCCGCTCAACTTATTGATACTTCTGGATCAGAAGTGTCCTGGGCAGTTCTTGATGTAACAAATAAAGCCAGTATATCAAACTTTGCAGAGGAATTCGGTAAAAAATGGAAAACACTGGATGTACTTATAAACAATGCAGCCATTGCAATTAATGACAGGCTTGATAAAGACTCTGCACGCCTTACAATAGACACAAATTTTTATGGTCCCATGTATGTAACAGAGGCTCTATTACCTTTTATGCGCAAAGGTACACGGATTGTAATGGTGTCAAGTATAATGGGACAGCTATCCTGTCTGTCAGATGAGCTCAGACATCGTTTTGAATCTGAAGCTCTTACAAAGGAAGAACTCATAGGATTAATGGAAGATTTTGTCAGTTCAGTCGGTGATGGTACATATGCTAAAAAAGGATGGCCATCTTCTGCATACTCTGTATCAAAGGCTGGATTAAACATGCTTACCCGTATACTGGCAAAGGAGTTATCTGGAAGGGGTATTATGGTGAACGCGGTTCATCCTGGTTGGGTACGTACTGATATGGGTGGTAAATTTGCACCACTTGATATAAAAACAGGTGCAAGAAGTATTGTATGGGGTGCAACTGTTAAACCAGGCGGTCCTGTTGGTGGCTTTTTTCATGATGGTAAGCCCATGCATTTTTAGTTATGCAATAAGCATTGAACTTGCATGTCTTATATGTTAGATGTGAAAAATGTCTCATAGATACGATAATATTATTCTTTCATCTCAATATTTATTTCCTGTAACATCACCTGTAATAAAGCACGGCGCAGTGTATATAAAAGATCGCAGGATTCAGGATATAGACACTCTTACACGGCTTACTAAAAAATATAAAGTTGATGTCATTGAATTTGGCAAAGGCATACTGATGCCTGGTTTTATCAATGGACATGTGCACTTAGAACTTGGAGCAATGCAGGCAGGACTTGAGCCAGGTGATGATTTTCCAGCATGGATACTGGAGATCATAAAAAAAAGGATGCTTTTTTCAAAGAAAAGGGCTTCTCTGAGCGTTGAATCAGGTATAAAAGCACTTCTGAAGTCCGGTGTGGTTGGTATAGGTGAGATCTCAACATTCGGTGTTGACAAACAACATCTACTAAACGCCCCTGCTTA
This sequence comes from bacterium, assembly GCA_049966275.1. Lineage (GTDB taxonomy): Bacteria > JAMCPX01 > JAMCPX01 > JAMCPX01 > JAMCPX01 > JBMFUY01. The sequence continues at coordinate 5,463 of JBMFUY010000035.1, forward strand.
CACTGTTCTTTTTAAAGAGGTCATGTCTACCAATAAGGTGGTCAAAGATACATACGAGAAAAGTCTTCTTATGGAAGAAAGGCCATTCCCTCATGCACCCTATTCCACATCTTCAGAGGCTTATATCGAGGTATCAAAAAGGTTTGAAGCCTACGGCACACATATATCAGAGAGTATTGATGAGAATTGGCTTGTCGTTGGTGGAGAAAATAACTTTACAAACAGATTGGGTCCCCTTGTGAAACGAAGACCTCTTATGCAAGGAACTAAATCACCCGTTGATTATATATATAAACTTGGGTTTCTAAATAAAAAGGCAACACTCGTTCACTGCGTGCATATTGATAGGTATGATTTTGATACCATAACATCATGCAATGCTGGAATTGTTTTGTGCCCAAGAAGCAATGCTTATCTTGGAGTGGGATTACCAAATATAGAATTATTGCATAGCTATTCACGGCTTGGACTGGGAACAGATGGATTGAGCAGTAATTATTCATTGGATATGATGGATGAGATCAGATTTCTGTACCTTATTTCAAGGCCTATTCTTAAATCTAAAGCAGAAGCTTTTGTTATAAACACCGCAACCATCGGTGGCGCAAGGGCGTTGTTTATCGAGGATAAATTAGGAAGTCTTGAGGTTGGTAAACTTGCAGGGCTTATCTATATTGATACCACAGTAACCAGAAATATTTATCTGTCCATACTCAATGCTTCATCATCACAGATCAATAATATCTCAAGGGATATATTATGAAGGAAAAACAGTTTGATATTATATACGGTGTTAATCCTGTAATAGAAGCACTACAGGCAAAAAAGAGAAAACCTATTAAGCTTTACCTTGCAGATTCAAGGCACGATAAATATGCTGACATGATCAGGCAATTTGCAAAACAAACTTCCATACCACTTGTGATAATGCCCAGACAGGAACTCTATAAGATTACGCTCTCAGAGGGTAATCAGGGCATAGCCGGGATATTTGAGCCTTATCCTTATTCAGATATCCAGACAATTATACAAAAGGCTAAAAACCTGAATGAGATGCCTTTTTTAGTTGCACTTGATCAGATCCAGGATCCTCACAATGTGGGTGCAATAATAAGAACAGCATCCTGTTTGGGATGGCATGGGGTGATTCTAACCAAAAGACGTTCACCGGAAATAACCCCTGCAGTGGTAAAGGCGTCAAGTGGAGCAACTGAGTACATGGATATAGTAATTGTAGCCAATCTAAGAACAGAGATAGAATTACTAAAAAAAGACAAATGCATTGCAGTGGGGCTTGATATCAATGGGAATTCTGATTTTAATGATGTAACAAACCAGGATGGGATAGTGTTGATCATAGGTGGTGAAGAAACTGGCATAAGAAAACCAGTACTTGATGTATGCGATTATATAGTTTCGATACCCATGAAGGGTAAACCAAACTCTTTAAATGCATCTGTTTCAGCAGGTATTGCCATGTACACACTTAAAAAATCTATTATTCAAAAATGACATACTTTTTTACCTTCTCAAGTTGTTTACCTTTTATTCCAATCTTTTCAAGATCCTTTATCCTACCATTAACACGCGTTTTTATAATAATATTTGCAGTCCTCGGTCCTATACCAGGAACCCTTAACAGAGCCTCTCTGTCTGCTCTGTTAATATTCACAGGATAAAATTCCGGGTGGGTCTGCGCCCATACCTCTTTGGGATCCTGGTTCAATCTTAGATTACCTTCATCATCTAAAACAATGTCATCTTTAGTAAAGCCATACTTCCTTATCAGAAAGTCAACCTGATAAAGTCTATGCTCACGCAAAAGTACATCATCAGGATTAAGCATGAACATTCTTTCTCCAGGAATATCACCTGATCCAAGTCCTTTTTGATATGCTGAAAAATAAACCCTCTGAAAGTTGAGCCTGTCGTATAGCCCATACATATAGTCTATTATCTCTTTATCCTTATCATCAGAGGCTCCAACCACAAACTGAGTGGTACACTTTACACCTTCAAATTTACCCCCTCTGGATGTTAATCTACTCATAAGTTTTATAGGATGAATTATATCTCTCATGTAATGCTTATTTTGGGAGAGTAATTTAAGATGCTGTTCCCCTGCTGTTTCAATATTGAGAGATATAGCACTCGCAAGGGAAATAGAATCCTCTATAGCTGAGTCAGAAGCACCTGGTATGATCTTAAGATGGATATAGCCTTTATACTTATATCTGTACCTGAGGATGCGAGCAACAGCATTGATCCTGTCCATTGTATAATCAGGATTATTTATCACCCCTGAGCTTAAGAACAACCCAAACACCTGTTTTCTTCTTACATACTCCATAAAGACCTTTGCTGTTTCCTCCACAGTGAGTGTACAGCGTTTGATATTGGCATTGGCTCTCAATGGACAGTACTTGCAATCATTAGAGCATGCATTTGATAAAAGGGTTTTAAGCAGAATAGAATATCCACCATTGGGCAGGGTAACAGGGTAAAGCCATTTTCCTTCACCCTGTCTTTCTCTATGCTCATCCTTTGTTGTTCCACAGGCACACGCTAAATCATACTGAGCATCTGAGGATAGCAATTTCAATTTCTCTATAGTATCCATGTATATTTTTTATCATGAGTAACAATTCAGAGCAAGTATTCAAACCCTAATCCAACCTGATTCTGAATTAATCCCTGATATTGTTTAAATGTTCTTTAAATTTGTGTAAAGCATTGGTTGATCCGAATTTTTTTATTGCTGTATTTCAAATCTTTATCAAACAAAAGCCTTGACTAATTATAAGCATATGCTTATTTTAAGCCTAAAGGAAAAGGAGAAAAATATGCTTATAAGAGTAGCAATAGCAACAGATGGTGATTTTGTATCGCAGCACTTTGGCAAATGTCAAACATACACCATTGTGGACATTGAAAACGGTAAAATTATAAAAAAAGAGTTGGTAACCAATCCCGGACTCGAAGGACACCAATCAGGTATTCTCCCTGAGTTTTTATATAAAAAAGGCGTCAATTATGTAATAGCAGGAGGCATGGGACCAAGAGCAGTAGATTTCTTTAATCAATTTGGCATTCAACCAATTGTGGGCGTGAGTGGAGATATAAAACATACCATTGAAAAATTCATTGTTGGCGAATTACAGAGCGGCCGTAATATGCACGAATTATTCGAGCATGAACACGAGCATGAGCATGAACATACACATGCATTGAAGGATGACACCTCTCTTGTTTGTATAACAGCATCCGGACCCGATCTTGATGCAGATGTTGATCCAAGGTTTGGTAGAGCACCGTATTTTATTCTTGTAAACCCTGACACCTTAGAATTCGTAGCATTAGAAAATGCTAATGCTGATGCCGAAGGTGGTGCAGGAACCCAGGCAGGTCAGTTTATAATATCTAATAATGTGAAGGCTCTTTTAACAGGCAGTGTCGGACCCAATGCCTATGAAACATTGAATGCCGCTGGTGTTAAAATATACACAGGGATAACCGGTACTGTAAAACAGGTAATAAAAGATTATAAAGCAGGCAAGCTGAAAACTACCGAGAAATCCGGTACAGGTTCAATGCATTGAAGAAAACGTATTTAATGTTTTTATGATAATCTCTGTTGCAAGTGGCAAAGGTGGAACAGGAAAAACAACTGTTGCAGTTAATCTTGCATTATCTCTTGATGATGTTCAACTTGTTGACTGTGATGTAGAAGAACCCAATGCACACCTTTTTATAAAACCAGATATTACAGAAAAGAAGTCAGCTTATATTCCCATACCTGAAGTAATATATGAGAAATGTAACTATTGTGATATCTGCAGACAGGTTTGTACTTATAATGCAATCGTTGTTATTCCACCACGTGTAAATAAAAAGGGAACGGTATTGGTTTATCCTGAGTTGTGCCATGGCTGTGGTGCCTGTACATTGCTATGTCCTCAAAAGGCAATGATAGAGGTAAACAAAGAGATCGGCATCATTGAAATTGGAGAGAAAGGAAATCTACAGTTTATTCAGGGTAAACTTAATATTGGTGAAGCAATGTCTCCTCCACTTATTCGTCAGGTTAAAAAACAGATTAACAAACAAAAAACAGTAATTATAGATGCACCTCCTGGAACATCATGTCCTGTTATTACAGCAGTGAAAGGAAGTGATTTTTGCATTCTGGTAACGGAGCCCACACCATTTGGTCTTAATGATCTGGCTTTAACCGTGGATGTTGTTCGTGAATTGAGGGTCCCATTTGGAGTTGTTATCAACCGTGCAACCATTGGTAATAATAAAGTTGAAGAATACTGCGAAAAAGAAGGTATACCTGTTTTAATGAAAATACCCTTTGATAGAAAAATAGCAGAGGCATATTCACAGGGCACACCAATGATAAATACACTTCCTGAGTATAAACATAGTTTTAAAGAACTATTTTATACTATAACCACAATGACACAGAAGGTTTGATATGAATAAACGAGGTGTGGCTTAACCATGAAACAGATAGTTGTAGTAAGTGGCAAAGGTGGAACAGGAAAAACTGTGTTAACATCTTCACTTGCTGCACTTGTAAAAAATAAGGTGCTTGTTGATTGTGATGTGGATGCAGCGGATCTCCACCTTATGGTTCATCCAATAATAAAAGAAAAACATGAATTCAAGGGTGGTAAGATAGCGGTCATAAACAAGGATATATGCACGGAATGCGGCATGTGCCTTGATGTATGCAGGTTTGATGCTATAGATACTAATTTTGTCGTAGATCGACTCTCTTGTGAAGGATGCGGCGTATGCAGTCATATCTGCCCATATGAAGCCATACAGATGGAACAGAAGATAGCAGGAGAATGGTATATATCCGATACTGAATATGGTCCATTTGTACACGCAAAATTGGGTATTGCCGAAGAAAATTCAGGCAAGCTCGTTTCAAAAATAAGACATATAGCAAAGGCATTGGCAAAAGAACAACATAGGGATTTTGTAATCATTGATGGACCACCTGGGATCTCATGCGCGCTCATTTCTTCTGTATCAGGTGCGGATTTGGCGTTGATTGTAACAGAGCCTACCTTATCAGGTATACATGACATGTTAAGGGTTATAGATGTTACAGCACATTTCAACATAAAAACAAAGGTCGTGATCAACAAATATGATCTAAACCTTGAGAACTCAAAGAACATAGAAGAAAAATGCAAAGAAAAAGGCGTTGAGGTTGTAGGTCATATTCCTTTCACACCATGTATGAGCGAGGCAATTGCGGCAGGCGTACCACCTATTCGTTACTGTAGTAATGGCATTGCACAACAAATAACCAGTATATGGGAGAAAATATTATGAAGAATTTAAATATGAACGGATTAAAAAATAATTTTATTATGGCACCCATTAAATTAGGTTACTGTAACAAAGATGGCAAGGTAAATGATAGACATCTTAACTTTTATGAGAAAAGAAGTAAATACATAGGGGCAATAGATGTAGAACCTCTTTATATTGATGCGGGTTTAAGGGAAAATCCATTTCAACTGGGTATTGATAACGATGATAAAATTGAAGGATTAAAAAAGCTAACCAGATTGATCCATACATACGATGCTAAAGCCATAGCACATATAAATCATCCCGGTCGTATGGCAAATCCTAATATACCAGGCAATTATTATTGGTCTTCATCTGATAAGCCATGTGAAAGTGGCGGGGCAAAACCAGTAGCAATGGATAGAAACATGATGGATAAAGCCATTCAAACAATGGTCAATGCAGCAATCAGAGCAGAAAATGCTGGCTTTGATTTTATAGAAATACAGTTTGGTTATGGTTATCTTATGAGCCAATTTTTATCACCGGTAATAAATGATCGCAAGGATGAATATGGTGGTAGTCTTGATAATCGTATGCGCTTTCCTTTAGAAACGTTAAATGCAATTCAGTCTCATATTTCATTACCTATTATAGCAAGGGTTAGTGCTGACGAAATGAGTCCCAATGGATTACATATTGAAGAGGTTATTCCATTTGTACAAGCTTTAGAAAAAGCAGGGGTTGTTGCTATTCATGTTACTGCAGGTTCAATATGCCTTACCCCTGCATGGTTTTATCAACATATGTTCGTACCGAAAGGGAAAAATTGGGAATTGGCAGCTAAAATAAAAGAAAAGATTTCTATTCCTATTATCTTTCATGGTCGCATAAATTCTTTAAAAGATATTGAATTTTTAAAAGAAAAGTATGGTGCAACATATTTCTCTGTCGGCAGGGCTATGGTTGCTGATGAAAATTTTGTAGGAAAAATTCTTAAGCTTTGTGAAGGTAACATACGCCCTTGTCTGGCATGCTGTGAAGGGTGTCTTGGTGGAGTTAGAGAAGGAAAGGGATTAAGTTGCGTGGTTAATCCAACTGTAAATACAAATTTACCCTCTCCTAAACCTGCATCATCTACAAAGAAGATTGCGATTATAGGTGGTGGATTGGCAGGCATGCAAGCAGCTGTCACCCTTAAAGAGAGAGGACACGAAGTTAATCTCTTTGAAAAGAACAAACTTGGAGGACAATTCATACTGGCAGCCCTTCCTCCTAAAAAAGAAGGCTTACAGGAAATAATAAACTATTATAAGAATGAAATTGAACGACTAAAAATAGTTGTACGTTATGAGGAAGCCACAGCAGAAAAGCTAAAAAACGAAGGATTTGATGTTGTAATCATGGCTACTGGTGGAATACCTATTATCCCTAACATAAAAGGACTGAAAAAATTTTATTGGGCAGAAATTTTATTTGATGACATAACCCCACAAAATAAAAAGGTTCTTGTTATTGGGGGCGGCCTGATTGGTATAGAAATTACATCCAAACTATTGGATAAAGGTAATAAGGTTATCATTGTTGAAATGCTTGATGAGATCGCCAGAGGTCTTGAAATGATTGAAAAAAATATGCTGCTTAAAGAGATTAAAGATGCCAGAGTTGAAATATTACTGAAACATCAGGTTAAAGAAGTAAAAGATAATAAGGTAATCCTATTAAGTGGAGATAAAGAAACTGTTTTAGAAAACATTGACGCTATTGTTTTAGCTACTGGTATGAAAAGTTACATTCCTTTCCATTCAACCTTGCCCACCTATTATGTTGGAGATGCTAAAGAAGTACACAAGGCTCAGGAAGCAATACGCAGCGCTTATGAAGTTGGGTTAAATATATAGCACCCAAAACGCAATAAAAAGGTTTTGTTTATCCCACAAACATAGTGATTGTTTCACCTTCGGCTCGCAATAGCAGGAACGATCACGTATACTTTCCTATTTTGCAAATGTATCTTTCAAACCAAGATTTCTTATAAAATATTCGTTCCCATTATATTCAACCTGTCTGATGATATTTGTTTGGATCAATTTATCTATCATTCCCCAATCATTGTTAGACCTATCAAGGAACTCCTTTACAGCCTTTTTGTTCATGGGATGAACCGCCAGAATACTGATCAGGTCTTTTTCAGCATCACCTGTAAAAGTAAAATGCGTACCCTCACTATGGGTGAGCAATTCTACATTCTTAACTGACCTTACGAATATCTGGTATGCTATATTTAATGTTATTTCATCTGGCGGTACAACCCAGTTTTCAGCAGGAGGACGGGTAGGCACAAGAATGTATGCTATTGAAGGTTGAATATCCCCAATAAAACTCGCGGTTTGTTCAAGTACGATTTGTGAGTCATTAAGCCCTTTAACAAGCATTGTTTCAGTAACCAATCTGCCCTTGAACTGTTTCGAAAATTCTTTTATACCACTAAGAATTTTGGTTAAATCAAGGCTACCATGGGGTCTATCTATCTTATGCCATATTTCCTTATCTGTTGTATCAATCTTTAATGAAACCCAATCAGCACTCAGCAAATCATAGCGCACCTGCTCATCCCAGATTAATGAAGCATTCGTTATCACAGCAATCTTAATCCCGAGTGTCTTTAGCTTTTCTATTGTCTTACCAAGATTAATATCAAGTGTTGGTTCACCATCAGGAACAAAAGAGAGATAATCGACCTTTTCGTTTAACTTTTTAAGTTCCAAAATTTTTTGTGCGGTTTCTTTAAAGATCTGATCCGGACTATAAAAGTATGACCTTTCCCTCCTCATGGAATCTGTCCTTCCAATCTGACAGTAAACACAGGAATAGCTACAACACTTTGGAGGAATGTTGTTTATTCCAAGACTCCTGCCCAACCTTCGCGAAGGTATAGGACCAAAAAGTATCATACTTTATACTTTATATATCCTGATCTGTTAGAACACCTGCTTTTTACTATTTAGCCTGTTCACCTTTTAGCAAGGCTTCTATATCGCTTATTTCTTTTTCTATCTGTGCCTTCTCATCTTTTAACCATTCAAGTGTTTCCTGCAAGTAAGTTCTTGAAGGAACAACACCATAATCATAGATGCCTCCATGCCTGAAACCATACCCTAAGCCGTAGCCCCATGGTCGCCACCAATCATAACAATGTCTGTGAAAACGTAAATGCCTTCCCATACCCCAGCCATAATAATCTGGCCATTCATATCCATACCTATACATTTTGATTACCTCCTTTTGCTCTTCGTTCTAATAACAATTGATGATGGTATCCACCCTCTTTAAACATCTTGGCGCCACACTTTGGGCATCTGTGCTCCTGACACGGTATACCACGTTCATGAGGGACCCTTTCACCACATTTTGGACAAATACAATAATCATTAGCTGAATAACCATAACCACCGCCTTCGTGATCATGAAGATGTCTACCCATTCCACCTCTACCTCCAGCACCTCTTGCACCAGCATATCCCTCGTAATGCATATTCTTACCTCCTTTATAAGAATTATAAGCATATGCTTATAATTTGTCAAGTAACTATTTGTTCTAATTTTAACTCAAAAAAATGCGTTTGAAAAATATAGGTGTTATCTATCTCTGATTGAGATACAAGGCACTTGTACCTATTGGAAGACCGGAACGGCGTGCTATTGCTTCGCACTTCACTTTGAACAAAAAGTAGATAGGTCTATCTACATCCATCAGCGTCTCATAGTTGCCCTGCCCCTTTGCTATCACCACATCAGCCGTTTTAAATAATTCACGAAATTCATCTGTACATTGATCAAGATCTGTCCCGGCGATCTTGCTTCCACTTTCAATTACCTCGCAAACCTTATTTATCTTAAGACGCCTTGCATCTTCAAGCGTAACATCATTCAAGATCGGATATGAACGTACAGCAAAAACGAGTCTCCTGGTATTTAGTATGGTTAGAAGAACCTTATCAAACAAAGCCTCTTCGTAATTATCTCCGATATAAAGTATCACAGATGCCTTTTTTATATCGTTCTGGAAATGTTTATATGCTTTTCTATCAATAGAATTATGTGTAATCTGGCTTATTTCTCGCATTGCATCGAAATGAGGATTTGCTGCAACATCAATTGTGTTCCCGGCAATGGCAATTCTAATAGCCATTTCTAACCTATCACTAGCATTTTTCATAAGCTCATCAAAGTATGACACCATACCTTTGACCTTTGCGATGTTTTTCTTTTTTATATCTTTATAAATATTTCTTTTTCCTATAGCGTTTTCAACAATCCTTTGCATGGTTAAAGTGAATAAAGGAGCAGGTGCATTTTCGTCTATATGTGTTAAAGCACTGCATACCTTTTTCATTATCTTTACCTGAAGCACCTTATTATTTTTTGCTGTAAGTCTGGAAACATTATAGGCTTGATTTATTATGCAAGGTATGCATGCAGAATCTAAAATCATTTAATTTACTCCGATAAATAAGATATTAATGATGATGAGCCATGCTTTTCTTTACATTCGGTTCTTTTAATTCCTCAAGCTCGTTGTTCAACAGTTTTTCAATGGCAGATAAAACAGAGATGTTTTTAGCATGAAATACCTTTTTATTCGCAGAATGAAGTACCTCAAATGCATGCGGACCAATATAAGAAACAATAAAAGCATCAGCACCCCTTCTGACTAACTCCTGTAATGGAACGTGTCTATCCTCTGGATCAATGTTCTCTATAATTTCATAGCCTTTGTTGTCTGTATCATAAAGTATATAATATTTAGCCTGACCAAATTTTTTTGAAAGTAATGTGTCTAACTTCTTTTCTTCTGTACCTACTACTATTTTCATGTTTCTCTCCTGCTATATAAAATCTCTAAATAAATTTACTACGGATTAACTTTCTTTTGCAATATATTCCCGAATAAATTGAGCTCATACTAATCTATAAAATTTTATTGCAAGTACAACAAGATTTCTGTATTCTTTAATAAAGAAAGGAGGCAAAGGGTATGAAAAAGGTCATTTTATTATGTATAGGGTTGATAGCCCTTTTGGGGTTATCTGGTTATCTCAGGGCAGATGAGGTAAATAAAGAGAATTGCTTCTACATGAACAGTCTTCATTACACTGCCAATGGGATGGGGTATTGGTACAGTAAAGAGCATGGTGGATTGGAAACCCTGCTTAATATTCCTTACACCAACCTGTCATGTAAGAATTGTCATGTTGCATCCTGCGATACCTGCCACAAATCAGAAGTAATGGGAAAACCAGTCTATTCTGTAAAGGCAGCACAAAATAAAGAGATTTGCTTAAATTGCCATGTAAGGATTGCTGCTGTTATTAAAACAGATGCTTCTTTAAATCAGAAAGACGTCCATTTTGCCAATGGCATGGGCTGTAGCGATTGTCACAAAGGCATGGACATGCATGGCGATGGCACACCGTACGATTCTATGAGAGTACCTGGCGCAGTACATGTAACATGCGAACAATGCCATGAAACAGTGCCCAACATACCTGCCCATGAGGTACATAAAGGCAGGCTTTCGTGTGAGGCATGTCATGTAAGACAGGTTGTTAGTTGTACAAGCTGTCATATAAATACGATGCTTAAAGACAAGAAACGGGTTGCTGTGCCAGTTTCTCAATGGGTATTTCTGATGAACTATAATGGTAAGGTTACATCAGCAAATATGCAAACCTTTGTGCTACCTGACAATAAAACATTTATGATCTTCGCTCCGGTCTTTAGCCACTCAGTTGATAAGAAAGGAAGGGAATGTAAGGATTGTCACGCAACACAGATTGTTAAACAGATACAGAAGGGCAAGATAAAACTGACATGGCTTGAAAATGGGGAATTGAAACACGTTAGTGGTGTAATCCCTGTTGTGGATAATGTTACATATCACTCTGTATTCCAAAACTATGATAATGGCAAATGGACACCACTGTCTATTACAACCCCTGATAAGATTCAATATGTAGGGTTCGGTACGCCGCTTACAAAAGAACAACTGAAGATGCTCGCAAAACCACAAAAATAAGGTTTGTAATTTCTGCGCCACTGCAAAGCGGTGGCGCTTTCTTTTTCGGGTTAACCCGAAAAATGCAATAGGAAAGTTTGCTCATTCGTTCAACCCTGCGATCCACCTAAGATACAAA
>JBMFUY010000036.1:0-16739 GCA_049966275.1 bacterium
AACGTTTTACATACAGCCTTGAGAGGCTTGACTTTTAACATAGGAGGGGGAAAATGATATAGCTTTTATTGTATATCCAATGATTCCTGATATCAAAAAGATATGTCCTTAATAAAATTTCATTTTTAATCAATATGGAGGGTATATGAAGTATAAATATAAGCAGTTTTTACACAAGTTGATACCTTTAACTTTGATATTACTAATACAATTAACCCGAAAAATGCAATAGGAAAGTTTGTGTAATGAGTGATGGGGTACCCACAGCTGTTTTTGATCAAATCTACTGGTTTAGACTGAATATGAAAACCTTACCATCCAGATTTTTTTTGATTTCTCTGTTATTTTCAAGGTAACGTAAGTGGCTGATAGCCTCCCCTGTCGCAAACCATTTCTGTGATACAGGAAACATGTCCCATGATTTATAAGATATGTCCCATGTCATCATTGAGGCAATCTGAAAAGCATTCTTTGGCCCATTCTTCAAGATCTCCAGTATCTCTTTTAAACGCTGGTTATGATGAATTTTAAGCTCTTCAATCCGTGCACGATGGTTGGTGATGATCCTTCGGTGCCCGGGTAAAACTATATCTATGTCAAGCTTTTCTACCCTGTTGAGACTATTTAGATAATCTCGAAGTGGGTCTCCATGTTCATAAAAACATGCAATATTGGGCGTAATATCATTCAGAATGTGGTCGCCAGCAATAAACAGTTTTTTGTCAGCGTCATAAAGGCACATATGTCCTCGCGTGTGTCCAGGGGTTTGAATGCATGTAAAATGATATGAACCTATATCCAGTTTATCATTGTCTTTTAAGAGCGTATAGTCAGGTACCTTCTCCGGACTGTATTTATATCCAGGATGGTTCTTTAATGCAGATTCCGTTTGATCTGCAGGAAATCCATTTGCAATTGCATAAGAGAGCATTTTATCCCAGCCACTTTTTGAATCTGCCAAATCTGGCTCGTTAAAATAAACAATACTATCTTTTGTTGCCAACCTTGATACCAACCCTGTGTGGTCTGCATGTAGATGTGTCAAAAAAATATCTGTTCTGTTTAGATCAATCCCAAGTTCCTTTAACCCGGCATCCATAGCCTCAAAGCATTCTTTACGGTTAAACCCGGTATCAATTATGAGATTCCGACCTGTTCCTTTGATAATATAAGAATTAAGCGCTTTCAAAGGATTACCTGGAAGCGGGATCTCAATTGTATATAAATCAGGGAGAATTTCCTTCTTTATTTTTTAGCTCCTGTGTTTGTCTAAATCTTTAGGCTTTCAAGCTACCTCTCGTGTTATAGTTCCGTCTTTAGAATCAGCCATACAAACCTCTTTAAATTTTTTTTATGTTAATCTATAGCCATGTTAATTGTCAATGATATGCATATACTCACAGCACTCTATTATAATGAGCCTTGGTCCAATCTAGTCTGTAAAAAATTATGCTACAAGATCGTGGAATTCAGGATAATGAAATTGGCCAGGTTCTGACTGTTTAAAATCATCTGCTTCAATGAGACATACTGAATAATGATCAAAATGACAATTGAAATGCAATTCTCATTTTATTTATATTTGACTTTTATTTCTTTGCTGATAAAATGTTAAATTTGATATGATATCTGCAACGTTAGAAACAATAACACAGGAACAGGTTAAAGAACTCGTTCCAAGAGAGATATGGCATAGAGGGTATCGGTACTTCAAGCAGAATGCTGTCTTATCCCTAACATATGATAAGTATACAATAACAGCATCTGTAAAAGGAACATCCCCATATCCATATCAGGTTTATATAGTCGGAACAGATCATGAGATCTCTCATATAGGTTGTACATGCCCTTATGCTTTAAAATGGGGTTGGGTATGCAAACATGCAGTAGCTGCGTTGCTTGCATGGATTGAACAAAGGGATATGTTTTTTCTGGATTCAGACATTCAAGTACCATCAGATGCATACAAATATCAGGAAGTGCTCCCATTTAACCAAACAAGCCCTTTAACAGGCATGCTATCCTCATGGTTTAAACTCTCAGAACATATACAAGCCTATGTGGAAACAACAAATGAGATACCTGAATTAAAAATAACTCTATCAACCAATACGAATAAACGCTCTGCTATCCTGATTGTACCAGCTGACGAAACCCCGGATATGTTGTTGAGTTTAAGGTCCCTCAAGGATGTTAGCTTTTCTGAATCAATCCATAAAATAAGATTTTCACAGCAAAAGGCACTGCCACAGATTATTGCTGACTACGATGAACATGATAGATTGGTGTTAACTCCGGGTTATCTTGTAAAAACTGAAGAAGATAATAATGCTTTTATAAGCAAAGGTGCCCCGGAAGCTGTAGTGTTAAACAACAGATGGCTCTGGTATAATAATACTTATGCATTGATGGAAAAAATACCAGAGGCATTTCAGCCATATTTTTATAATGAGAAACCGCTTGTATACTCTGGCTCTGATATTATTGATTTCTTTATATATGCGCTGCCTGCTTTAGAACACACCAGAGGGTTTGTCGCTTCAGAGCGTATAAGAAACACACATTTATTGTCAGAACCAAGGCTAAAACAGGTAGTTGTTGATGATAAAGGTGACTGGCTTTATCTTGCCCCTTATTATAAGGCTGAGGATATAACATTGACTGTTGATGAGATTGTTTCATTGAGGAATGAGCATGGATTTGTAAAAAAGGATAATAACTGGATCTATGTTCCTGAACAAATTGCAGAGTACTGGAAAGAAAAAGGAGATATAGAAGGTGATCTGGTAAAACTATCAAAGTTGCAGTATATAAAGGTAAGGGCAGAGATAGGTGAAGAAGCCGCACTAAAAGAACCTCCTTTTACAACTGAGTTTTATAATATTCTTAATCGAATCACACATATAACAGAAGCACCCGCCCCTTACAATATGAAAGGTAATCTTAGACCATACCAGAAGATAGGCTATGATTGGTTATATTTCTTATATTCAAACAAACTCAATGGAATACTTGCTGATGAAATGGGGCTTGGTAAAACACACCAGACAATGGCTCTGCTATCAACGATTTATCGTAATGGCAACTCACAGCCTTCGCTTATAGTAATGCCTACATCTGTTCTGGACCACTGGGCTTTAAAGTTACAGGAATATTTACCATGGCTTGTAATCAATAAATATTATGAAAAGGGACGCTCTATTGATATAGATAGACCGTATCAAATCTTGCTTACAACATACAATATCTTGTTACGTGACATAGAAAAGTTATCAGGTATAGAATGGGAGTATGTTATACTGGATGAGGCACAAAAAATAAAAAATTACAAAACAAAGGTTTATAAAGCTTCTAAGCTATTAAAGGCAAAACATAAACTTGCATTAACCGGCACACCGATTGAAAACAGACTAACAGAACTGTGGGCAATCTTTGATTTTCTTCATCCTGATTATCTTGGTTCACTAAAAACCTTTATAAAGGAGTATGAAACACCCATATCAAAATACAATGATACTAAAAAGATAAAATTGCTGAAAAATATTATAAATCCATTTAAATTAAGGCGATTAAAAGAGGATGTACTGAAAGAATTGCCACCCAAAATTGAGGATGTAAGGTACTGCTCATTATCACCCCATCAGGTGTTTTTGTACAAACGCCTGGTTGAAACAAAAGGCAAAGCACTTATAACAAAGCTAAGTGACGAGTCAAAACCCATTGATTATATCCACATATTTGCACTTATAACAAAGCTTAAAAGGCTATGTGATCATCCCAATTTAATTTTAGATAACAAAGATGGAGCATACACATCGGGTAAATTTGAATTGTTTAAAGAGATCATGGAAGAAGCTTTAGACTCTGGTGAGAAGGTGGTTGTATTCAGCCACTATCTCGAAATGATCTCCATCATTGAGCAGTGGTTAAAAAATAAAAAGGTGTCCTTTGTCTCACTTAAGGGTTCTACACGTAAAAGGGCTGAAGTAATAAAAGTATTTCAGTCAAACCCGGATTGCAGGGTGTTTGTTGGGAGCCTTATGGCAGGTGGACTTGGTATTGATTTAACATCCGCTTCAGTTGTAATTCATTATGATAGATGGTGGAATGCTGCAAGAGAGGATCAGGCAACAGACAGGGTTCACAGAATCGGGCAGAAAAAGAGTGTTCAGGTGTTTAAGTTGATTACAAGGGGAACACTTGAAGAGAAGATAGATGATATAATAAGAAAAAAATCGTTTCTTATGAATAGTGTAGTGGAAAGTGATGAGGCAATTGTTAAAAAGCTATCCAGAGAAGAACTTATAGAACTTTTAAAACTGCCTTCATGAACAATTCTTTTTGATATCACATGCTCATGTATAACCATTTAGAGTTCATACAAAATGAACAGGGTCCATATCAACAGTGAATGGTATATCAGGGATCATGGTTCTAAACTTCTCAATCAGCATATTGATAGTATCAAGTAATAGCTTTACCCTTGAAGACCTTATTAACAAATGATAAACATAAAAGCCCTTAACCTTACTCATTGGTGCTGGTACAGGACCTGATATGATTAAGCCATTATTATTAATGGTTCCAATCAGTTTGTCCACAGCATTCATAGCACTGTGCAGGACACTAATATTTTTATGTTTGAAGATGATTAATCCCATCCTTGAAAATGGTGGATAAAACAAGTTCTTTCTGTAGGTTAGTTCATTCTTGTAGAATAATTCTGTATTATATTCCACAGCATATTTTATAGGATAATATTCAGGGTTATACGTTTGTATATATACCCTTGCACCTGCTGATCCACGCCCTGCCCTACCTGCTGACTGCATTATAATATCAAAAATCCTTTCAGCACTTCTGAAATCCGGTATATTTAAACCAATATCAAGTAATGGGAGACAAACAAGTTCAACATCCGGAAAATCAAGCCCCTTTGCAACCATCTGTGTTCCCACCAATAACATCACATCACCAGTTCCAAATGTATTGATTAAATGCTCATGCGAACCTATCCTTGATGTAGTATCTCTATCCATCCTTATCATATTGATATTATTAAATATTCTTTTGATCTCCTCTTCTAATCGCTGTGTTCCTATTCCAATTGTTTTGATTGCAGGGGAGCCACATACAGGACATTTTGATAATATAGGTTCTGTGTAACCACAGTAATGACATACTAGTCTTTGCAAGGGTTTATGGTATGTAAGTGAAATATCGCATTCAGGACATTTTTCAATATGTCCACAATCTTCACAAACAACACTTGAAGCATAGCCTCTTTTGTTAAGCATGATAATAGCCTGTTTATTTTTACTGAATGTTTCTGTCAACGCGTCAACAACAGGTTTTGTAAGGATTTCATTCCCTATTTTGTATGGGCGTTCTTTCCTTAAATCTATCACATGTATATCGGGCATTGGCAAATCATGTATCCTGTGTTCAAGAGTATAAAGTTTATATTTTCCTTTCACTGCATTATAATAAGATTCCAGTGAAGGTGTTGCACTTCCAAGGATGACAATAGAATGCTCGAGCTTTCCCCTCATTATAGCAACATCCCTTGCATTATATCTGAACCTATCTTCCTGTTTGTATGTATGTTCATGCTCTTCATCAACCACTATAACACCAACTTTCTTTATTGGGGCGAATATTGCTGCCCTTACACCTATGACTATTTTTATTCCACCACCCAGTATTTGTTTGTAAGTTTCTTTCAAAATTCGTGGCTTTATCTTGCTGTGTATAACCCCAACTATTTTTCCAAATCGCTTTACAAATCTATTAACAAGTTGGGGGGTTAAGGCGATTTCAGGTACCAATACTATGGCATTTTTCCCTTCTGCTATGGCTTGTTCTATAAGCCTTATGTAGATCTCTGTTTTCCCACTACCTGTTACACCCATTATAAGGATTGGTAAAAAGGTATTTGTTTTCAAATCGGATTTAAGGGCATCAACAATACATTCTTGTTCCTGTGTAAGTGTAAAACTATCAGTGGATATTGATGATTGTTCATTAATACCTGTTGATTCCTGTAATTGGTTCAAGTTCTGTTCATTGTCATACTGTTTAAAAACAATCTTTATTATACCATTTTTATATAGTCTACTAATTAAACTTTTTCTAAACCGTTTTGTCAGTGTGGTTTCAGAGATAACTTTTTTATTGGTCAAATATCTTATTATATCCCTTTCCTCATCAGAAAAACCTTGTAAATCAATATGTTGTTCAGCCAAACTATAAAATTTCCTCACTTCTAATCTTACATCTCTGTGTGGCATGAATTGTTTAAATACATCGCCAATTGGATGAAAATAATAATCAGAAGACCATTTAAGCAGTTCAATCAAGGCTCCAGTCATACAGGGTATTTTATCAATAACCCGTTCAACAGATTTTGTCTGATAGTCAGGTCTGCCCACATCCTTTTTTACTATAACCCCAACAAGCATTCTTGAGGCAAAAGGAACAAGCACACGTTTACCAATTTCAATGTCTTCCCCAAAAGTATTCTTATCTATCTTATAAATAAAGCCGTGATTCACCGGAACAGGAAGTATTACCTCAACATATATTTCGTTAGGTGTCATAAAAAAACTATTATCATAAAACAGAACAAATTCCCATATTAGTGTTAACCCAAAAATACAATAATGTGTTAGGGCTTAAAATTTTAAGCCCCTACGGGTTCGTTCGGGGTACCCATCACTCATTACACAAACTTCCCTATTTCACAAACACATTTTTCGGGTTAACTGATCAGGAAGATGTATCTGATCTTTTCAATGGACTGTAAAAAGAGAGGGGTGGTGCAGACCTCCGGAGGGGACCGAGATCTGCACCGTTTTTTAGTTGCGGAGGGGTTTATTATTCATCAACATATATTGTAATCTATCCTGGGTTTTCTGCTGTCCACAAAGGCTTAAAAATGCCTCTTTCTCAAGATCAAGCAACCTCTGTTCATCTACAACAGTACCAGGCGGCACATCTCCACCTGCTATAACATTTATCAGTTTATTTGCAATAAACTCATCATACTCACTAATATAACCACTAAGTTTCAAATTGCGAGCCCCTAACCTTAAAGTGGCAATTGCTTCTCTTCCTGCCACAACAATATCCGTTCTTGGTCTTGAAGGTTTAAACCCTTCTTTTGCCATGGCAAGAACAGTTTGTTTTGCATCGTATATTAAATTATCCTTATTCAGGGTAATTTGATCCGTTGGTTTCAAGAAGCCATAAAGTTCCATTGCCTCTTTTGCACTCATTGAAACCTTTGCCATACCTATTGTCTCAAATGTATGAATAGCTGCTTTCATAGGATCAGGTTTGACAACATTATCTCCCAGTGATCTCAGGTATAGCTCTTTAGTTCCACCACCAGCAGGTATCACACCAACACCAACCTCAACCAATCCCATATACAGTTCTGCGTGTGCTCTTATCTTATGTGCATGCATACTTACTTCACAGCCTCCACCAAGGGTCATATTGAATGGAGCTGCAACTATTGGCTTACTTGCATACTTCATTCTCATATTAGCATTGTGCAATCCATCTATTGCAGCCTCAAGTGCTTTCCATTCTTTATTCTGTGCTGCCATTAATATCAGAAAGATATTGGCACCTGCACTGAAGGTCTCACCCTCATTACCAAGAACCATACCTACAATGTCACGTTTTGACTCTAACATATCTACACCATGATTTATCATAGCTATAAGGTCATCATCAATAGCATTCATCTTTGAATTAAACTCAACACATATTACACCATCGCCAATATCAATCAATCTTGCACTTCCATTCTCTTTTAGTATCTTTCCTTTCTTCTTTAAGCTGTCAAGCGATATAGTATTTTCTCTTCTCACAACAGGCTGATATGTACCTGTCTTGAAATCAAAATAATACCTGTCACCCTTAATATCAAGGTAGAATCTGCCATATCCTTTCTCCATAACCTTTTTTACATTATCCGGGATTTTTATACCTTCTTTTTCCATTCTCTGGATTGAACTCGCAAGACCAATAGCGTCCCATGTTTCAAAAGGACCCATGGACCAGTTGTAACCCCATTTCATAGCATTATCTACATTCACTATATCATCTGCTATCTCAGGTATTCTGTTTGCTGCATAAACAAGGGTATCTCTTGTGACCTTCCATGCAAACCTACCTGCTCTATCATCACTTGATATAAGAATCTTTATTTTCTCTTCCGGGCTTTCTGCATTCTTAGCCATTGTTAGAGAATCATACTTATACTTCTGACTCTCTTTATATTCCATAGTGTTATAATCCAGAACAAGTTTTTTTCTTCCCTTTTCATCCTTTATCTTTTTGTAAAATCCCTGTCCTGATTTATCCCCTAACAATCCCTGTTTAACCATCTTATTGATAAATTCCGGTACCTTGAAAACTTCGCGCTTCTCATCATCCGGTGTGTTCTCATAAACATTGTTTGTTACATGTACCAGTGTATCAAGTCCAACCAAATCTGCTGTACCAAAGGCAGCACTTCCAGGCCTTCCCATAGGTCTCCCTACAATTGCATCAACCTCATCTATTGCATATCCATCCTCAACCATGGTTTTTATTGTATCAAGCATGGAGAATGTGCCAACCCTGTTTGCAATAAAATTAGGTGTGTCTTTCCCATACACAACCCCTTTACCAAGAACATTCTCTGCGAAATCCTGCATAAAGGCTACCATTTCTGGTTTTGTCTCATCACCAATAATGAACTCAAGCAGTTTCATATATCTTACAGGATTGAAGAAGTGGGTAATCATAAAATGTTCTCTAAAATTCTTACTTCTGCCCTCTATCATGTCCTTCAGCTTTATGCCTGATGTGTTAGAACTTACTATAGAGTCCTGTTTTCTGTATTTATCTACCTGTTCAAACACCTTTTTCTTTATATCAAGCCTTTCAGTAACAACTTCAATAACCCAATCAGCCTGACTTATATAATCAAGGTTATCCTCCATATTACCTGGTGTTATATAAGAAATGTCTTTTTGTGAATATATAAGTGCTGGTTTTGACTTTCTTATATGTTCAATACCTGCTAAAGAAAGCCTGTTCCTTACCTTGGGATCCTTTAACGTTAAACCTGCCTTCTTCTCCTCCTCTGTTAATTCCTTTGGGACTATATCAAGCATGTATGAAGGTATTCCAGCATTGGCTAAATGAGCCGCAATACCAGACCCCATAACTCCAGAACCTATTATTGTTACCCTTTTTATCTGATAGCTCATAGTAATTCCTCCTCTTGTCTATCTTTCAATAATTGTAGCTATACCCTGACCACCACCAATACACATGGTTCCAAGCCCTATATTTAAATCTCTTCTCTTCATCTCATAAAGCAATGTTGTTAATATCCTGACACCTGATATGCCAAGGGGATGACCAAGTGCAATAGCCCCTCCATTTACATTCACAAGTGCTGGATCTATACCGAGTTCCTTTATACTTGCAATGGATTGAGAGGCAAAAGCCTCATTAATCTCAAAAAGCTGGATATCTTTTATAGTCATCTTTGCCCTTTCCAGTATCCGTCTTGTAGCATATATGGGTCCTAATCCCATGACCTCTGGTTCCAATGCCCTGACTGCAGTAGCTCTTATTTTTGCCAGAGGTTCAATTCCTAATTCTTTTGCCTTTGAAGATGACATAAGTACCATGGCTGTAGCCCCATCATTTGTTGGTGAGGAATTACCCGCTGTAACCCGTCCATTTGCTCTGAACGCTGGCTTTAACTTTGCCAATGCTTCCATTGTGGTATCTGCTCTCGGACAATCATCTTTATCTACAAGGACCCATCCGTCCGGAATGGCACCACCTTCATAAAGTTCTATATCCCCTGTGGCTGTATTAACTATCACAGGAACAATCTCTTCCTTAAACTTACCTGCATTTTGAGCTGCTACAGCCTTCATATGCGAATCGTATGAAAACTTATCAAGCGCCTCTCGCGTTAATCCGTATTTTTCACCATACCTATCAATAACATTTTCTGCTGTTTCACCCATTGAAATATATATATTTGGTAATGTACTGCCGTCCTGAACAAATTTTATATTTGGTGTTGGTTTATTGCTTGTCATGGGTATCATTGTCATGCTCTCAGTACCACCAACTATAAATATGTCACCCGCCCCTCCTTTTATCTCATAAGTGGCTTTATGAAGGGCTGTCATTGCAGAGCCACAAAATCTGTTTATAGTTGTTCCTGGTACTTCCACTGGCAATCCAGCGAGAAGAGCTGATATTCTTGCTACATTCATACCACCTTCTGCCTCCGGGAATGCCTCCCCACATATAACATCCTCTATCTCTTTATAATCAAATTCTGGTAATCGTTTTAAAGCGGCTTTTATTGCAACAGCAAACATATCATCTGGTCTTGTTTTGGTAAAAGACCCTTTCTTTGCCCTACCAATTGGTAGCCTTACCGCTGAAACTATTACAGCCTCTCTTCCACTGTCTTTCATATCTACCTCCATAATGAATGATTATTCATTCATATAAAAACACAGGATTGTATACAAGTCAAGAGTTATTTTTAATTGTTGTTTTTCGATGTCCTTACAGGTTTGTGCCCCCAGAACATAATTGGATAAACAATTGCTGTATCGAGAACACCAGTAACTACGTCAAAGAAATAATGTTGCTTCACAAACATTGTGGACAATGAGATCAAAATAGCTATAAAGATAAAAAATATACCCAGAGGTTTGTTGTATCTGTAAAAAATCAGCGCTACAAGCAAGGAATTAGCAACGTGTAAACTTGGAAACACGTTAAATCCAGGGTCCACCTTATAGATGATTGATACTGCCTTTTCGCTTAATGTTACTGGAACAAATTCGGGTCTTATCATCCTGACAGGAAATGATAGGAACACTATAAAGGCTATGACAAATTCTAAAAGATAAGCACCAGCTACCCTTCTGAATGTATCAATGTTGTTCAACAAAAATAAGGGGGTAAAACAAAATGGATAATAGAGTAGATATATCCATACCCAGGCAGGTGTGAATGGAATTGATCTGTCAACAAAGGTTGTTAAACTGTAAAACTTCATTCCTTCTTTCCACAACAGGTTGTTATGCCAATCCACATAATAAAACCCTATTGAGAGAAATGTCACAAGGAACAGAGCAATAAATAACCTTTCATGCTTTAAATATAGGTTTATTATATCTGTCGTTATATATGTATGTGTGTGGTTTTTAATATTCATATGTTACGCTAAAACCAGTATCCCAGATATATCCCTTACTCTCATATCCAGGATAGCCTGGATTCTGAATACCAGCAACATTTGGATCTGCATCAACAGCTATGATCTTGTATGTTTTCCTATCACCGAGTATAATGCCCTGAAAATCTAATGTAAAATGTATATGACCTTCATTGTATGGCATAATATAACTAACACCTGTTGATAGAACATTCTTAACGCTATCAACATAATTGGTTCTTCGCATCTGAGGAGGTACAGGTGTTGGTTCATATTCATAACCAGCCATAACGCACCATTTTTCTACAGGTTTGTAAGCTATACCAAGCTTGGGTACATAAATATCATTGAATGCCTGACCAGCGTATGTAACGCCTGTCCTGGGATCAGTATAAGACTCTTGCTGAGGTTTTGTATCATAGTTATTTATGTAGCTGGACCAGTTAACCCATGTTAGATCACCGCTCAATTCAAGATTATTCATAGGTTTGTACATAATACCAATAGACGCATGCGCTGGAGAATAAAACAGAATCTTGTCAATCGTCTGCGTAAAATAGCTGGGGATAAATGGAATACCATTTGTATTTAAATGAACAAACGCTGCACCAATAATGGGGAAGTCGTCTGCACTCATGTACGATAATCCAACTTTAAAACGATCTGATGGATGAAACAATATTCCAATGTTTGCCACATAGGTGTACTTCTGTGTATTTGCAACATTCATATACCAGATCGATTGATTTAAAGGATTTGGAAAATACTCGTAAGAATAGGTCATTGACTTTATAAATAATGAGACCCCACCACCAATAGATAAAAAGGGTAATACCTTAAAAGCTATGGTCGGCAGTATGATCTGCTGCTCAGTAGTGTTTTCCAACATTTCAAAATACAGCTTGTTCGTAAGCAGTGCCTCACTTTCATCAGCATAATGGGTTATCTGTTGCTGGGTATCACTGAGCGGCGTGTACAGTGCAATTCCAATCCTGACAAAATCTGCTATAAAATCATGCGTAATCCCGACAGAGATACCTTCTATGTCCCTGTTATCTGTATTCTGGAAACCTGAACCAAAAGGTTTAACATAAAGGTGGTTTTGCGCAAAGATCAGGTTAAAACCCACGGACTCTTTTGTTTGTGTTATGCCTGCTGGATTATAATACGCTGCGGTCCAATCATCTGAAGATGCTGTTCTCGCATTACCCATTGCGATGCCAGTAGCATCAACACCAAACGTGTCAAAAACATTTGCTTTAGCCAATTTAACATCTGTGAATAGAACACCAAGACTGAAAATTATTATCCATATCCTCATTCTCAACATCTCACTTTCTATCAAGAATACAAAACATTGTTCCTAACATTCTGAATTTATATTCAGATATTGAATATATGTTTTCAGATATATGTATTTATAAACATTTGTCAAGGGTTAATAAAATTTTTTGTTGGTGTTTTAAGCTTCACATCAGGCTTCCTTAGATAAATGGGCACGTATTCTACAGCTGACACCGGTCTAACATTAAATAGCCTTTTATACGCAATAATGTGTATTGAAAAAAGCATACTGTTAATATTAAGAGATTCAAACCCCTTAACTTTGCGGTAAAGTTTATCCAAGACGCTCTTATACCTCTCCACATCAAACCCTATTATAAAAACTTGATAACGTTTTTTTACATTAAAATGAATGGACTGTCTTTCTTTTAAAGTGTCATCAATCTTTAAGACATATGCCGGGGTTAAACTTTTTATTGTACTGTTACTTGATAGGTATTCTGCAAGATAAAGGTTGTTATTTTTCCCATCTATAACAGATACAATTATACCATCACAGGTATGTAAGGTGAGCGCCATAGCATCAAGTGAAGATACAGGTACTAATGGAATACCAAGAGCCATACATATACCTTTTGCGAGACTTATACCAACCCTTAGACTTGTGAATGTACCAGGGCCCGCAGACACTACCACTTCGTTTAGTTCTTCTATTTTTCTATGAATTGACCCAAACAAAAAATCCAGCGTTTTTATACCCAGTGCAGTTACTGTTATCGGTTTTAGCAAAATGGTAGAAGCCAGAAGTTCGGATTCTTCAGCTATGCCTACACCCATGTACCCGAGGGATGTATCAATGATAAGTCTTAACATGATCTCAGTGATGAGGTATGATTATTCTGGTTATATCGTTGTAAAAGGCGTAGACAGTGAGTAGTATGATGAACAAAACACCCACCTGCATTATAACAAGCTTGATCTTCTTATTTAGAGGCTTTCTTATAATGGCTTCAATAATGGTGATGACCACATTACCACCATCAAGTATAGGTAATGGCAGAATATTGAGTATTGCAAAGTTTATCCCAACAAGGGCTGTAAAATACATAAGTGCTGCAAGCCCTCTCTTTGCCTGATGTGCTGCCTGCTGGGCTATAAGTATGGGACCACCAAGATCCTTGGATGGAATTTTACCCTCTATAAGTTTAACGAGAGAAATTAAAACAAGATACGAAAGATTCACTGATTCTTTACCTGCAGAAAGTATAGCACTAAATGGGTTATCCTTCTGAATTCCAAAATCTCCAGCAGGCATTATACCTATTATTGGAGTTCTAACCTTTTCACCGAAAATATCTTTCTCTACTCTAATCTCTGGTTTGACTTTCACTACAAAAAGGTTTCTGTTTCGCTCTATAGTAAGCATTATTTCTTTATCCTGATTTTCTGTAATAATCTTCTTCATCTCGTCCCAATTAGAAACCTTTTGTTTGTTTATCTGAACTATTGTGTCGCCTTTTTGAATACCTACAGAATACGCGGGGCTATTCTTCATAACCTCACCAATGGTTGTTTTTAGATATGGAACACCATGTATAAATACTATCCACAAAAGAAACATTGAAAATAGCCAATTGAATGCAGGGCCCGCAACAAGTATCATTAACTTCTTCCAGCTCGCTTGATTCGCATAGCTGCGTGCCTTATCATCCTCTGTTAAATGCTCTTCTTCGTCCAGAGAATTCTCTCCGATCATTTTTACATATCCACCCAGAGGCAATACGGATAACCTATACTCTGTTTCACCAATATTTTTCTTCAGAAGTGCCGGACCAAATCCAAGAGAAAAAATAGAAACTTTTACATTGAAAATTTTTGCAAATGTGAAATGGCCAAGCTCATGAACGAATATCAGTATTGCAATTACAATAATCGCGGATATTATACTCAGCACTGTTCATCAATCCTTTCCTTTATGTATTTTTTTACCTCTCTATCTATACTGATTATATCCTCTATAGAATCAACGGATCTGTAATAATATTTATCAACCGCATATTCAACAATATTTGCTATGTCTGTAAATTTAATTCTCTTATTCAGAAATGCCTCCACTGCCACATCGTTTGCAGCATTCATGACTATAGCAGCATCTTCTTTCTGTTTAATCACATCCATTGCAATTTTCAAACATTTAAATTTCTTTAAATCTGGCTTAATAAAATTCAATGCCTTAATCTTACTGAAATCAAGTCGTGTCACACCCATAGTCAACCTTTTTCGCATATTCAAAGCATAAGCTATTGGAATCTTCATATCCGGAGTTCCCATTTGAGCAAGTACTGCCCCATCATTTAACTCCACCATTGAGTGGACAATACTCTCTGGATGAATGATAACCTCTATTTGTTCTGGCTTAAGATTAAATAGCCATCTTGCTTCTATCATTTCCAATCCTTTGTTCATCATGGTAGCAGAATCTATTGTTATTTTCTTTCCCATCTTCCATTTGGGATGTTTTAATGCATCATCGGGTGATATAAACTTTAACCTTTCCGAATCTACATAAAGGAATGGACCACCAGAGGCTGTCAATATTATTTTTCTTATAGTGTTATGTTCCTCCCCATGCAACAATTGATATATAGCACTGTGTTCACTATCCACAGGTATAAGCAGATCATCACTATGCTTAACCTGTTTTATTTTTTTCCCTCCAGCGACCATAACTTCCTTACTTGCAAGCGCTATCCTTTTCTTTTTCTTCAAACCCATGTAGGTTGGCATAAGTGCATCCAGCCCAAGTATTGCCATCACTATAAGGTCAAGTTCGTCAGATTGAGCTACAGCATTTAAGCCAGCCTGCCCCCAAAGAAAATTTGTTCTGGGGAATTCTTTTTTCAATTTTATAGCGTCTTTCTCCTCTAAAACAACCACGTGCTCTGGTGAAAAAAGCTTTATCTGTTTTCTTAGAAGGTCTATGTTACGCCCTGCTGTTAAGATCTTAATATCAAAGAGATCCCTATATTTTTGAACAATGGATAACGTAGTCCTGCCAATACTACCTGTTGAACCAAACACTCCAATATTAGTCATTCTTATTATTATCCTTAAGAAATATTGCCCTTTGATAAAAGCTGTTCACTTGTCATACCAAATCGTCTCTCGCGCTTTTGAAAGCTTATTATAGCTTTAACAAATTCTTCTTTTGTGAAATCAGGCCAGAGTGTTTTTGTTATGTAAAGCTCTGTATAGGCGATCTGCCATAGCATAAAATTGCTTATCCTTTTCTCCGCACTCGTTCTTATAAGCAAATCTGGATCAGGTATACCACTGGTTAAAAGATACTTACTGAATACTTCTTCATTGATCATATCAGGTTCAATTTTACCCTTCTGGACATCCTTTGCAATACGCTTTACTGCCTCAACGATCTCGTATCTTCCACTGTAGCTTAGAGCAATAATTACCATTGTTCCTGTGTTGTTTTTAGAACGATTTGAAACATCTGTGATCAGCTCTCTTAGTTTAGGAGAAAGGCTATTTATATCTCCTATAACTTTTAATCTCAATCCATTTTTAATAAAGTTATCACTCTCTGTAATAAGATAATTGTAAAGTAATCGCATAAGAGCATCAACTTCTTTTTTAGGTCTGTTCCAATTCTCTTTAGAAAATGCATAAAGCGAAAGGATTTTTATTCCCAACCTTGATGCTGTTTCTACAATGCGTTTTACCACCTTTGAACCCTGCTCATGTCCTTTAACACGCTCCATATGCCTTTTCTGTGCCCATCTTCCGTTACCATCCATTATAATGGCAACATGTGCAGGCAATCTTTTCTTATCAAGCCTTTTTAATAATTCCCTGTATTCTGACATAAACTGAAATTAACACATCAACATATATAATTCAATACTACATAAAAGTGCACGCCTAAGAGTTATAGTCTAAAACCCAAAAGGAGGCTTTAGATTATAGCTCCCAATCATTACTGTCTGCTTAAAATAAAGCAAGCTGGGAGTCCAATTTATCCAGCTTATGCAGGTTATAAGGATTAATAGGCAGCAAATCAATGATTGATACCTTAAAAAACACCGTCTCTGATAAGATCCTCGTTAACCCGAAAAATGCGTTTGCGAAATAGGGAAGTTTGTGTAATGAGTGATGGGGTACCCACCCGAAGGGAAGGGTC
>JBMFUY010000037.1:0-16447 GCA_049966275.1 bacterium
CAAAAAGTCTTTGTATCTTAGGTGGATCGCAGGGTTGAACGAATGAGCAAACTTCCCTATTGCATTTTTTGGGTTTAAGAATTCCTCTTGCATTTTGAGGGATGAATAAAGAAAAACACCCCATGCAGAGCATGGGGTGTGCATATATAAAAATCCTTGTTGTATTTTTGAGTCTGCAGTTTGTTCAGAATTATCTGTGCATATTCATTGGACCGTGCTGCTCATTCATCTTCATACCCTGTTCACCATGCATGTTATTCATTTCATGCTGCATCTGCTGATTACGCTCTCTCACCCTTTCCTGCATCTCTGCTCTCTCCTGATGTTGAATTTCGTTTTGTAGTCTGTTTACAGCTTTAATTGCGTTCTGGTTCTTTGTCTGTTTTGCATCTTTTTCAAAGGCATTTATATTGGCATGGATAGATTTCATGATCGCTCCGAGTTTAAGATTGTACTTCTGAGCGATCTCACCCCATCCCATACCCTGTTTTCTTAATGCCATTATCTCATTTAGTGATTGGTTGGAAGCCTTTGCGAGTGCTCCAGCTATTACAATCTCACCATCTCCATAGTGTTGCTTTCTCATAGCTTCTATGGACTGCGGATCAAGAGCTCCTGCTCTTTCCATTAGTTTTAGTTGTTCCTGATTTATGCCCTGTGTACCTGTTTGATTCTTGTTTATCAGTTGTTTGGTTGCCTGTGTATCGCCTGTCTGTTCAGCCACAGTTACACCTGATACTCCCATTAAAATTAGTGGAATCCAGATTGCTATTAGCATTCTTTTCATAAACTTACCTCCTTTGTTTTTATCTTTAGACTGATAAGTTTTTAAAACGTTACATAAAATCCTAATGTTAACGTAGATATTGTAGTGGTGATGTAATTAATAGAGGGCGTATGTGTATTGTTTGAATGATCTGTCATGCCACTGTTTGGAGCCTGCATTGACATTGCTCCTATACCGCCTTTTGCCAAACCATTCCCATTACCAGAAAAATTATTTACAGGATAAGTAGTTATACCGGTTGATAATCTGTATATTCCGTAAACACTGAAATAGGTGTTAAAACTATATGTTGCATTGAACTCGATGGATGTATCCTGTTGAGATGTGTAAGGTTCAATAGATGTATCCACAATGCCCTTAATAGAAAAGAACCAATGGTAATCCGGATAAGCATACAATCCTCCAAAGATACCTATAAAACTGCCAGGACCACTAACATAATAGTACAGAGGTCCTGCTTCAACACTGAATATACTATTGATAGTGTATCTTGGAGCAATCCTTAATGAAATTGAATAGTAGCCATCGGTGTTGGGTGTGGCTCCAAATGTATAATTTACCAGCCCTCCAAGGCTTAAGTGTTTATTCATCCTGTGTGATAGATTTGTATTTATAATGTGAAACTCCTGAGTGCTGGTTGTCTGTGTGAAATCCCACTCGTGTGTATAACCAATACCCATAAATGTACTTTGTTGTAATGAATATCCAAGTGAAGCATACAATGTGTAAAATATGTTGTTCTGATCCGTGAAAGATACATCGCTTCCTATGCTCGGGTAAAAATAAGCATACACACGGGTTGCAGGAAACAGAAAACATACCAATATGCTTACAAACAATAAAAACTTATTCATTCTTATCTCCTTTATTTATAAATATGACATAAAGAATAAATATTGGATACAAAAAAGACAAGAAGATCTAAAATTATCTTGCAAACTAAAAAAATGTGTGTTAGAAAAGTTTAAACTTTAGGAGGTGGCTTATGAAAAAGTATAAGCTCTGGGTTGGTTTAATGTTGGCGTCTTTGTTATTCTTACCAGTAAAAGCATTTTCTAATGGTTATACGAGTCCGTGGTTGGGAGGCCCACTTCAAGGGCCAGCGGTTGCCTCTGGCGCAGGTGTATATTGGAACCCTGCTTCCATTGGTGACATAAAAGACGATAGTTTGTTTTTTTCTATAGAGCCAGTTTATGAGTATGTAAGTTATCAAAGGGCAGGACTGAATCCTTACAACAACGATATGCCATATAATAAGGCAAGCTTTCATGCCTGGTCCGCACTTCCCACATTAGGTCTTACCTTTGAATTGCCAGAAAACTTTTCTTTTGGGCTTGGCTTATATGTTCCTTTTGCAAGAGAAGCTTATTATCCAAAGAATGGAGCAGAACGCTTTAATGGTTCACAGGAAACGATGTTTTTTGCGAATGTTACCCCTATCCTGACATACAAGATTATCCCTTCGCTTATTATAGGTGCAGGTTTCAATTACAGTACCATGTATTTGGATGAATACCAGAGTACAACCCTGGATTTTGCAAACCCTTCTGATGAAAATCCTCTATACGAGGCAAATATACATATTAAAGGCAATACAGGACCAGGCTATGGATGGACAGCTGGCATATACTACAAACCAACACCAAACTTTTCTGCTGGTATTGCTTATATAGCAAGCACAGAGTATACAATAAAAGGTAACACAGATATCAGCACCAATCCACAACTTGGTTTGGGTAATATCACTGCCAAATCCAAGCTGGACTTTACCATGCCTCAGATCATTAACTTTGGTTTGCATTTCTTACCTACAAATGATTGGATTGTTGATTTAACAGAACAATGGATCAACTGGTCCCAATACAAGAATATACATGTTCAACTTTACGATGCATCTACCCCCATCGCCAATAGAGAGATGTATGTGCTCACTGGTTTTGAAGATGTATTGAACTCAAAGGTATGGGTTGGATATAAAGGTTTTAGAAAGTGGCTTATAGCAGGAGGTGCTGCTTACGATCCATCTGGTATTCCTGTAAACCATATTTATTCTCTTAATCTTGAATTTAATAAGATGGATGTTTTTGCACAGGTAAACTATCAGGTTTCACCCTCAACAACAATAGGTGTTGGTTTTGATCACAGCATAGTAGAGGATCAAAATGTTACAGATAGCATAGTACAGCCACCTGCAAATGGTGTGTACAAGGCTAATATTGAAAAGATTACACTGCTTGTAAATTATAACTTTTAAATAATAACGGGCGGATATACTCCGCCCGTCTTATTCATTCATAACCGGGTCAAAAATTTATTTTCAGTTCTTACTGTTGCTTTTTGTAGTTAAGCAATATAAAAATATAATCTGTTTTCAGGTATAATATGCTTAAAAGACATGATAAAAATGTATTGAAGCGTAAGCTAAAAAAGATAAAGTTTCTCATACTTGATGTTGATGGTGTGCTTACTGACGGTAAACTCATATACAATAGTGAAGGAATAGAATTGAAGGCTTTTGATGTCAAAGATGGTTATGGATTGGTACGGCTGAGGGAATCAGGTGTTAAGATAGGTATCATTACTGCAAAGAATTCTCGCATTATTGAAGTAAGAGCTAAAGACCTTGGTATTGATGAACTCTATCAAAATATCCCTGATAAACTAAATGCATACGAAGAGATAAAATTGAAATACAAACTTACAGATGAGGAAATAGCATACATAGGTGATGACATACCGGATCTCGGTGTGTTGAAAAGGGTTGGGCTCTCTATAGCAGTAAATGATGCAATAGATGAGGTAAAAAAGGTAGCAGACTATGTTACAGAGAAAAAAGGCGGTAATGGTGCTGTTAGAGAGGTAACAGATCTTATAATAGAAGCAAGGGGTAGAATGCTTGATGCATCTTAAGCAAAGGCTTACAAGGGCATTTATATTTTATGGAACAAATGTAATAATATACTTTTTCAGGCTTTTCCCTATAAGCTTTGATACATGGTTGGGAGCAAAACTTGGTATTGTTGCTTATGCTCTATTAAAACGAGAGAGAGAAAAGGCTATAAGCAACATACTTAAAGCGTTCCCTGACAGAGATATTGATTGGGCAAAAACCCAGATTAAAAAGAGTTTTGCCAGCTTTGGTAGAAGTATAATGGAACTCATCAAGTTAGATACAATTGTAAAACATATAGACGAATATATAAAGGTTGAGAATTTTGAATTATTTCAATCCATACAGGCTAATGAAAAGGGAGTAATCTGGATAACCGGGCATATAGGTAATTGGGAGTTAATGCCAGTTTACTTTGCTCAAAAGGGATATGAAACCTATGTAGTTGCAAAACAATTGTACGATCCAAGAATGGATAGATTATTGAATGGATTAAGAGAAAAGTATGGAGTTCATCCTGTGATCAGAGGTAGCCCTGGTTCAGGCAAAAAGATACTCAAGGCTATCAGATCCAATTCAATACTTGGAATGCTTATAGATCAGGACACGGATGTTCAGGGTGTTTTTGTTAGATTTTTCAATGACTTAGCCTTTACCCCAAGGGGAGCTTCTGATCTTGCTATAAAAACAGAAGCAGGTGTTATAGCTGGGTTTATAACAAGAATAGACTCAACACATCATGTGATAACACTTCATGCTGTAAACCTGCCGGATCAAACAATGGACTATGAACGTAAAGTATTTTTATTAACCCAGGCAATGACTGAAAAGATTGAAGAACACATAAAACAGTATCCATACGATTGGGTATGGATGCACTCAAGATGGGCAAAAAAGCCACAGACTGGTTAAATTTACATGGTAAACATTAGCAATATTATATTTTAATTCCTTAAGTTGTGCTAAAATATGTATACTGAAGTAAAATGAAAAGGCAAATACTTAAACGTATACCATTGGTGTTAATCATTTATATCTTTGTTACGCTGGTTACAGCATGTACAACTAAACCCGGTTCAAACACGCAAACCAGACAGGAGACTACTATCCCACAGATCAAACTTGTTGCCCCTGTTTATACAGAGATAAAGGGGAATAAGGTCATATACAGAGGGATAGCTTTATCTGCTGAATACTTTGGTGAGGAGAAGCCAGGTATAGTAATAAAACCTTATGTTGAAGGATTACTACAAAATGGTGAACCATTTTCTGTCTCAGCAGACATTGGATACTACAATGCAAGAGAACATACAATAACACTGAACAACAATATAAACGCTGTTCTTAACAACACCTATACCCTGAAGTCTGATAAGGTACAATATTTTTTAAACAAAAAACTTATAATCTCTGAAGAGCCGATTACAGTTTATGGTAAGGACTTGCAACTGTATGGAGACAGGGGTAGTATAGATCTTGGGAAGGATTTAATGCTTGTAAAAGGAAATATAAGAGCAAAGATATATAGGGTGAGATTAAGATGAAATGGTATACAAAATTTTTTGTAGCCCTTATACTTACAACAGGTATTTTGCTTATGAGCTCTGTTTCTTATTCAGCCTCGGTTATGGAAGAAATAAAGAACTCAGGGCAGCAGACAAAGCCTGTTGATATAACATCTTCGCAACTTGAAGCGAACCTTAAATCGCACATAGTAACATTCAAAGGGAATGTTATAGCAAAACAGGGGGATGTTATTCTCTATTGTAACACACTAACAGCATATTACGATGAAAAAAATAAAGATATAACTAAAATTATAGCTACAGGTGATGTTAAGATAACCAGAAAGGATATGATAGCAACTGGTAATGAGGCTGTGTTTGATAATGTAGATAAATTACTCACACTTACAGGCTCGCCAAGGGTATGGCAGGGGAAAAACATGATTGAAGGTACAAAGATAGTTTTATATATTGGAACGGATAAGATATTTGTGGAAGGGGCTAAAACACTGTATAATTCTCAATCAGAAGGAATATTGGATGGACAAACACCTTGAGGCAGTAAACCTTATAAAATCGTTTGGGAAAAGAAAGGTAGTGGCAGATGTTAGTTTATCCGTTCAGAGCGGTGAGATCATTGGCTTGCTTGGACCCAATGGTGCAGGTAAATCCACAACGTTCTACATGATAGTTGGAATATATAAACCAGATAAGGGAAAGATTGTTTTAAACGGAGAGGATATAACAAATGATCAGATGTATATAAGGGCGAGAAAAGGCATAACATACCTTCCACAGGAACCTTCTATATTTAGAAAGCTTTCAGTACAGGATAATATAAAGATTGTTTTTGAATCTATGGACATGCCAGCAGAGCTGATTGAAGAAAAAACCGAGGAGATCATGAAGAGTATGAATATTCTACATCTTAGAAACAATATGGGCTACTCTCTATCCGGTGGTGAAAGAAGGCGTGTGGAGGTCTCCAGAGCTCTTGCAGCAAAGCCGGATTTCATGCTTCTTGATGAACCATTTGCAGGGATTGACCCCATTGCTGTGAATGAGTTGAGAGAGATTTTGTTTTCGTTAAGGGAAAGGGGCATTGGTATTATAATCTCTGATCACAATGTCAGAGAGACGTTGAATGTTTGCGACAAAGCATATATTATAAGTAATGGGAGGATCATAGAAGAGGGGGAACCAAAGTTAATAGCATTGAGTGAAAAGGCAAGACGTATATATCTTGGTGAGGATTTTAAATTATGATAGAAATAAAACATGAGGTAAGCCTAAGACAGCAACTTGAATTAACACCTCAGCTTATCCAGGCTCTGAGGCTATTACAGTTAACAAGACTTGAGCTTGAACAGGAGTTGAGAACAGAGCTTGAGATGAATCCCTTTCTTGAAGAAGAACAGCTGGAGCAGGATAGTTTAGAAGAAGAGCTTTCAAAAAATTTATACGATGAACCTGTTGTAAGAAGAGAGAAAGAAAAGATTGAAAAAGAAGAAGATGTTATAGAGAAGACTGTTCACAGGGATATGGGTTTGCAGGACTACCTTTTATGGCAGTTAGGGTTATCTGTGGAAAGCGAAAAGGAATTTCAGATAGGAGAAATAATTATAGGCAATATAAATGATGATGGTTATCTCCTGACAACTGTCGAAGATATAGCAAACTTCACAGGAACAGGTGTAGACGAAGTGCAAATGGTTCTGTCAAAGATTCAGGATTTTGATCCTCCAGGTGTGGGTGCAAGGGATCTAAAGGAATGCCTTCAAATCCAGATAAGACATCTCGGAATAAACGATCCTGTAATAAATGAAATCATCTCCAACCACTTAAGTGAACTTGAAAAAAGAGATTACGTTTCCATAGCGAAATCGATGGGCATCGCGGTTGAACTTGTAATGAGTGCAGCAAATGTAATAAAGCATTTAAATCCAAAACCCGGGAATACGTATGGTTCTGGGGAAGAGGACTACATAGTGCCTGATGTAATTGTAAAAAAAATAGGTGAAGAACTGGTTGTTGAGCTTGTAGATGATGGTATACCAAGGCTTAAGATTTCGGATTCCTATGCAAGAAAACTGCTCAATCAAACCAGTGATGAAAAAGCAAGGAAGTTCGTAAAAGAAAAATTACAGAGTGCTAAATGGTTGATAAAGGCAGTTGAACAGCGAAAAAACACCATAAAGAAGGTGATGGAAGCTATTGTAAAGAGGCAGAAACCATTTTTTGAGTATGGAGAACAGTATCTTGAACCTATGGTTTTAAAAGATATAGCAGCTGACATAGGTGTTCATGAAACCACGGTCGGAAGGGTAACAAACGGCAAGTATGTACAAACCCAATGGGGGATCTATGAGCTGAAGTACTTTTTCAGTCCTTCACTTAAAACGGACAATGGGGAGTTGTTATCCACGAAGTTTGTAAAACAAAAGATAAAGCAACTTATTGATAATGAAGATCAAAATAAACCTTTATCAGACACAGATATTGTAAGGATACTCAAAGGAGAGGGGATCAATATAGCAAGGAGGACAGTGGCAAAATACAGGGATAATATGAATATTCCACCTGTTCATATCCGCAGGATCAAGGGTTGAAGATGGCAACAAATAACAAAAAGAATAATAGTGTGTTAAAGGAAGTAGTAGCAATACTTATTCTATCCTTGTCGATCTTTATAATCATAAGTCTTCTCTCCTACGATAAACATGATGCAACATGGCTCAATGAGGTTCCTGGTAATGTGTATCACAATATGGGAGGAAAGATAGGTGCCAATATTGCAGAGTTTGTATTTATGACATTTGGTGTGTCAGGGTATCTCATTGGTATACTCGGGATCGCTATATTCTTTGCTCTTATTCTTAAGGATGTCTGGAAACACAGATGGGTAAGGATCAGCAGTTTACTCCTGTTTATACTCTCTTTGTCCTTTGCCATATCATCCGTGTATTCACATACGCAGCATATTGATATAAGGGCAACCGGTGGAGTGATTGGCTCTTTTTTGACAAGGAATTTGCTTCCCTATCTTGGACACACCGGAACAATAGTATTTGCAATTACATTATTCCTCATTTCTATTGTTCTGTTATTCAGAAAATCCGTAACACAGTTAATCTTCTTCTTATTCAAACAACTTATCGGTTTTATTAAATTTTTGATTGATACTGTAAAAAAGATACATACAAAGATAATCGTGTGGAGGGAAAAAAGGAGAAGATTAAAAGAAAAGATTGAGATCAAAGAAAGGACTGTTGATGTTGTTATCCAGCCTCCAAAGATAAAAACCCCTTCTACCGTGCAGGTTAAAAAGCATGAAGAACCTGTTCAGGAGAGTTTGTTCCCAACAATACCAGGATATTTCAAAAAGCCTTCTACAAACCTGCTTGATGATTATGAATTAAAAGAAATTGAGTATGATACCTCGTCACTGCAGTTCAACGCGCGTATACTTAAAAAGAAATTGGCTGACTTTAATGTGCATGGTGAAATAGTCAATATAAGACCTGGACCTGTTATTACAATGTATGAATTTGAGCCAGCACCAGGTGTAAAGGTAAGTCAGATCATGAATCTTTCTGATGATTTAGCACTTGCAATGAAAGTTCCAAGCGTTAGGATACAACCTCATATAGTGGATAAAGCTGCGGTTGGAATAGAGGTGCCGAATGCCACAAGACGGATTGTCTATTTAAAAGAGGTTTTAGAATCTAAAAAATTCATAGAGAGTTCATCAGTGCTCAGTATATGCCTTGGTGTTGATACAACAGGTGAACCTGTTGTAACAGATCTCGCAAAGATGCCGCACCTGCTTATTGGTGGTTCAACCAACTCCGGAAAAAGTGTAACAATGAATGCTATAATAATGAGTTTACTGTTTAAAGCAACGCCTGATGAGCTTAAACTTATATTGGTGGATCCAAAGATGCTGGAATTTTCACCTTACAACGATATTCCTCACCTATTGCATGAAGTGATAACCGAACCACAGAAAGCTACTCGTGTATTGAGATGGGCAACAGAGGAGATGGATAGGAGATACAGGATTATAAATGCTGCTGGAGCCAGGAACATATCTGTTTACAATCAAATGGTCAGAACAAAAAGAATAACCGAGGAAGCAAAAGAGATGCCCAAGATAGTCATTATAATAGATGAGCTCTCAGACCTTATGTTTACAGCACCAAAAGAGGTTGAAGAGTACATCATAAGACTTTCACAAAAGGCTCGTGCAGCGGGTATACATATAATATTTGCAACACAGAGACCATCTGTTGATGTTATCACAGGCACAATAAAGTCTAACTTCTCGTCCCGTATAGCATTGAAAGTGCCACAAAAAACAGATTCTCGTATAATCCTTGATCAATCCGGTGCTGAAGAACTCCTTGGAGCTGGTGATATGTTGTTTATAGCTCCAGGGGCATCACAGCCCATAAGGGTTCATGGTGCTTATGTGTCAGACAAAGAGGTTGTGAGCGTAACAGAATATCTTAAAAGGTTCGGGAAACCTTCTTATGAAATCGAGATAGCAGAAGAACCAGAACAGGAACAAACAACTCAGGATGAATGGACAGATGAACTTTATGATAGGGCTATAGAGATTATAAAAGAGAATGGATCTGCGTCCATATCATTGCTCCAGAGAAGGTTGAGAATTGGTTATAATAGAGCTGCAAGAATGGTTGAAAAGATGGAAAAGGATGGCATCATATCAAGGAGTGAGAATGTTGCAAAGGGAACTATAGTTCCCAAATAAAAAAGGAGGTATATATGAAGGTTGTTAAAGTTGTTGTGTTACTGATCGCGGGCCTGGTTATCATAAATACCAGCGTAAAGGCAGACATGAGTGCAAAAGCTGTTGCAGAGAAGGTTCAGTCTCTTTACGATAAAACTTCTACACTTGAGGCTGATTTTGTTCAGATAGCAACCATGAAATCACTTTCTATCTCTGAACAGGATAATGGTGTGGTGTACATGAAAAAAGATGGGAAGATCAGGTGGGATTATAAAAGCCCTAAGAAACAGCTTATTGTAAGCGATGGCAGAACAATATGGTTTTATATGCCATCAGATAATCAGGTAATAATTGGCAGCTTTGAAAAATCATTTAAGTATAAGCCAACACAGACATTTCTTACAGGTATGGGAAGAATTCTTGAAGATTTTAATGTGAAGTTTGGTAACGCTAAAGAGTTTGCAGCCAGCCCGGATGAATACATTCTTGAACTTATTCCTAAAAACCGTACTGATGAGGCACCTGCAAAGATCCTGCTTGCAGTGAATAAAAAGGATTTCTTAATCATGAGAAGTGCAATTGTGGATAAATTTGGTAATATCACTGAGATTGATTTTAAAAATATAAAACTTAACACCACCTTACCGGACAAACTCTTTACCTTTACACCACCAAAGGATGTAGAAATAATTCATAGTCCAGAGTGATGGGATTTTATGAGAAATATCACACTTGATAGATACAACAGTTATGTTGCTTTAATAACGATAAACAATCCAGAAAAGCAGAATGCCTTTGATGCTGCAATCCTTAATGAACTTTTAGAGTTACTAAAGGATATAGAAAAGGATAAGAGTTTTAGAACTGTCTACATAACAGGTAGTGGTGAGAACGCTTTTTCTTCAGGTGTATTTTTAAAGGATCTTGTGGAATTTAAGGATACCACAGAGGCAAGAAACTATGCATCATTGCTTGATGCGACAATGGACGGGTTGTACAACCTTCCAAAACCAGTTATTGCCATGATCAATGGATATGCACTTGGTGGTGGCTTTGGACTTGCAATGTCATCAGATATAAGGATCATCACCCATGGGGCAAGGATAGGTTTTCCTGCAGTGAAGATAGGCGCGATCCTTCCACCTGGATGCACGTACAGACTTATAAGCCTTATTGGTGCCGGGCGGGCAAAAGAGCTGCTTCTCACAGGGAGGTATGTTACTGCAGAAGAAGCACTGAGTATGGGTATGGTTAACTATGTTGTAAAAGATAGAGAGGCACTCTTTAAAAAGGCTGATGAGCTCACACAGATGATCCTGGAAGGTCCTGATACTGCTCTTGCAATTACAAAGGCAACTGTAAACAAACATACGAACGAACTCATCTATAGATACAATTTATATTCTCCTGACAATTTTGCGTATCTTTTTACCACAAAGGACTGGCAGGAACGTATACATAAATTTCTTAACAGAAAGAATACAAAAAAGAATGTATAACCCCTTTTTATCACTGGTACTGTTTATAAGGTTTGAATACATAGGGTTTCTTTGTGATTAACCATAAAGAAGAAAGGAGATACAATGAACGATCAGACATTGTTAAAACCACTCATAGAACCCAACAACACAAAGCTTGTGCTCGTTGTACTGGATGGAGTTGGTGGATTACCTGTGAACGGGAAAAGTGAGCTTGAAAAAGCCAATACCCCAAATTTATCGCTATTAGCTAAAGACGCTGCATGTGGTTTACAGATACCTGTTGCTTATGGCATAACACCTGGAAGTGGACCAGGTCACCTTGGTATATTTGGATACAATCCTCTTGAATATGAAATAGGCAGAGGGGTACTTGAAGCACTGGGCCTGGGTATACACCTTACAGAACATGATATTGCAATAAGATGTAATTACGCCACAGTGGCACGGGGAGATTCAAAGGTCATTGTTAAAGATAGACGGGCAGGTCGTATTCCGACAGATCAAAGTAAGAAAATTACTCTGATGCTTCAGGAACATATAAAGCAGATTGATGATGCTCAGATCATTTTACTTCCTGGTATGGAACATAGATTTGCCCTTGTAATAAGATTTCCATATCCCCTTGAAAAGGGCGCTGATGCCATAGAGGATACAGATCCACAGAAAGAGGGTTTGGAGCCTGTGATGCCTTCACCCACAAACACATCTGCCAGACATGTTCTTGAGATCGCTTTAAAGTTTGTAGAAAAAGCCTCGAACCTTCTCAAGGATCAGGATAAAGCAAATTATGTGCTGTTAAGGGGTTTTTCCTCTGTTCCAAAGATACCAAGGTTTAATGATGTTTATGGAGTAAAAGCACTCGCCATTGCAACCTATCCCATGTACCTTGGTATATCAAAACTCATTGGCATGGATACAATCAAACCAGAGGGTGGTATAGAAGAAGAGATTAAAGCACTAAGAGATAACTTTACAAAGTATGATTTCTTTTATCTTCATGTAAAAAAGACTGATTCAAATGGTGAAGATGGTAATTTTGAAGGTAAGTGCAGGGTGATAGAAGAGTTTGATAAGAACCTTCCAGAGCTCCTGAAGCTTAACCCGGATGTTCTTGTGATAACAGGGGATCATTCAACACCAGCGCTTATAAAGGGACACAGCTGGCATCCGGTTCCAGTGTTATTAAAGAGTAGGTATGTTTTTGGTAAAACATCAATGGCTTTTACAGAGAGAGAGTGTTTGAAAGGAGAACTCGGTATAATACACTCCACGGATATCATGCCGTTGATGCTTGCCAATGGCATGAGGCTGAAGAAGTTTGGTGCGTAGAGGCAGGTTAAAATTATTGTATTTTATATTATTTCTGCTTAAGACATTACAGAGGTGTAAACAAAATGGATATGGATTTTAGTGATTTCCCAAGAATAACAAGGCTTCCATACTATGTTTTCAACATAGTGAATGAGCTTAAGATGAAAGCGCGTAGAGAAGGAGAGGATATTATTGATCTTGGTATGGGTAACCCGGATCAACCCACACCTCATCATATAGTGGATAAACTCATAGAAGCAGTACAGAATGGTAAGAATCATAGATATTCTGTTTCAAGAGGGATATATAAGCTCAGGGTTGCCATATCGGATTGGTATAAACGCAGATACGATGTTTTTATAGACCCAGAAACAGAGGCAATAGTAACGCTTGGAGCTAAGGAAGGCATAGCGCACCTTGTGCTTGCTATGATTGATAAAGGTGATGTTGCGATCGTTCCAGGACCAGCCTACCCAATACATCCATACTCTGTTATCATTGCAGGAGGGGACGTCAGAGCTATTCCACTTTCTACAGATGTTGTTTTCTTTGATGAACTTGAAAAGGCTATTAAAAACAACTGGCCCAAGCCAAAGCTTCTTATACTTTCATTCCCACATAACCCAACCACTGCTGTTGTTGATAAGGAATTTTTTGCAAGGGTGATTAACTTTGCTAAAGAGAATAAACTTTATGTAATCCATGATCTTGCTTACGCGGATCTTGTTTTTGATGGTTATTCTGCACCAAGTATACTTGAAATAGCTGGTGCAAAGGATATAGCTGTAGAATTCTTCACGCTTTCAAAGAGCTATAATATGCCCGGGTGGCGGGTTGGATTTGCAGTTGGGAATCAAAAGATGATCTATGCACTTTCAAGGATCAAAAGCTATCTTGATTACGGAATGTTTCAGCCCATACAAATAGCTGCAATAACAGCCTTAAACGGTCCCTATGAACCTGTGATTGAAATAGCCAATCTTTATAAAAAACGACGTGATGCACTTGTTGATGGGCTTGAAAGAGTAGGGTGGCATATAGAAAAACCTAAAGCTACAATGTTTGTTTGGGCAGCTATACCAGAGCAGTTTAAAAAACTTGGTTCTCTTGAGTTTTCAAAGCTTTTATTAAAGGATGGTAAGGTCGCTGTTTCCCCTGGTATAGGGTTTGGTGATTATGGTGAAGGTTATGTGCGTTTCTCACTTATTGAAAACGAGGAACGTATTCAACAGGCTATAAGAGGTATTAAGAGGGTTTTGCATAGATGAAAAACGGAACTGTAAAAATAGGGCTTGCAGGTTTTGGAACCATAGGCACGGGTCTTGTAAAAACCATTTATGAAAAAAAGAAATTACTGAAGGAAAGAACAGGCTTGAACATAGAGATCGCAAGGATCGTTGACCTTGATCTGAAAAAAGATAGAGGGATTAAAGTTCCTTCAGGTATTCTGACAAACGATATAAGCACAATCCTTGAGGATGATTCCATAGATATCTTTGTCGAACTGATTGGTGGTATACATCCAGCTAAAGATTTTATAATAAAGGCTATAAAGAAAGGGAAAAGCATTGTAACTGCAAACAAGGCGCTCATTGCAGGTTATGGTTCTGAGCTATTCGATTTAGCCGTGAAGAAAGGGGTACATATTGGGTTTGAAGCTTCTGTTGGTGGAGGTATACCTATTATATCAGCTATAAGCAATAGCCTTGTGGCGAATAGATTCCTGTCTATATCAGCCATAATAAATGGTACATCCAATTATATTCTTTCAAAGATGACCCATGAGGGTGGGGAATTTGAAGAGGTATTGCTTGAGGCAAAAAAGAATGGATATGCAGAAGCAGATCCTTCCCTTGATGTTGATGGGATTGATGCAGCGCATAAACTCACGATTTTACTCGTATTAGCTTATAATGGTAATGTTTCTGTAAAAGATATTTATGTTGAAGGTATCAGGCATATAACCCAAACAGATATTAAATTCGCTGATGAATTGGGATATGTTATAAAGCCACTTGCAATAGCAAAGGTAGAGGGGAATGATGTTAGTGCAAGGGTACACCCGGCAATGGTACAGAAAGGTACCATAATATCAATGATAAATGATGTGTACAATGGTATACATGTTGTTGGCGATAATATTGGCTCTCAATTGTTCGTGGGACGGGGTGCAGGCATGATGCCAACAGCAAGTGCAGTTGTTAGTGATATTGTGGAAATATCAAAAAAATTAAAGTATGAAAACGCAAATGCTTCAAAGATAAATATTTTTAGAGATAATAAAAGATTAAACATAATAGATATAGGCAGTATAAAAACGCGATACTATCTCAGGTTTACAGTGGTTGATAAACCGGGTGTTCTTGCAAGCATTGCAAGGGTACTCGGAACCCATAACATAAGTATAGAATCTGTTATACAGAAAGGTAGAAGTGTTGAGAAATTTGTACCTATTGTTATAATGACACACGAAGCAGTTGAAGCAAATTTAACGAAAGCACTTGGCATAATAGATAGATTAAGGGTAGTAAAAGAAAAGACGCAATTTATAAGGATAGAGGATGAGGTTATTTAGTTATGAGCATTTACAGAGGTGTAATAAGAAGATACAGACAATTCTTGCCAGAGATAGATGAAGACCAGATTGTTTCAATAAATGAGGGTAATACACCACTCATTCATGCTAAAAATTTAAGTTCTCTTATAAACCCTTCGCTGCATATATATTTAAAGTACGAAGGTTTAAACCCAACAGGTTCTTTTAAAGACAGGGGCATGACAGTGGCAGTGTCCATGGCAAAGCGACAGAACTCAAAGGCTGTTATATGTGCTTCCACTGGTAATACATCAGCATCTGCTGCTGCTTATGCAGCATCTGCAGGTATAAAGGCTTATGTTATAATCCCGGAGGGGAAGATAGCACTTGGTAAACTTTCCCAGGCAATTGTTCATGGTGCTACGGTTGTTCAGATAAAGGGCAATTTTGATGATGCACTGAAACTTGTAAGGGAGATCGCAGACAGGTATCCTGTAACACTTGTTAACTCATTAAACCCTTATAGGCTTGAGGGGCAGAAAACAGCAGCATTTGAGGTGTGCGATCAACTTGCACATGCACCTGATTATCACGTCCTTCCGGTTGGTAATGCCGGTAACATAACAGCCTACTGGATGGGTTACAAGGAGTACAGAAAACATGGATACATTGATAAACTTCCTGTTATGGTTGGGTTTCAAGCAGAGGGTGCAGCGCCTATAGTAAGAGGATTTCCTATAA
Organism: bacterium; assembly: GCA_049966275.1. Taxonomy (GTDB): domain Bacteria; phylum JAMCPX01; class JAMCPX01; order JAMCPX01; family JAMCPX01; genus JBMFUY01. Next base: position 16,005 of record JBMFUY010000037.1, read on the forward strand.
AAAATCCAGAAACCATTGCAACAGCAATAAGGATAGGAAATCCAGCAAGCTGGAAAAAGGCAGAACAGGCCCGGGATGAATCAGGTGGAATAATAGATATGGTATCAGACAATGAAATCCTTGAGGCATACAGGCTTGTTGCAAGTATGGAGGGTGTATTCTGTGAACCTGCTTCAGCAGCTTCTATTGCTGGTTTGATAAAAATGAACAAAAGGGGCTATTTCAGATCTGGCTCTACAATAGTTTGTACATTAACAGGACATGGTTTAAAGGATCCTGATACTGCTTTAAGAACGTTTGAACAACCTATTGTTGTTGAACCTGTTATTGAGAAGGTGTTAAAACTAATTGGCTTTGCATGAATCCTTAACCCGAAAAATGCGTTTGCAAAATAGGGAAGTTTGTGTAATGAGTGATAACCCCGCGTCAAATATAGGTATTCT
>JBMFUY010000038.1:0-15794 GCA_049966275.1 bacterium
AAGAATACCTATATTTGACGCGTGACCCTTCCCTTCGGGTGGGTACCCCATCACTCATTACACAAACTTCCCTATTTTGCAAACGCATTTTTCGGGTGTAGCTAACACAAAGAGTACATTTTTAAAAGCTTTTGCGTGGCTCCATTATGTATCCGAATTGGTTGGTTATTTGGTTTAGATCCGTGTGCTTTTTATTTGATTTTTTCGGGTTAAATGATATTGGTATAGGGTATATATGAAGAAAATAATCCTCAAGCAGTTATTCGTATGTGTATCTATATGCATCCTGTTGTTACCATCTGTAGCAATCGCAAAGGATGTAACTTTAGAGCAGGCTAATGAGGTGTTTTCTAACTATGATAAAAACATTGAAAACCTGCAAAAGGCTATTGACCTATATAAGCAGGTTATTGGATCATCCACATCAAAAGAAATAAAAGCAAAGGCTTATGCCAATATAGCCATGGCATATCTGACCATGGGTGATTTCGCAAAATTATCCCATACCAATGCATTAAATGATTATGAGGAAGGTAAGAAAGCAGCACAAAAAGCAATAGAGATAGACCCTGATGAGTCAGACGGTTATTTCTGGTACGCGGGAAACCTTGGGAGGATGGCTCAGCTGAAAAGTTTTATGTCAGCATTATTGATACTTCCGGAATTTACAAAGTATCTTAAAAAGGCATATGAATTAAATCCAAACTCCTTATTTGTGTTAGAAGCCTATGCAGAATTTTATCTTCAATTGCCAGAGGTATTTGGAGGCAGCAAGAAAAAATCTATAGAATACGCTGAAAGGGCTTTGAAGATAGACCCACATTATACAATGCCTTTCACAACACTTGCAAAGGTCTACATAAGTGAAGGTAAATATGACATTGCAAGAGGTCTGTTAGAAAAGGTAATCAATTTTAAGGATCCATCATACCGGGCTGGCTGGGTAATGTATGATAAACCATTGGCTCTGCAGCTGTATGATTCAATAAAAGATAAAAAATAAAAGTCATCATATATTTTAAGATGACTTATAATCAAGATAAAACAGCGATACGTAAGTCTTACAACACGTAAAAGCATAAAAAAGAAAAATATTAAATGCACTTACAATTGGTTTTTTTCTGTATTTTGGTTATCTAAAGCCAGGAAGCTGAACTTTAGATGACATGGAATAAAAAATTTGCTAATTAGTAGCAATAATATTGCCCCCGTAGCTCAGCTGGATAGAGCAAGGGATTCCTAATCCCTGTGCCGCAGGTTCGAATCCTGTCGGGGGCATTTTATGAAAGGCAAAAAGTATGTTTGTTATAAACATGGGTATAAAGGATCTGAGTGCTTACCTTGATAAGGTATGGGAGGTTTATGGTTCAGTAAATCAACCTATTATTGCCCTTCCCGACAGATCTCCTGAACCTACATGGGCTTATGTTATAGCTATAAAAGATAATAAAAAGATGCAAATATTTATTTACCTGTTTAGAGAACAGAGCAGAGAAGGGGTTTTTTACACATACGAAAGTGGGGCAGTTGAACTTGTAAATGCTAAAGGCGTATTTAATGAAGCCCTTGATTTCACCGGGAGTATGGGCTTTATTATGGAAAAGATTGAGTTGGGAGATACTGAAGAGCAAAAAGCTGGTGTATTGAAAACTATACCAGCCTTTTTGTCAGATTTGAGTACATATAAACTTCCATCCACTGGTAATGAGCTGGTACTTGAAGCTGTGTATGAAGATGGAAATGTAGCAGATAAAACCTATGAAAATTTAAATAATAAGGGAGGTAAGCAATGGCTGGCAAGGCTGTTAAGTTTATTCTGATCTCATTGATTGTAGTTTCAATCTTAAGTTGTGCTTCTAAAAATCCTGAAATGATTAAACAGGCAAGCATGCGATATGATATTGGTGTAGCTTTACTTAACAAGGGTGATTATCCGGGTGCTATCCAGCAGTTATCAGCAGCTAAAAGTCTAAATCCAGATGATCCGTTTACCTATAATGCACTTGGACTTGCTTATTATGCTGAAGGCATGAAAGAGCAGGCAGAAGAGGCTTATAAAAAAGCCATTGATCTGGATAAAAATTACTCTGATGCATATAACAATTTAGGTGTTTTATATTTGAGCGAATCAAAGTGGGACCAGGCTATCAGTGCATTTAAATCAGCCTTATCAAATCCTCTATACATGTCACCGCAAATAGCATGGGTAAACCTTGGGTGGGCATACTACCAGAAAGGCAAACTGGATGAAGCTATGAAGGCTTACAGGAGTGCCTTAACTATTTTACCGGATATGCCTGCTGCACATAATAACATGGGGTTGGTGTATCTCAGGAAAAATATGCTTCCAGATGCAGAAAAAGAATTCAAAACAGCTATCTATTATTTCAAAGGATACGCTGAGGCATATCTTAATCTTGGTATTGTTTACATGAAAGAGAAAAAATATGCAGATGCAAAAAAACAGTTTGAGGCAGTGATAAATCTGGCACCTGATAGCACATTTGCAGCAACAGCTAAGGACTACTTAAATTTATTAAAGTAACATGGATAGCTTTGGTGAATATTTAAGAAGAGAAAGAGAACTCAGACATATAGAGCTGGATGAGATATCACGGGTAACAAAGATAAAAAAATCTTACCTTCAGGCTATTGAAAATGATGCGTACGATGAACTTCCAGATATTCCCCTTGTAAAGGGTTTTATAAGGGCTTATTGTAATTATTTGGGGCTTAATGCAGAACAGACAGTAAACCTTTTTCAACAGCTGTACGATGAAAGATTTAAGGCAGAAAAACCCCCTTCAAAATCATGGATCAGAATAAATAGATCAAAAGTTTTAATCTTTACTGGTACAGCAATATTACTGATGGTTTTTGTGTTGATCATATATCATTCCTCAAAAGAAAAAACTAAAGAATACAGTCTTGAACATGAAACAGGTGCGGAACAGACCAATATTACTTCCACATCAGTGGCTCAACCTATAACATCTGCTGCCAGTGCTATAACTCTGTCAACGGCCTCCAGCCCAACAACAGGTACGTCTTTTACTGTTACCATTAAACAACACACACTTTTACTTAAGGCAACAGAGGATACATGGGTTAGACTTACGCAGGATGAAAATAAAGAAAATGCACAGGAAGCCTTGTTAAAAGGTGGAGAGCAGGTGTTATGGAAATTTACCGGCACAGCTTTATTAACTGTTGGAAATGCCCAGGGTATTGAGATCTTTTTAGACAATAAAAAAATACAGCATAATCGAACAAAGGCAGAGGTTATAAAGCTTAAGCTTTAAAACTAAAACACGTTTTATGCATTTAAAGATCCTTTTCAAGGTATATTTTGCATTATCATTATTGTTTTTTATAGCTTCCTGTAGCCTTATAAAGCCAATGGTGGTTACAAAAAAATATACACTTTATGATGTAGTAAGTGCCATTGAATCAGAAAACTACTCACTCGCCTACAGGGAGCTAAAACATGTAGATATTTCCAGTGTATCCCCTGAGTCTTTAACAAAGTACAGGTTTGTACAGGCTGTTTTGAGCTATAAACTTGGTTACTACACGCAGGCTCAAAAATATTTAACGCAATTGCTTTTAAACAGAACCGGGATGGAGGACTATATTGCATGGTATCTGGCAAACAGCTACATTAAAACCAGCAATTACAATAGTGCTATTAATGTTTTACAAACGATTGCACATACATACACAATGAGCGTATTTTATAAACCAGCCATTCTGCTTATGGGTGAATGCATGACAAAAGACAGACAATACAATAAGGCTATACAACTTTATTCTGATCATATAACAGACCCTGATTTTTTCAGCCAGCTACCCCAGCTGTTAATCCAGAGAGCAGCTTTATACATAAGCGATAACAATATTGATAAAGGAATAAAGGATTATGTGCGTGTATACACATCGTTTCCTGATTCTTCTTATGCAACCATTGCATTCCATGCATTAAGCAGTATAACAGACGTTTCTACGCTAAATATTGATCATTCATCAATAGCAAGCCTGTTAATGATGGATGGGAAATACAGTGCTGCTATTCCGGAATTAGAACTGGCTATCAACACCTGCAAACAAACCAACAATTCTGGAGAAGGATTATCATCTCTATACCTTAATCTTGGGATGGCTTACTACTATACTGGAAAGTATAACAATGCCATTCAAGTATTAAGACAGGCAAATTTGTATAATGACAAAAAAAAACATGAACCAGAGATCCTGTTCTGGCTTGGCAAAGCCTTTACAAAGTATGGCGATATTGAAAATGCTAAAAAGGTCTTCTTAAAGGTCGCTCATTTAAATAGCTCATACACACCCATGGCTATGTACAGGCTTTCTCAAATATATCAGCAAACCAGCGATCAGACATCAACAGAATACTGGTTGAAAAGGCTTGCAGGTCTGGACACACCCTTCTCAATCCTCGCGGACTGGGAACTTGGATGGTATTATTACAGGCAGGCTAATTTTAATAATGCTATTTACTACTTTAATAAATTAGAACACTCAAAATACAGTGATGAGTCAGAGAAAACAAAAGCCATGTACTGGAAGGCAAGGACTTTACTAAAAACAGGTGAGGTCCAGCATTCAGAAAAAATATTTTTTAAAATTATAAATGAAAATCCCTTCAGTTACTATTCAGTGATGTCTAACCTGTGGTTCGATGAAAATACACTTGATTTTTCACCTAAAGACCTTGTTTTACCAGAACCGTTCATTACACCGGGGGATTTTGCATTCAATTACCATTATTCAAGGTATGCATTTTTAAATGCCGTAGGCTTTAAAAAAGAGGCTATAGATGAACTCAACGCTGCATCCTCACTTAATCTCACAAAAGAAGAAGCATTTTTATTGTGTCATGCCTACTATAAAAACGACCATTATTTTGACAGCTTATATCTCGCAAGGACAAGATTCTCTGATAAGCTTAAAACACTGGACAATGAGACATTGCCTGTATGGTTTTACAGCTATCCTTTAGGGTATGCCAATATACTAAAAGGCTATAAAGAAAAATACGGAATTGATCCTCTAATCCTTTATGCCCTTATACTTCAGGAAAGCAAGTTTAACCCTGATGCCATATCAAATGCAGGGGCTCTGGGTATAATGCAGATTATGCCAGCCACCGCGAAAAGGGCCGCAAAAAATATAAACTTAGAACCATTTTCCAAGGAACTCCTTTTTGATCCTCAGATCAACATCGGTATTGGAACATGGTACTTTAACAACCTTATGATAAGGTATAAGGGCAATTATGTACTATCCCTTGCAGCATACAACGCTGGTGAAAAGGCTGTTGACACATGGCTAAAAAACTCCACTGATTGTAATACGGATGAGTTTATAGAAGATATACCATTTGAAGAAACCAGGCACTATATAAAAAACATCCTCTCTAATTTAGTTGCCTATGCTAAGATATACGGTGGCTCTATAAATCTTAAAGAGCACGTATATCTGGAGGGCAGCTTTTTAAAAGCATGCCTTGCTTCACATTGATTTATCCTTCAACAGAATACTCAATCGTATCAAACCAGAATCCAGTCTTTTTTATATTGTCAATTTCAGCCTGGATCATGGTATAATGTGCCTGTTCCATTTCAGCAAGCCTCTTGAATGTAGCCTGTATCTCCGGGAAGGACGTATTTTGGGCATTTTCAGAATAATAATCTATTGCTCTTTGCTCAAGTGCCCTTGCTGTTTCAAGTGCTGATAGCTCATTGGCATTAGCCTTACCCATGGTCTGAATATCCTTCTGATTTATCTTTGGCAATAAAGGTTCTACAGCAGACCTATCAACCTCAACCGATTGCCATCCTTTCTGGGCAATTACATTATTTATTTGATTATCAAGAAGGGTCATATGCCCATATTCATCTATTGCTAATCTTATAAACATGTTTTTACCGCCAATGTCCTTTGTCTGTCGTGCAAATTTTAGATAGGTCAATAGAGCTTCTTTTTCAGACTCTTCTGCAGACCTTAAGACCTTCAACAATTCTTTATCTTTATTTTCCATTTATTTACCTCCTATTTAATCTTCTGTCATAACATAAGCATCGTATTCTTTCTGCAATAAATCGTGGTGCGATTGCTCCTCTTTTATAAGTCTATCAAAAATCTTTTGTTGTTCCTTATCCTTAACAAGTTTTCGCATATCTGTGTATAACTTTACAGATAAATTCTCTCTTTTCATTGCAAGCAAAAGTATCTGTTGATACTCCATATGAAACTGCATATCATTGGAATAAGACTCTTTTAAGGAATAATCATCCAATTTTAGCCCAGAGAGATCCATCAACACTTCTCTGGTTAAATGCATTGCTTCAAGTGTTTGTTTATGTCCAAGTTCCTGCCTGGCAAGTTGATCAAAAAACTCTCTTGCAGCAGATGTTTTTGCGTGCTTCCCTGCCTCTGTATAAAAATTGTATGCATCCACCTCACGCTCTATGGCAAATTCCAGTATATCCCGGTATTGTTTATCCATAAACTCTCCTTAAAATTTAAACATCCTTACAAGGATATAAAGAATATAAAAAAATACATTGGTCAAGGTCAACAAATTTTTAAGTCAAAGGATAATATCTATTTTTATGCACGGTTATGCAAATGTAAGCCTGAATGGTTTGTTTCTACCAACCCTTATTATATAACTGCCTTTTGTTTCTATCTTATAAAAGAGATCGTTTATAGTGGTGTTATTTACACTAACTCCACCAGCCTGAATCAGTCTTTTTGCCTCTGTTTTACTTGAAACAGTGGAAGCATCAACAAGTACTGTATACAAAAACTCTGCTCTGTCAGAAGATGGGAGCCTTATCTCTTCAATTTCATCCGGAATCTCTTTTCTGGAAAAAACCTTTTCAAACGATGCTCTGGCTTTTTCTGCTTCTTCAACAGAATGAAACTTCTGGCATAACAGAAATGCAAGTTGTTTTTTTATGTCCATTGGATTTATCTTTTTTGTTCTTGCCTGTTCCTTTAATCGCTCAATCTCGTTTTGAGGCATCTCTGTTAGAAGCTCATAATATGTCCACATCAACTCGTCTGATATGCTCATTACCTTGCCAAACATTGTTTCAGGAGGCTCATCAATACCTATGTAGTTACCATAGGATTTACTCATCTTCTTCACCCCATCCAGTCCAGGCAGAAGTGGCATTGTTAACACCACCTGGGGGGGTTGCCCATATGCCTCTTGAAGAACCCTTCCAACGAGCAGGTTAAATTTCTGATCAGAACCACCAATTTCAACATCAGCCTTGAGCTCTACAGAATCGTATCCCTGCATCAATGGGTACAACAATTCATGTATACCTATGGGCTTTTTTTCAGCATATCTTTTTGTGAAATCATCTCTTTCAAGTAATCTTGCTACAGTGTATTTTGATGCAAGTTTTATCAAATCTGCCATACTGAATTTTAAAAACCACTCAGAGTTATATCGCACCTCTGTTTTAGCCGGGTCCAATATTTTGAATGCCTGCTGTGTGTACGTTTTTGCATTCTCAAGTACCTTCTCCCTTGGTAACTGGGGCCTTGTTACGGATACACCGGTGGGATCTCCTATCATCGCGGTAAAATCACCTATTAAAAATATAACCGTGTGTCCTGCGAGTTGAAAATGTCTCAGTTTTTCCATGAGTACTGTATGACCTAAATGAATATCCTCTGATGTTGGATCAAAACCAGCTTTTACACGTAATGTTTTTCCAGATGCCAGCCGCTGTTTCAATTCATCTTCCTGGATGATCTCAACTGCTCCCTTTTTTATAAGTGATAAAGATTCCATTCTTTAAGGAAATTTATGCAGATTTAAAAAAATAGGACGGTTTTTGACAACCGTCCTATTGATTCCTATTCAGGCTTTAACTATACAATTAACAGGACAAACTGCTACGCAATATTGTACTGTTATTTTACCTGCTTTTATCTCTTCTTCGTCTTCAGTGCATTTCTGTGGGTCTATAACGTAAAGATCTCCCGGGCTTATAGCACCACGAGGGCACTCAGGCTCGCAAACTCCACAGGCAATACACTCTTCGGTAATCTTCATCGCCATGTCAATTTCCTCCTTTTTATGTTTTGAACATTATTTTTTAGCACCTTTGACTATCCATGGTCAACTATATTTAATATAATGATCCTTTTTTATATTTGTAAGTAAAGCTTTATGTTTGTATAACTCAAATGCGGTTAAAGCAAGTAAAATTGCCCCTGTTTTCATAACTTTATAAGCCTGAGGCGTATTACCTGCGATTTTAAATGCCTCAGAATGCGCAGGGCAATATGAATTTGTGATTGCAAGCGCAGGATGAATTACAGGTATTACCTGACTTACATTTCCTATATCAGAGGACCCAGGCTCTTTATCGGTAAAAACATTATCAACCTTTATCTTTAGCCTGTTCATCTGTCTTTCAAATACCCGGGCAAACGCCATGTTTGGTTTTAATGGATAATAGGTATTACCAATCTTATTTATTGAATAGGTTAGATTGTAAGATTGTGCGATTCCATGTACAATATTTCGGAATCTTTTTATAAGCATGTTATGTGCCTTTAGTGTTTTTGCCCTCAAATAAAATTCTGCTTCTGCTGTATCAGGAACAATGTTGGGAGCAACCCCTCCATTCTTTACTATCCCATTTATTTTTGTACCTTCAGGCATGGTGATCCTGTTTGCATCCACAGCATTGAATAACGCCATTATTCCGGATAGTGCATTTCTGCCATGCCATGGATTTGCAGTTGTGTGAGAGGCAATGCCTTTGAATGTAACGGATAAACGTTCCAGAGAAAGAGATAGTTTTACAATCTCTGTTTTGTCCGCAGGATGTATCATCATTGCTACATCTATAGGCTTAAATATACCTTTTTTAACGAGTATAGCCTTTGCACCAATAGTTTCCTCTGCTGGGCAACCAACAACAGTAATAGTACCTTTGTCTGGTTTCAGGTTCAATGCAATCCCTATGGCAGCGAGTATGGACATCCCTGCAATAAGATGGTGCCCGCATGCATGACCCAAACCCTCCAGTGCATCGTACTCTGCAAGGAGTGCAATGTTTGGTTTTCCTTTTCCGTATGTGGCTGCAAAAGCAGTTGGAACCCCTGGAATATCCTTTATAGAAAAATTATGTGATTTAAGTATATCGCAGATCCTGGCGCGTGCTTCGTATTCCTGTAATCCCATTTCCGGGTGAAGGTATATGTATTTAGCTAATGCCTCTACCTCAGGATAGGCACTATCAATAGCCTTTGAAATATCCGGAATGGATATCTATACCTCCATAAGTTCTCTATTCTTCTTCTCGGTAATCTCGTCTACTTTCTTTATATAATCATCTGTAATTGTTTGAACCTTTTTCTGCAGTATCTTTGAATCATCTTCGCTTATCTGCTTATCCTTTTCCTGTTTCTTTAACTCATCCATTGCTGTACGCCTTATATTCCTTATAGCCACGCGCGCCTCTTCAGACATCTTGTTTATTACCCTTGTAAGTTCCTTTCTCCTCTCCTCTGTAAGTGGTGGAATGGTGATCCTGATAAGTTTACCATCATTTATAGGGGTAAGCCCGAGATCAGAGGCAAGTATTGCCTTTTCGATCAAACCAATTGCCTTTACATCCCATGGCTGGATAACTATTTGCTTTGGATCAGGCGTTGAGATAGACGCCATCTGAGATATGGGGGTTGGAACTCCATAGTAATCAACCTTCACAATATCCAGTATTGAAGCAGAAGCCCTACCTGTTCGTAATTTTGAAAGTTCGGTTCTGAATGCCAATATAGACTTTTCCATCTTCTCCTTTGTTGTTTGCAATATCCTCTCATCCATTTTACCCTCCTGTAATAAGCGTCCCAACCTTTTCTCCAAGTACTATCCGTTTTATATTATCCTTACCGTTTATATCAAATACAATGATTGGGAAGTTATTGTCCATACTCAGAGAAATAGCAGTAGAATCCATAACCTTTAAACCACGTTTTAAAACATCTATATATTTCAACTGATCAAACTTTACAGCGTTCTTAACAATGTTTGGATCTGCATCGTAAACACCGTCTACCTTTGTTGCCTTTATGAGTATATCTGCCTTTATCTCTATTGCCCTCAATGCTGCAGCAGTATCTGTTGTAAAGTATGGGTTTCCTGTACCTGCTGCAAAGATCACAACCCTTCCTTTTTCAAGATGTCTGATCGCTCTTCTCCTGATATATGGCTCTGCAATCTCGTGCATCTCTATGGCTGTTTGTACCCTTGTGTGCACATTGTTACGCTCTAACACATCCTGCAGGGCTATTGCGTTAATAATTGTTGATAGCATACCCATATAATCAGCGGTTGCCCTATCAATACCAAGCTCGTGTGATAGGTAATCACCTCTCACAAGGTTCCCACCACCAATAACCATAGCCACCTGCACACCAAGGTCCACGATCTCCTTTACCTGAAGTGCTATATCCTTTAATGTGGTAGAAGAAAAACCCATGCCTTTCTCTCCACCAAGTATCTCACCGCTAAGCTTTAACAAAATCCTTTTATACTTAATATTGTTCATTGCTCAGGATTTTGAGGTTTCTCCAATCTGGTATCTTACAAATCTTCTTATCACAACATTCTCTCCCACCTTTGAAATCAAAGACTTGAGAAGATCACCCACAACCACATTAGGATCCCTGATGTAACTCTGTTCAAGCAAACAAACTTCCTTATAGAACTTGTCAAGCTTTCCCTGCACCATCTTTTCAATAACAGATGCTGGTTTGCCGGATGCCTTTGATTGTTCTGTATAAATCTCCTTTTCCTTGTCTATTACAGATTGTGGTACAGAGGCTCTATCTACATACAATGGGTTGGCTGCTGCTATCTGCATTGCTATCTCTCTTGCGAAGGTTTTGAACTCAGGTGTTCTTGCAACAAAGTCTGTTTCACAATTAACCTCTACCATTACACCTATCTTGCTCCCCGCGTGTATATAAGCCTCTATTACCCCTTCAGCAGCTGTCCTGCCAATCTTTTTTGATGCTGAAGCAATACCCTTTTTACGGAGTATTTCAACAGCTTTATCAAAATCACCTTCTGCTTCATTCAGTGCAGTTTTACATTCCATTATCCCTGCACCAGTTTTTTCTCTTAAAGTTTTAACCATTTCTGCGGTTATTTCAGCCATTTTCGTTTAACTCCTTTTATCATCTTCGATATTCTTTATTAAAATTCATCCGGAACATCAAGTTGCTTATCTTCTAAATCAGCCTCGGTATCCTCTTTTGCTGGTTGCTCTACAGGTGCTTCCTGAGGAGCAGATTCCATCTGCGGGAATTTTTCACTGCGTATCTTTGCCCCTTCCAGACATGCATCTGCTATCTTTGAGGTAAGTAATTTAATTGCCCTGATAGCATCATCATTTGCAGGTATTGGGTAGTCTATAACCTCGGGATTGCAATTTGTATCAACTATTCCAACAATGGGTATACGTAGCTTGTTTGCCTCTTTAACTGCAATGCTCTCATGATTGGTATCTACAACAAACAGCATATCAGGCAGTTTTTTCATGTTTCTAACACCACCTAAATACTTTACCAGTTTATCCTTTTCCTTTGTAAGCTTCATCTGCTCTTTTTTTGTGAGCTTTTCAAACGTCCCGTCTGTTTGCATTTTCTCAATTGCCTCAAGCCTTGAAAGGTTACTTCTGATCGTTTTAAAATTCGTTAACATACCTCCAAGCCATCGGATATTTACATAAAACATACCCGCGCGCTCAGCCTCATCTTTTATGGATTCCTGAGCCTGTTTTTTTGTCCCGACAAAGAGAAGATTACCACCTTCACCCACTGTTTTCACCACTGCATCATAGGCAATCTTTAACGCCTCTAATGTCTTTTGAAGATCTATAATATAGATCTTGTTCCTTGCTTCAAAGATGTAGGGCTTCATCTTTGGATCCCAACGATTGGTCTGGTGACCAAAATGTACACCTGCTTCAAGCAGGTCTTTCATTGTTACATCAAACATGTTTTCCTCCATGGTTTTGTTCTTCCACCTGTGGTCATCTTGATAACAGGACTCTTTCGAGCACCCCTGTACCAATAGGCAGGTGTGTTTTTTTATGTTTATATTACATACAGAATTTTAATATTCAAGCAATATCTTTGTTTTTATCAAATTTATCAAAAAAGGAAAATTTCTTATTGCAATTTTTGGGTTAATAAGAAAGAATATAAACTGTAATGTTTTAATCAAAAAATGAGAGGAGAGAAAACATGTATGTTGTAGACTTGAGCAAAAAGATCGGGCTTGTAACAGGGGTTGTTAACAAGTATAGCATTGCACTGCACATTGCAAAAAAACTACATCAAGCAGGTATGGAACTCTATTTTACCTATGCTAATCCCTCCCTGAAGGAAAGGGTTGAAGAGGTAATACCGGATCTCCATCCACTTGGGTTATTTGAATGTGATGTACAGAATGAAGAAATGGTTAGAAGTCTGTTTGAGGAGATCAAAAAAAGGCATGACACCATTCATACCCTTGTTCATAGCATTGCATTTGCACCAAGAGAAGAACTTGGAGGTAGCTTCATGGACACAACAAAACAGGGATTCCTTACAGCAATGGATATCAGTGCGTATTCTCTCATCTCGCTTTCCAGATATGCAACACCCTTAATGAAGCAGGGTGGTAGTATTGTTGCTATGTCGTACATTGCATCACAGGTTGTAATACCAGGCTACAATGTGATGGCAATAGCTAAATCAGCACTTGAGAGTATCATTCGTTATCTTGCGTATGAGCTTGGCAAAAACAATATAAGGGTAAATGGTATATCAGCAGGGCCATTGAATACACTATCTGCAAGGGGTATAAAGGGGTTTACAACAATGATACAACAGTACCCACAAAAAGCACCCCTGGGAAGGAATATCACTGCAGATGAAGTGGGCGATGCTGCCCTGTTTCTGCTTTCTCCTATGAGCAGTGCTATAACAGGCGAGGTGATCTTTGTGGATGCAGGATACCATATAATGGGTATATAAAAACGTTCTCAGAATGCTTAACCCAAAAAGTGCGTGTGTGAAATAGGAAAGTTTGTGTAATGAGTGATGGGTATTCCGAACGAATGAGCAAACTTCCCTATTGCATTTTTAGAGTTAACATCTCAAAAATTACCGTGCTATAAAAAAACACATTGACTTAAATATCTTATGTAATAAAACTACATAAACTTAATTAGAGGAGAGAAATAAAGATGAAAACAAACATTTTAAATACTCTCTCAGGTTTAATCTTATGAGCGAGTCCTTACAGGCATTTATCCTTGGTGCGGTTCAGGGACTTACAGCATTTATTCCAGTGAGCAGCTGGTCACACCTGATAGTGTTTCCATGGCTTCTGGGCTGGGATAACAGGTTTTTAAATAGCCTTACATTTCAGGTGGCACTTCAGCTTGGTTCTGTACTCGCGTTGTTAAGCTTTTATTGGAAGGAGTGGCTTGAGCTTGTGAATGCATTTTTTAGTGGTATTAAAGAGGGACACCTATACAACAATTTCCAAAGAAGGCTTGTCTGGTATGTTATAATTGCAACGATCCCTGGTTCATTACTTGGTTATTTTTTTGAGAAACCGATAAAAGAGGTTTTAAGAAATCCATTAAACGTGGGTATTGCAATGATCGTGTTTGGCATAGTTTTGTATTTTGCTGATCGTGTTGCGCGCCATAGTAGTAGAGATTACAGTCAGATAACAATAAAAGATACCCTTATAATAGGTTTTGCTCAGGCAATGGCATTGATACCCGGGGTTTCTCGCTCAGGCATTACTATGACCGCGGCACTGTTCCTCGGGCTCAATCGCGAGACATCCGCACATTTTTCATTTTTACTGGCAATGCCCATCCTGCTTGGTGCTTCGTTTCTAAAACTTCACAAATTGATCTATCATTTCCCAGCCTCAGAAATAAACCCATTTATATGGGGTGTAATAGGTTCTGCAGTGGTTAGCTATATAGTAATAGATGTGTTATTAAAATACCTGAAGAGGCATAGCTTTGTTCCATTTGTATGGTACAGGGTGTTGTTTGGAAGTTTTTTGATTATAATGTATTTTGTTAGATAAGAGAGGAGGCTTTATGGGATATGTAAATAAGGTTATTCTTCTAGGTAATCTTGGAAGGGACCCTGAGATCAGACAGCTCCCAAGCGGTCAGAATGTTGCATCATTTACCATAGCCACAACAGAGAATTACACGAGTAAAACAGGCGAAAGAATAAAACAAACAGAATGGCACAGGATTACAGCCTTTGGAAGGCTTGCGGATCTCGCAGGTAAGTACCTGCACAAAGGAAAACAGGTTTATATTGAAGGGAAACTGAGAACAAGACAATGGGAGGATAGTAATAATCAGAAACATACAACTACAGAGATCGTTGCGCTTACCATTCAGTTAATAGGTCAGACAGCGCAAAATGCCTCTGTGCCTGATGATTTTGTTGAATCAGCTCCAGAGCCTGTTGTTAATGATGATACGTCCAACCCTGATGATGATGTTCCGTTTTAATTCCTTATTATTTATCCATTACTAAAACCCTGAATGGCACCTGCAGCACAGGGGTTTTGTTGTCTGTGGTTAATACCATAATATCAGTTGTATATTCGCCTGTATTTGTAAATGGTTTTGCTGTTACATTTATCCTGTATACATCAGGTGCAAACCTTTCGGTGTGTATGTTCAGATAATTGTTTGTATCGTGCACATCCTTTATAATAAAAGGTTTTTTGTGCTTTGAAAATACATAGGTGTTAAATTCACTGGATGATTTGTTCCTGAGCAATATTCCAGCAAAGATTTCATCCGGGTTTGCCTGAATATCAGAGAGCCTTTTTGCCTTTACAGGAACTGTTAGAACAGGGAAATTGGTGGATGTTGTATAGATCAAAACCTTGCTTTTTAATAATCCTGCCGGTAGTTGTTTTGCCAGGTATAAACCAATATCATACACATTTTGCGAAACCTTATTTAAACTTGTTTTTATATAGGGTGACAAAGAGGTTACAGCTGTGATACCAATAGAGGTAGAGGTAAATACTATTGTTTGAGATAGTGGTGCATTGCTGTCCAGATTTCCAAGATCGATGTCCTGGGGTTGAAGCGAGAATGGTTGTAACACATAACCCATTATCTTAAACACAAGTATTCGCTCATTTGTTGCATTCGTGTATACAATAACCCTGTGATCCTGAGAGCCTTCAAGTCCGGTTGTATCAAATCTTACAGATAGGATAGCCTGGTCATGGGGCTTTATCTCTCTGTTGTTTATTCTCGCAAAGATACATCTACATGGAGACATAATACCCTCAATCAGTAAGGTCTGTTCACCATTATTTTTTATGATGAACTCATGTGTTAACTTCTCACCAGCATAAAGGTGTGAAAAATTATAAACCTTTTCAGGAACCACAACGTATGGAGAGGTTGCGGCATGCTTTGTACAGGACAAAAAAAACATTATTGTTAATAACAGCGTAAAGACCTTAAAACCAGTCCATGCATATGTTAAATTGAATGAACGCACTGTATGTATGTACCTCCTTTTGCAAAATGGAACCGGCTCCTGTCCAATTTATAGGTATTGGATAAGAGCCGGTGATTTTATCTGTCAGAATAGGAAAACACTTTAACCCGAAAAATGCATTTGCGAAATAGGGAAGTTTGTGTAATGAGTGATAACCCCGCGTCAAATATAGGTAT